>CAYSYT010000036.1:0-18236 GCA_964435195.1 uncultured Christensenella sp. | reverse complement strand
CGTTATGATAGTGGCGTTGCCGAAATATAAAGCGTACGTAACAGGGGGTGTCGCGCTCGTCGTAGTCGTGTCTTGTGCCGTAAGCGGACGTATGAGCGTTTTAGAAGCCTTTCAATCCGTCGATTATAACGTAGTGTTTATGTTGCTCGGTATAATGATAACCGTTGGATTGTTTACCGAATCGAATATGCCTAATAAACTTGCCGACGGAATTATTTCAAAAGTACCGAACGCACTCGTGGCGTTGGTAACGATTTCCGTTTTAAGCGGCTTCGTTTCGGCGTTTATTGATAACGTCGCAACCGTTTTGATGCTTGCGCCGATAGGTATAGCGGTTTCGCGAAAAATGGGAATTTCGCCCGTGCCCGTTATTATTTGTATGGCTGTATCGTCTAATTTGCAAGGCGCTGCTACGCTTGTCGGCGACACTACGTCGATTATGCTCGGCGGATTTGCGAATATGAGTTTTTTCGACTTTTTCTTTTTGGACGGCAAGCCTTCTATATTCTGGGCGGTAGAGTTTGGTGCGTTGGTTACCATCCCCGTGCTGATATTTATATTCAAAAAGCAGAATAAAAAACTGTTATACGAAAGCGAAAAAATCGAAGTAACTTCGATAATGCCTACGATACTGTTGCTATTGAATATCGCTCTTTTGGTGGTCGCTTCGTTTATACCCGAAAAACCCGAAATAACTAACGGTATAATATGTATTGCTTTGGGAATTTTCGGTCTTATATACGAATTTATCAGATGCAAAACGCTTGAAAAAAAACAAGCCGGAGAGGAAAGTAAACCTAAATTCGATATAATAAAAAATACCGTAAAATCGATTGACTTCGCAACGGTTTTGTTTTTGGCATTTTTGTTTATAATTATTTCCGCCGTGGACAAGGTCGGTATAATCGAAGACGTAAGTTCGATATTCGTTAAAATCGGAAGCGAAAACGTATTCTTGCTATATACCGTTATCGTATTCGGTTCGGTATTCGTTTCTGCGTTTATTGACAATATTCCGTACGTTGCGACCATGTTGCCCGTAATACAAGGTTTGTCGGCGTCGTTAGTTGGCGTAGTGTCGCCGTATTTACTTTATTTCGGACTTTTATGCGGAGCAACGCTTGGCGGAAATCTTACGCCGGTAGGCGCGTCGGCAAACGTAGTCGGTATAGGTTTGCTTAACAAAGAGGGCTATAAAGTGAGTTTAGTAGACTTTTTAAAGATAGGTTTACCGTTTACTTTGTTTGCCGTGTTGGGCGGTTATGCGTTGATTTGGTTCGTTTGGGGAATATAAAAAATAAAAAAAATCAAAAAAGTATTAAAAAATCATTTGACAATGGTTTTTCAAAGTGATAAAATTCAAATAAATTAAATATTAAAAGCGATGACGAAGACGGATTCCGTTAAACGTTTTTTTACAGAGAGTCGAGGCCGGTGCAATCTCGATAAAAACCGACGTTAATCTTATCACTTCCGAGCTGAAAGTTCAAAAGGTTTTTCCGAGTAGGCACTTTCCGTGATTGCTGCGTAAAGGCATAGGAGTTGATTGACTTCGAGTGGCAGTTTTTCTGCAATTTGAGTGGTACCGCGAGTATTTTACCCGTCTCAAAGAATTCTTTGAGACGGTTTTTTTATTTGCAAAACAAAATTGGTTTAATTTAAGGAGGTTACGCATTATGAACACAAACAACACGCTGAATCAATTATCCGAGATTGCAACGAGAATTAAGGAATTGCGTGAGATTATGGGCTTTACCGTTTCGGCAATGGCAGAAAAGACCGACGTTGACGAAAAGCAATATCTATCTTACGAAAGCGGTAAAACCGATATTCCGTTTTCGTTTATTCATAAATGCGCTTTGGCGCTTAAAGTCGAAATGACCGAACTTTTGGAAGGAAGTTCCGCAAAACTTTCCACTTATACGGTAACGCGTAAGGGACAAGGACAGGAAACCGCGAAGGAAGACGGAATAGACATATCTAACCTTGCGCCGAAGTTTAAAGATAAACTTGCAGAACCATATTACGTTAAATACGAATATTCTGTTTCGCAACAGAATAAACCCATACATTTGACTACGCATTCGGGACAGGAATTCGATTTGGTTTTAAGCGGAAAACTTAAAGTTCAGGTCGGTAACCATACCGAAGTGTTAGGCGAAGGCGACAGCATTTATTACAATTCGTCAATTCCGCACGGTATGATAGCGGTAGATGGTAAAGATTGTGTCTTTTGCGCCGTAGTTATGTCGGGCGATAACACCGAAGAACCCGTAGTAAGAAAGAGCGTAATGGCGGCTAAAAAGAGTGAAAAACTCGTGTGTGAGAAGTTCGTAGAACCGACCGAAAACGAAAACGGCGAACTCGTAAATATTAAGTTTAAAAACGAAGATAAGTTTAATTTCGGGTTCGACATCGTAGACGGTATCGCCGATAAATATCCCGATAAACTCGCAATGCTTCATCTTGATAAATTTAAGAACGAACGCCGATTTACATTTAAAGACGTAAAGCGCGCGTCTAATCAGGTGGCTAACTATTTTACTTCGCTCGGAATAAAACGCGGCGATAAAGTTATGCTCGTGTTAAAAAGGCATTATCAGTTCTGGTTCTGTATGGTTGCTTTGCATAAACTCGGTGCGGTTGCCATTCCCGCAACTAATCAACTTAAAGAACACGATTTTGAATACAGATTTAATTCTGCCGGCGTAAAAGCAATAGTTTGTACGGCTGACGGAGATACTTACGAATTCGCTCAAAGCGCGGCTAAAAAGTGTCCGCAAGTAGAAACGCTCGTAATGGTTGGAGGAAGTAAGGAAGGCTGGCACGATTTCGATAAGGAGTATAAGTTGTTTTCCGGCAAATACGACCGTTCAGAAAATTCCTCTTGCGGAAACGATACGGCGTTGATGTTCTTTACTTCCGGAACGACGGGTAACCCTAAAATGGCTGCGCATAAACATACCTATGCTTTGGGTCATTTCGTTACGGCTAAATATTGGCATTGCTGCGAAAGGGACGGTTTGCACCTTACGATTTCCGACACGGGTTGGGGAAAATCGCTCTGGGGAAAACTTTACGGACAATGGCTCTGCGAGGGTGCGGTTTTCGTTTACGATTTCGACAAGTTCGATGAAAACGATATTCTTCCTATGTTCGCAAAGTACAATATTACTACCTTCTGCGCGCCTCCCACTATGCTCCGTATGCTTATTCGCGGCGACCTTTCTAAATTCGATTTATCGTCGATACATCATATGACTACTGCCGGCGAAGCGCTTAATCCCGAAGTGTTTAATCAGTTCAAAGCCGCAACGGGGCTTGAAATTATGGAAGGCTTCGGTCAAACGGAAACTACGCTCGCGATTGCTAATCTTTACGGCACGACACCGAAAATCGGTGCGATGGGTAAGGCGAACCCTCAATACGACGTTGACGTTGTAGACGCCGACGGCAACAGGGTAGCCCCCGGCGAAGTGGGTGAAATTGTAATTCATACCGAAAAAGCGATACCTTGCGGGCTGTTTAAGGAATATTATCTTGACGACGTTAAAACTAAGGACGCTTGGCACGACGGACTTTATCATACGGGCGATACCGCTTGGCGCGACGAAGACGGATACTTCTGGTACGTAGGGGCTTGAAATTATGGAAGGCTTCGGTCAAACGGAAACTACGCTCGCGATTGCTAATCTTTACGGCACGACACCGAAAATCGGTGCGATGGGTAAGGCGAACCCTCAATACGACGTTGACGTTGTAGACGCCGACGGCAACAGGGTAGCCCCCGGCGAAGTGGGTGAAATTGTAATTCATACCGAAAAAGCGATACCTTGCGGGCTGTTTAAGGAATATTATCTTGACGACGTTAAAACTAAGGACGCTTGGCACGACGGACTTTATCATACGGGCGATACCGCTTGGCGCGACGAAGACGGATACTTCTGGTACGTAGGGCGTGTCGACGACGTTATAAAATCTTCGGGTTACCGTATAGGGCCGTTTGAAATAGAAAGCGTAATAATGGAACTCCCGTACGTTTTGGAATGCGGCGTTTCGGCCGTGCCCGACGAGGTTAGAGGACAGGTCGTAAAAGCAAGTATCGTATTGACGAAAGGAACTCAACCCGGCGAGGAGTTGAAAAAAGAAATACAGAAATACGTTAAAGACCATACCGCACCGTATAAATATCCGAGAGTCGTCGTTTTCCGCGATGAATTGCCTAAGACTATAAGCGGAAAAATTCAAAGGAATAAACTCTGATATAGCGGATAATATGAAAAAAACTTACGTTACGAATATGCCTAACCAAATAGGCGCATTTCTAAAAGCGAGCAGGTGTTTTTCCGAACTAGGCATAAATATAACGAGGGTAAGTTATAATAAGGCGGTCGATTCGCACACGTTGTTTATAGACGTTGAAGGCGAGAACGAAAAATTATTACTTGCCGACCGTATGCTTGAAAAGATAGGTTACCTTTCAAACGGCGAAAACGGTAAAATAATTTTACTTGAATTTCGTTTGGAAGACCGTCCCGGTAGCGTTACCGCGGTTTTGGAACTTATAAACAATTTCAATTTAAATATATCTTTCATAAGTTCGCAAGAAAACGGCAGCGGTTATCAATTATTCAAAATGGGGCTTTACGTTAACGATGCGGGCACGCTTACCGCGTTTTTGACGCAAGCGGAAAAATTATGCGACGTTAAGATTATAAATTATAACCGTACCGAAAAAAATTTCGATAACGCTATATTTTACGATTCGTACGTTAACGGGCTGGTTAAAACGGCGGGGCTATCGAAAGAAAAAAGGCAAGAACTATTGGTTAACGTAAACCTTGCAATGCAAACGCTTGACGAACAAGGGCTTTCTCCGTATAAAACCTTCGACAGTATAAGCAAGTTCGCCGAACTTCTGTCGGATTGCAAAGGGGAAAATTTTAATCCGAGAATTACCGAGCACGTAATTTCCGATAAGACTAAAATTATTCTTATCGAACCCGATTGCGGTAGTAATACGGCAATAATAGAAAGCGACGGCGAAAGAGTTTTCGTCGATTCGGGCTATGCTTGTTATAAAAACGAAATGCTTAAAATTTTCCGAAAAATTCTGAACGGATTTAAGGAGAAAAAAGAAAAAATAATAGTTACCCACGCCGACGTAGACCATTGCGGACTTCTTAACGAGTTTGACGAAGTCTTGGTCAGCCGTCGTACGGCGGATTGTCTATACGCCGAGTTTGACGGCAAAGACGGGTTTAGAGAAACTAATCCTTTGCATAAACCTTACGTTAATATTTGCAAAATACTTATGGAGTATAAACCCGTTCAAAAGGAAAAAATCAAACCGTCGTGGAATAAATCGGGGTTGAATTTACCGATAGAACAGGTTGGGATGTATAACGTCGGCGAACTTAATTTCGAGGTTTACGAGGGAAAGGGCGGACATTTATCGGGCGAAATTATTTTGATAGATTTCGATAAAAAATTGGCGTTTACGGGCGACGTTTTTATAAATCTTTCCGACCTCACGCCGAAACAAGCGGAATATAATCGGTACGCGCCTATTTTAATGACTTCGGTAGATACCGACGCAAAACTGTGTTCGAAAGAACGTTCCGCCGTGTTGCAAAGGTTTGGTGAAGGCGAGTGGAAAATATTCGGCGGGCACGGGCAAAAGAAAGTTTACCGAATTCAAAAATTATAAAAAGGTTTACTAAAAAACGAAGGCTATATAACGTGAACCCGAAAGTTTGTAAAAAAATCAGTAAAATCAAAACCGAGTTCGGTTAAACGCCGAACTCGGTTTTGATTTTAAAGTTATATTTTGTAGTAATAAATATTCGTGTGATTTTGAATGAGTTAACGTTTTCAAATTTTTCGCCGTAAGGCATTTAGTTTTAAGCCTACTGAAAAAATTCCGATAGCCGTGTAGGGTGTTTATAAAACTTCTACGCCCGTGGGTGAAAACATAAATATGTTTTTCTCCATTTCGTAAACTCCGCCGTCCAAAGCGTAAATCGCACCCGAGAGCATATCTAATACGCGTATGGCGGTTTCCGTCTTTAAGTCCGTTAAGTGAACGATTGCCGTTTTGCCGGTTTTAACGGCGTCTATAATTTTTTCAACGTCATCGTAACTTGTCGGACTGAATACCGCAACAGGACCTTTTTTGTGCGATTCCGTTTTAACTTTGTCCTCGGAAAAGTAATCGCGACCGTTCCGTTCGGTCTTTGCTTTCGGTTCTTTTCCGAATATATCGAACATACCCATTTATTTAACCTCATAATTTCTTTTTCCGAAAATTCCGCTTCCTATTCTTATCATATTGCTGCCGTTCCGTATTGCGATTTTATAATCTGCGCTCATACCTACGGATAAATATTCGAAAGGAAAGCCGTCGTTTTTCAAAACGTCGTATAAGTCGCGCATACGCTTGCATAAATCGGCAAGCAATCGTTCGTCATGAACGTGCGGTAGCATCGCCATAAGCCCTTTTACGCATACACGTGGCAGGGTGGAGATTTGCTTTACGCCGTCTATCGCCGTTTGCGTCGTAAATCCGCTTTTTGAAAGTTCGCCGCCGACGTTGACTTCGACGAGAACGTTTTGGTACAGATTTTTTTTAACGCATTCGTCGGAAACGGCTTTTGCCAAGTGAAAACTGTCTATCGACTGTATAAGCGAAACTTTACCGACCAAATATTTAACTTTGTTTGTTTGAAGATGCCCTATAAACTGTTGGTCGGCGTTTTTTACGAGTTGGTTTTTTTCTCTAAACTCCTGTACGCGATTTTCCGCAACGACGGTTAATCCGTTTTCGATAGCGTAATTTATAGTAGCCGCGTCAACCGTTTTGGTTGCGCCCACCAAAATTATTTTTTCGCCGAGGTCGTTACCCGAACTTATTTCGCTTAAAACACGTGCGATGTTTTCTTTAATCATTTTGTTCACGCAAAAGGTCGTTCATATCGTAAACGCCGATTTTTTTATTCGCCAAGAAGATTGCGGCGTTTACCGCGCCGTTAGCGAAAACGCCGCGGTCGGTTGCTTGGTGAGAAAACGTTAAAGTTTCGTTTTCGCCTGCGAATATAACGTCGTGCTCGCCTACGATATTGCCGCCGCGGATTGCGTGTATGCCGATTTCACGAACGTCGCGTGCGCCGACTTTTCCGTTCCTTCCGTAAGTATAATATTTGTCTTTTTGAATTTCTTTTATACCGTCGGCAAGCATAAGAGCCGTGCCGCTCGGCGCATCGACTTTTTTGTTATGATGCTTTTCTACTATTTCCACGTCGAAGCCGTAAAGCGTTTTTGCCGCGCGTTTAACCAAGTCTATGAGGACGTTTACGCCGAGCGACATATTTGCCGAACGGAAGATTGCCGTTTTTTTGCTTGCTATTTTTATCGAATTAAGATTTTCATCGTCATAACCGGTAGCGCAAAGTACGGCGGGAATACCGTTTTTGGTCGCAAAATCCAAAATATCGTTAAGGTTAAGCGGCGAAGAAAAATCTATAATAACGTCGGGGTTTTCTTTAACCGCGGAAAAAGACGAATATATCGGAAAATCCGAATTTGAAAAATCTTCTATTAAATCGACGCCGCAAACGGCTTTTGTCTGCTCGTTATTTTGGCAGGCTTCGAAAACTTTTTTGCCCATTCTACCGAGCGCGCCGCTAATTAAAATTTTAACCATGTTTTACTCCTTAACCGAAAAACCGAAATCTTTAAGAACTTTTATAAGCGTTAAAGTGTGTTCGGGTTCGAGTTCCGTTAAAGGCGCTCTTACTATGCCTTTGCCGAGCCCGAGAAGTTCGATTGCTTTTTTTACGGGAATAGGATTGACTTCCGTGAACATTTGGTCGATAAGGGGGAGGAGTTTTTCCTGCAAAGCGGTTGCTTCGCGGTTCTTACCTTCGAAGTAGAGGTTTGCAACCATTCCGACTTCCTTCGGCGCAACGTTAGAAGCAACCGATATAAGCCCCATAGAGCCGATTGAAAGCATTGCTAAATTAAGATTGTCGTCACCCGAATACAATGCGGTTTTTCCTCTTATTCTTCTTGCGGTTTCGCAAATTTGCTCCATATTGCCGCAGGCTTCTTTAATGCCGCCGATATTTTTATGTTCTGCGATTTCTTCCATCGTTTCGGGTAAAATATTTACGCCCGTACGAGCGGGAACGTTGTAACAGAGTATAGGTATATCGACGTTGTCGCCTATATCGCGATAATATTTAACGAGTCCTTTTTGCGTGCATTTATTATAATACGGCGTAACTACCAAAAGTCCGTCCGCACCGATTTTTTGCGCCGTTTGACTTTTTTCTATGGCTTTTTTAGTACAGTTGCAACCTGAACCGAGAATAAATTTTACTCGTCCCGCAATTTTATCGTACGAGAATTTAGCAATACTTTCGTACTCGCTGTCGGTAACGGTAGGCGCTTCGCCCGTCGTACCGAGAATACAAAGAGCGTCGATACCGTTTTCGATTTGATAATCGATTTGACGGCCGAGCGAAACGTAGTCGATTCCGTCTTCGTTAAACGGAGTAACCGCGGCAGTACACGTGCCTTTGAAAATAATTTTGTTCATTGTCAAAAAAATCCTTTAATCAATTTAATTGGTCTTTTACTGCACCGAGTTCGATTGCCTTTTCCGCAATTTGGACGGCGTTGGTCGCCGCGCCTTTCCTTATATTGTCGGCTACGCACCATAAATTTATTCCGCTTTCTACCGTTTCGTCTTTTCTTATTCTACCGATAAACACTTCGTTTTTGTTTTCTGCGTTTATAGCCATGGGGTAAGTCAACGTAGACGGGTCGTCCTGTAAAACTACGCCTTCCGCTTTTGAGAGGACTGCTTTTACTTCGTCGACCGTGCAAGGTTTTTCGAATTCGATATTGATGGATTCGCTGTGTCCGTAATAAACGGGAACGCGAACGCAGGTAGCCGTAACCTTCATATCTTGGTCACGTAATATTTTTTTGGTTTCGAAAATCATTTTATCTTCTTCTTTCGTATAACCGTTATCCAAGAAAACGTCTATGTGAGGAATACAGTTGCCGAAGATGGGGTAAGGGAATTTTTGAGGAGCAACGCCGTTGACTCCGTTTTTCAAATCGTTAAACCCTTTTACGCCTGCGCCCGAAACCGCTTGATAAGTAGAGTAAATTACCCTTTTGATGCCGAAAGCCTTGTGCAACGGTTTTAACGCGACTACCGCCTGAATGGTGGAGCAGTTGGGGTTTGCGATTATGTTCTTATGCCATAAAATATCTTCCGCGTTACATTCGGGTACTACGAGCGGAACGTTTGGGTCGCGCCTCCAAGCGTTAGAGTTATCTATAACGAGAACGCCGTGTTTTGCGAAAATCGGCGCGAATTCTTTACTTACGTCGCCACCTGCGGAGAAAAGCGCGATGTCGATTTTTTTATCGACGATATTTTTTTCGGCAAGTTCGATTACCGTGTGTTTTTTGCCCATAAAGTCGATTTCGGTGCCTGCCGATTTAGCAGAGGCGAAAAGATAATAATTTTCAACGGGAAGTTGCCTTTCGGTTAAAACTTCCAAAAACTTTCTGCCAACCATACCTGTTGCGCCGACGACGGCTACGTTATACTTTTTCATTTTTTTAAAATACTCCCTACAAAATATTGTAATTTACTTTATAATATAACAAAAGCAAAATAAAAAGTAAAGTTTTTTTTTAATAAAGAGCGATTTTTGTTTGTAAAAAAAACAATTTTAGTATACTATATAAATGTATTATGAAAACGAAAGGTGTTTTCGGCTTTTTTTAAGTGTCGATACCTTGATACGGGAGAATTTTAATTTATGGCTCAAAAAAAGAAAGGCGGTTTGATTAACAGACTGATAATGGGGTCGGAAAAATCCGAAGGTTATGCAAGAGCGTCGCTTCCTTCTAACCGATGGGAATTGTTCTGGGATATTTTCAAGGGCAGATTTTGGAAACTTGTCGTTATCAATTTGTTGATGTTGCTTTTTTTCTTACCTTTGCTTGCGCTTTTGTTTATGAGGAACGTTGCAATAATAAATTACGGCTCGATAGGTCCGTTTGCGCAAGGGTTCGGCGTCGGCTATCAAGCGGCTACTTCGCTCGTGGGGTATTCGCAGTCGATTATGATTGACGTGAATTTAATCAGTTTTTTGTTTTTACCCGTTGCGGTCGTTATTGCGGCGGTAGGCGTTTCGGGCGGCGCGTACGTTATAAGAAATATGATTTGGACGGAAGGTATATTCGTCGCCAACGATTTTTGGAGAGGAATAAAACAAAACGTGGGCATAATGATTGTTGTCGGATTGCTTTATTCGGTGGTTTTCTATCTTTCGGAAATTTCGCTTTCTTTTTCTGACCTGATTTTGGCGATGGGTACCGCTCCCGAATGGGTTATGATAGTGTCGAAGGTCGCAACGTACGTAGTGTTGGTGTTGGTTACCATAATGACGTTTCATATGATTACCATGTGCGTAACTTACAAATTAAAACTCGGTCAGCTTATTAAAAATTCGTTTTTGTTTACGGTGGGGTTGTTCCCGCACAGCGTGTTCTTTATTTTTCTCGCATTGCTTCCTATCGCGCTTATTTTACTCGGTAGCATTTTTACTTCGATAGGTTATATATTGTTGATTTTGTTTTCTTTTTCGTATTGCTTACTCGTTTGGACGGATTTCTGCCATTGGGCATACGATAAGTTTATAAACGATAAAGTCCCGGGTGCACAAAAGAACAGGGGTATTTACGAAAAAATAAAAGAAAGCGATTCGGAATCGTTGCAAAAATACAGAGACCAACTTGCAATGGGGATGCGGTCTTCGTTAAATTCCAAACCTATAAAGCCTATAACCGACGACGAACTTAAACTTGCGGAACTTCCGCAATCGTTTAACAGAAACGACATAGAGAAACTTAACGAAAGCAGAAGAATCCTTTACGAAGACAACGAAAGGTACGTTGAAGAGCATAAGAACGACCCTGAATTCCAGCCTACGGAAGAAGAAAAGGCAATGGAAAAAGATAGGCTCGAAAGAGAAAAACGTATCGAAGCGGCAAAGAAAGAACTTTCCAAGCGTAAAGGCAAAAAGTGATTTTAGTTAAAAGAGCAAGACGTCGGGTTGTACTCGGGGTCTTGTTTTAGGTAAACAACGTACCGTTTTACGGTCAAGGAGAAAATTATGGATTCGGGTGTGGTTGATTTTTTGTTTCAACTTGCAATAATTCTTATATCTACGAAAGCGTTGGGAATATTGATGAGAAGGCTCGGACTTCCGCAAGTTCTCGGTTTTATCGTCGCGGGGATTTTGATAGGCCCTGCCGTGTGGGGACTGTTTTTCGACGTGGAAGGGCTTATATTCCCCATATCGGAAAACTCCTATCTCAAAGCTTTTGCGGAAGTCGGCGTAATATTCGTTATGTTTACGGCAGGCTTGGAAACTAATTTGAACGATATTAAAAATACGGGTAAAATTTCCTTTTTTATCGCTTTGGGCGGCGTGCTTCTGCCCTTGGCTGCCGGTACTGGGCTCGGCGCACTGTTCTTGCCGGAGAAAGGATTTTTCAGTTGGTTGTTCATAGGCGTTATTATGACCGCGACGAGCGTCGGTATTACCGTAGAAGTTTTAAGAGAACTCGGTAAACTGCAAACGAAGGTCGGCACGATAATAATGTCCGCCGCTATAATCGACGACGTTTTGGGTATTATCGTTTTATCGGTAGCGTTGAGTCTTGCGGGGACGAGTGAAAAAACGTCGCCCGTGTTAACGGCAATCAATCCGAATAACTTGCCGGTTATTTCCGTGCTTTGGATTCTTGCGTTCTTCGTGTTTGCAATCGGCGCGGGCATCGCTATTTCCAAACTGTTTAAGTATATAGAAAAAAAGACTCCTCATACGAGGCGTATACCGATATTTTCCATTGCGGTATGTCTTTTGTACGCTTACGTCGCGGAAAAGGTTTTCGGCGTGGCTGATATAACCGGTGCGTTTATAGCGGGCGTGGTATTGTCTACGAATCACGCCTCGGCGCAGTATGTTGACAGAAAGGTAACGATAAGTTCTTACGTTTTGTTCGCGCCTATATTTTTTGCAAGCATAGGTATAAAAATAAGTTTTACCGATATGAGTCTTGACGTTCTTTGGTTTGCGTTAGCGTTCGTCGCCGTTGCGATTTCAACGAAGATTATCGCTTGCGGCGGACTCGCAAAGGCTTTCGGGTTCGGTAACAAAGACAGTATGCGTATAGGCATAGGAATGATTGCGCGCGGCGAAGTCGCTCTTATCGTTACGGAGAAGGGTATACCGACGTTAATTGATCCGCGTTACCGCGCGATAGTGGTTTTGTTGGTTTTGGTAAGTTCTTTGCTTGCGCCTATACTTTTAAAATTGTTGTATAAAGGAGAAGCCGACGCTTTGCCGCTTGCACAACATCCCGAATTAGGAGAAGCTCACCTTGAATAAATATTATAAATCGCTTATTTTCGAAAATCAATTAACTTTGTCGGTACTCGATACTACCGATATGGTTAACGACGCTATAAGAATTCACGGCTTGTCGCCGCTTGCCGCCGCCACTCTCGGTAGAACGATGACGGTTTGTACTTTTATGTCGGCAAATCTTAAAAACGTTAGCGATAAACTGTACGTTACGGTTGCCGGTAACGGCGTAGGCGGAAAAATCACCGTTTGCGGAAACGGCGCGTTGTGTATGCGCGGCTATATCGATAATCCGCAGGCTGAGTTACCGTTAAAAAGCAACGGCAAATTAGACGTAGGTGGTTGCGTCGGGAAGGAAGGAAGAATTACGGTAGTTCGCAGTATGGGACTTAAAGAACCGTATTCCGGAAGTTGCCGGCTCGTAAGCGGAGAAATCGCCGAAGATTTTACCGCGTATTACGCTATGAGCGAACAAACGCCGACCGCAATGGCTTTGGGCGTAAAAATCGGTAAAGACCGTTCTTGCGTCGGTGCTGGCGGTGTTATAATTCAGGCGCTGCCGAACGCGGAAGAAAAGTATCTCGTTAAGGCGGAAGGGATAATTAACTCTCTTTCTTCGCTTTCCTCTATTATAGAAGAAAAAGGGATAGATACGCTCGTGAAAGAATATTTCGGTGATATTACGTACGAAAAATTGTATCCTGAATATAAGTGTCTTTGTAGTAGAGAGTATATCGAAGGAATTTTAATATCGCTCGGCAAAAAAGAAGTCGACGATATCATAAAAGAAAAAGGAATAGTCGAAGTTTCTTGTCAATTTTGCGACAAGGTTTACAGATTTACACAAGAGGATGCGGACAAGTTGTTCGTTTAGATTATGGAAGATAACGTTTTACAGTTCGATAACGGAATAAAAAGATACAGAGAACTTGCAGAACGCCGCGCGGAAGAGGACGATTTAGTCGGTGCGTTGGGCTATTTGTTTACTGCGTTAAAAATAGAAAATAATCTTGCTGTTTTAATGGATATCGCGGATATTTACGCCGATATGAGTTTATACGAATTATCTAATCAATACTGGTTTTATTATCTTGAAATCGCCCCCAAAGATAAAAGAGCCGTTGCTTACGGAGAACTCGCCGTAAATTATTATTATATGGGCAACGTTATGACTGCCGGTTTTTATTTACACGACAAAATTAAAATAGAGAGGGTTATTCGTCAAGACGGGTTAGACGCGGAAATTTTGGAAAATTTTGCGCTTATACCACACCGACGTAAACACTACCGCGTAGTTTATCCGTACGAACGTTCCGACAACTCGTTTATAATGGAAACGGCGAAGAAAGCGGTCGTTGCGGGCGAATACGAAAAGGCTGCCGATTTATATTCTCGCGTTCCCGACGGTGCACCCGAATATTACGATGCGATTTCCGAACTTTCCGTTGTTAAATTTCTCGAAGAAGACGTGAACGAGGCTATTAAACTTTGTCAAAAACTCGTAAAGGAGAAAGGCGAAAGCGTTTCGGTATGTTGTAACCTTTCGAGTATGTACGCCTATAAAAGAGATAAAGAAAAGAGCAGATATTACTTTTTACGAGCGTTGGAATTAAAACCCGAAACGGAGGAAGATAATTATAAAATCGCCTCTTGCGCTTTGGAAAACGAAGAGCATCAAACGGGAATTAGGTATTTGGATATCTTGCTTAAAGACCGCCCGTACGACGTTACGATGCGTTTCTTTTCAGGTATTGCAAGACTGAATACGGGCGATTACGACGGGGCGGAAAGAGAATTTTCGACCGTAATTAAAATAGACCCGTTTAATCACTGTTATAATTATTATTATCGACTTGCCGAAAAACTTAAAGACGGCGCTAACGCAGGGCGGCTTATTCCCTTAAAATACGTTTACTTGCTTCCTCGCAGCGAGGAAACGGCGCGTATAAAAAGAATCAGAGCCCTTTACGAAGAAGATTTTGCAAAAATTCGCTCTGAAATAAAAAAAGAAAGCGTAGCGGATTTGTTGGATTGGGGACTTGTGGACGGCGATAATCAAACGGCAAAACTTTGCGCTTTCGTTTTGGCAAAAGCCGATTGCAAAATCGCCGACGAAATTCTTTCCGCCGCGCTTATGAACGTTTCCGTGGAAGCGGACGTTAAAAGGGTTATAATATACGTTTTGGTGGCAAAAGGCAGTAAAAAACGGTATAACCTTATTGCAAACGATTTTTTATCGTCGTTTAAGGCAAGCAGACTTTCCTGTGAAAAATCCGTAAACGGCGGACTATATTTTTGCGCGTATGCAACTTGTATATCGAGAATTGTCTTTATCGACGGCGACTGTCTTTCGGCTTTGGCAAAATCTACCGATGAAGTTTTTTCTAAAATAGGCGATAGTTTGGACATCTCTTCCGTAAGCAAAGACGAAATAGCCGCTTTGATATTAAGCGTTACGAAAACGGAAAAAAGATTTACCGAAAAAAATATTTGCGAGATATTCAACGTAAGCAAAAACAAATATAAAACGTTAAAGGAATATTACGATGGAAGCAAAGATTAAAATAATAGACATAGATTCGCTTTTCGACAAATACATATCGGATTACGTTTATTCCAACGTAGGTAAGGTTAAGCCCGAAGAAATCGAAAACCGTATTCCCGAATTATATTCGGAATTCGGAGATAAAGCGCTTGCCGAACTGGACGGAAAAACGCCTAACTCTTATTACAGAAATTTCGACGCAAAAGACCTTGCCGATTGTCTTAAAAATCATCTCGAACAAGGCGTTTCCGTTTCGGATTTTTTGTGCGAGGCTCTTACCGACGCCGTCGATTGCGAAGACGTTTTAAGTCAAGAATTACTTTGCGATAACGGGGAAGAATACCTTTTGTATTTGATGAATATTCTTAACGAAAAAAAATCGGCAAAACCCGTTAAAAGGTATCTTGAATTCGTGCTTTGGGACTATTCCGAAGCCGTAAGGGAACTTGCTACGGAAATTCTTTGCGGCTTTGCGGACCTTTGCAAAGAGGAAATTTTAGCCAACGCAAACGACGTTTCCGAAGATAAAAAAGTTTGTTTGGTGGAAATTTTGTCGCACGCAAGAAAAGACGACAGAATTTTCGACGTTTTGATAAACGAATTCGTTAAACACCCTAAAAACATACCGTTATACGCCGGTTATTTGGCAAAATACGGTGACGAAAGGGCTTTGCCGTATTTATCGGCTTGTGCGGAAAGCGATAAAATAAATTATAACGACTTCGAAGAATTGCGCTTCGCGATTGAGGTTCTCGGCGGAGAGTGTACGGTAAAGAGAGATTTTTCAACCGATAAAACGTATAAAAAAATAATCGGGTCAAAAAAACACAAATAGTATATAGATAAAACCTTTCACATAAAATTTAGCGTGAAGGGTTTTTTTGAGGTTTTAGCCGTTACTTTCGTAACGGTCGGTTCGGTTATCGGCGCGGGGTTTATATCGGGGCGCGAACTCGTTGGGTTTTTCGGGAGTGAAAATTTTTTCTTTCCGTTAATTTTTACGGCTGTCGGCTTTTTTTTATGCTTGTCGGTTTTGTATACGCTCGGCAACAGATACGTTACGCTGTCTTCTCTTAATAAAAGCCTGTTAAACGGAAGTAAATATTTCGATTACGCCGTATATTTTTCGTCGTTCGTTTCCGTTTGCGGGCTTCTTGCCGTTCTGGACGAGGTCGGTAACGGTACAACTTTTTTTAACGGATTTCCGATATTGTCTTTTGCGGCGATAATCGTTATGTCTACGGTTTCGCGTTACGGAATACGGGGAGTGGAAAAAATTTCAATCGTTTTAGTCCCCGTTATAATCGTTGCGGTAAACGTTCTTGTTTTCGTAAACGGAAATTTCTCTTTTACGGGCGCGGAAGCTTTTTCTACGGGCGGCGTAGAAACGGTTTTGTACGTGGCGATGAACTGTTTTATAAATTTGCCCGCGATAGTTGACGTGGCAGGAAAAAAGAATAAAAAATTTTTATATCTTTCGGCTGCCGTCGTATCTACGGCGCTGTTCGTTCAAGCGTTTTTGATTTTAAGCGTAGTGAAAACGGCGGGAACTTTTCAATCGGCAATGCCTCTATACGATGCCTTAAAGGGCGGTAAGTATATCGGCGTGTACACGCTTTGCGTTTTGGCGGCGGTGACCTCGTCGTTGGTTTCCGCTTATTATCCGTTATATTCGGCGGCACGGAGAAAAGGCGGGGCGCGGGGCGTGGCGTTGCTTGGTTTAAGCACGTTCGTTTGTTCTCGGCTCGGACTTAAAAACATAGTGGATTACGTTTACCCCGTAGTCGGAGCGGCGGGAACTTTGTATTTGATTAAATGCATAATATTTTTAATAAGAACGGAGAAAAACTGTTATGGAAGAAGAAAGAGAAGATTTGGAAAAAGAAGAAACGCCTTGCACGGCAAAACCGAAAAAAACGCTTAAAGTTTATTTAAAACTTTTGTGGTTTTCTTTTTTTATAAGTATGGTGGCGTTCGGCGGCGGTTTCGTCGTGTTGTCGCTTTTACGCGATACTTTCGTTAAAAAACTCAAATGGATTACCGACGACGAAATGTTTGACTTAAACGCTCTTGCGCAAGCGTCTCCCGGAGCGATAGCGTTGAATACTTCCATGTTGGTCGGTTTTAGAGTCGCGGGGGTGCTCGGCGCGGCGTTAACCGTTATAGGCAGCGTAATACCTCCCGTGGCGGTTATAACGGCATTGTATTATTTTTACGATGCGATTAAGGCGTATGCGATAGTCGGTTATCTTATGACCGGGATGCAGGCGGGCGTGGCAGCGGTGATAATCAGCCTTTGCATAGATATGTGGCAACAAATATTGAGTAAAGACAAATCGGCTTTTACGGTAATACTGTTAATATCGGCTTTTGCGATAAGTACGCTAACGTTATTTGTTTTTAATTACAGTACGGTAATTTACGTCGTTATTTTATCTGCCATACTTGGTATAGGGAGTTCCTACGTTTCGTATTTCAACGAAAGAAAAAAGGCAAAAAAGGAGGAAAATAAATGATTTATCTCCAACTTTTTTGGGCGTATATACAGATAGGACTTTTTTCTATAGGCGGCGGACACGCATCCATTCCCGTTGCGCAGAGTATGGTGGTGGATAAACTCGGCTGGTTGACGATGGATGAATTTTCCGCAATGATTACGCTCTCGGAAATGACGCCTGGACCGTTTTCGATAAACTCGGCTACGTACGTCGGAACTAAAATGGCGGGAACGCTCGGCGGCTTGGCCGCGTTGCTCGGTTTTTTAGTACCTTCCGTTGTCGTTTGTTCGACGTTTTATTTTATTTACAAACGATTTAGAAAAATGAAGGCGATAGACGGGTTAATGCGCGGAATAAGACCTGCCGTTGCGGGTTTGATAGGTTCTGCGGCGGTGTCGATATCTTTGCTTGCTTTTTTCGGCGCAAGCACGCTTACGGCTTTTCAAACGGATTTTGCGTTAAATCCCGTCGCTTTGGGTATTGCGGCGGTGGCTTTCGTTCTTTCGCGAAAAACGAAAATAAATCCCGTAATAATAATTTTGATTTGCGGTGTTTTAGGCGTGGCGGTTTATTCTTTCGTTTAAAAATTCTCGTATAAATAAAGTTTCGTTTGCCGATAATATTTTATATCGAAAAATATCGGAGGGCTTTTTATGAAGAAGAAAAATAAGAATAAAAATAAAGTGATTAAACTTACCGACGAGCAGTACGGAGAATATATTATGGCGTTAAAAG
>CAYSYT010000035.1:0-18681 GCA_964435195.1 uncultured Christensenella sp. | reverse complement strand
TTTCTTTTTTGTCACTAAATGTACCAAAAAGCACACATAGAGTTCCTTGTAATCGCATTAGGTGGTCATTTTCGCTTTTTGCAAATAACTACAATCCCATTTCTTCGATGTGGTTTATATAATCCAAACTGCGCAACGCTTCGATAATTTCAGTATGCGTCTTATATTTTTTCAATTCGTCGCTGACAATCGAAACTGCTACCGTATAAACGCTCAATCCCGAAGTCGCATACGCGGGATTGGCTTCGATATCGTCGATTCGTAGTCCCAAACGGCGAATAGTCCCGACGAAATTTTGCAAATAACTGCTGTTTTTTAATTCGAGATGAACTTCAAAATGATTCGAACGGTTTTTTAGATACCTTTCTATCGACGGAAAATAGTTCAAACAACACGCCAAAACACAGAAAGAAATAACCGTTACGGTATAAAGACCCGCGCCGACGGTAAGTCCTAAAATCGCACAAGCCCAAAGCCCTACCGCAGTAGTCAACCCTCTTATTTGACTGCGGGAACTAATCAACAGCGAGTGAACGCATATAATAGCCACACCTATCACACCCGCAGCGGAAAGAATATACATTTTAGATTCGGCAATTTCATTTAAATAAATATCCAGTAGCATTATTACCGTCATCGCCAAAGAAACTATTATAAACGTTCTCAATCCGGCAGAATGGCGTTTGCTCGACCGCTCGTAACCGATTACGGCAGACAAAACCACAGACAGGACTACCCTAAAAACTATACACCAAAAATTCAAACCGACCGACCATTCACCTAATAAAACCGCGATAGGGTCTTTCATACTCTTTTATCTCCTTTTCTATAATTGTTTTTTACGCCCAACGAAATCAAATGTTCTTCGGCAGCCTCCGTAAAAGCAATTTCCTCTTCGTTGATTTGTTCCCGCGCGAATTCAAGTTGAATTTTTTGTATACGTTCTATTAACATTTCCAAAGAAGATTTTTCAGTCTCTTTTACGTCCTTTTCGTTAATCGGAACTAATTCTTCCAACTTGGTAGAATAAGATTTAGACAAATAAAGCGATAATTTAGCACACGCAGGGCCGACAAGCTCGTACAATACGCTCGACGCTAATATTATCGTCTGCAAAGCGTTGCCCGTTTCACCGCCTAGCGTTCGGGCGCCGATAGCGGCAAGACCAATCGCGACGCCGGCTTGCGGAATAAGTGACAAGCCTAAATAATTACGCGTTTCTTTCGTTTTTTTTACCGCCAAACACCCTAAAAAAGCGCCACAGTATTTCCCCAAAATTCGCACGATAAAATATAAAACGCCTACCAACAACAACGAAACACCCCCGATAACACCCGACGGGTTTATCAAAGCGTTCAAATCGAACGACAAACCCGAACGCACGAAAAACAACAACAATATCGGTGGACTAAAATAATTGATTTGTTTGAAAAGTTTATCGTCGTCGGTCACGTTAATATAAACCGTTCCCATAGACATACACCCAAGTAGCGGCGAAATATTCATAGACGCACAAATACCGCAAAAGGCAAAAAGCAATGCTACGGCGATAATTAAACGGTTATCGTCCGAACGCTTTTTTTGAATAAGCAATTTCATAAAAAAACCGAAAACACACCCCAAAACAAGCACACCGAGATTTTTTACGATAGGCAAAATAATATCAACGAACGAAAATCCGCCACCCGTTGAAGTTGAAACGGCAACCGAAATTGCAATGCTATACGCCACCAAGGCGACGATATCGTCATAGGCTACTACTTGAAGTAAAGTATCAACGAACTCCCCTTTCGACTTCGTTTGTCTGATAGTCATCATAGTGGACGCGGGCGCGGTTGCAGAAGCCAACGCCGCTAATACGATAGAAAAGCCTATATTCAACTTTAATATCCAAAAAGTAAGAATAAAAACGAAAAGCGACGCCGTTAAAGCCTCTGCAAGAGTAATTACGACGACCTTACCGACGTTGTTTTTCAACTTTTTAAACTTGAAAAATTCTCCCGTGCCGAACGCGATAAAAGCAAGCGCCACGTCCGCAAGAAATTCCGTCCCGTCGATAACGGTTCGAGGAATCAAATTTAAACAAAAAGGACCGATGATAATCCCCGTTACTATATATGCGGTAACGTTGGGTAATTTTAATTTTTTTGTAATTCTCGTCATTAAAAAACCACAAAGCAACATAATCGCCACGGAAATAATAATTACCGCAACCGAGGATTGCTCTTGCAATCTTTCATAAAAACCGTTTAACATTAAACACCTCTCTGTAACTTAAAGAAAATTTGCCGACTCTTTTTCTTTTTTTGTTGATATTTTAATATGTGTATGATATACTAATAATGCAATAAAATCAAGTTATATTTTTTTAGCATGCGATAAAAATTATTTATAACGAAAGGAAAATTATGTTAGACGTAAAATTAGAAACGTTGCTCGTCGTAGCAGATTGCAAAAACTTCACCAAAGCAGCCGAAATACTATCGCTCACACAACCGGCAGTCAGCAATCATATCAATCAACTTGAAAGCGAATGTAACGCAAAACTTTTTATTCGCGGCAAAGGAGAAATAAAATTAACACCCGAAGGGAAAATCGCACTAACTTACGCAAGAAGATTAAAAGCCTTGCATGAAAAAATGCTCACCAAAATCGCCGACGAGCAAAAACAGGTTTCGAGGTTACGCGTCGGTATTACCCACACTTCCGAAAACAACTCTATTACGGAAACTCTTGCGAAATACGCAAACCAAAACCCTGCCGTAACCATAATTATTATTACTGACACGATAAATAATCTTTATGATATGCTCGAAAATTACGAAATTGACATAGCGATTGTCGAAGGAAAAAGGTTATCTTCGAAATTAAATTACGTTATGCTCGATACCGACTATTTGATATGTGCGATAAATAACGATAATCCTTTAACAAAGCAATCGTTGGTAACGCTTAACGAACTGAAAAAGCAAAATATGATTTTACGTTTACCTTCATCCGCCACGAGGAAACTGTTCGAATCGACACTGATAAGCATAAACGAATCGATTGACAACTTTAATATTTCGTTAGAGATTGACAACGTTGCAACCATAAAAGAACTTATAAGAAAAGATTTAGGCGTTTCTATTTTGCCTAAAAGCACGTGTATTAACGACGTTAATAAAGGCAAATTAACCATTCTCCCCATAGAAAATTTAAGTATGATGCGTGAAACGAATATTGCCTATAACAAAGATTTTACTCATATCGAAATTTTAAAGGAAATAACAAAATTATACCAAAGTATCGCGCACAGGGATTAAACCGTTCCGTTATCTTTTGAATTTACACCGACCATACTGTTTCGTCGTCACAATTTCGAAATATATTATTGACTTAAAAGTATAATAATGTTAAAATAATGTAAAACACCTATGGAGATTATTATGCAAAAAAATAAACCGAAAGTAGTTTTCACTTTCGTAGAAGCAGGGTTTGGTCATATTATGCCCGCAACGGCTATTTCCGACGCTTTCGAAAAAAAATACGTGGACGTTTGCGAGGTAATAAGATGGAATATTTTTTCCGACAACGATAACCCCGTAATCAACAAATATTGCAGTGATATTTTCGGTTGGACAAAAAAAGTCGCCAACAACAAATTTATGTTTATCGGCGAAAAATTATCTTACCTGATAGGTTCGAAAGCAACCTTAAAAGTTTTGGATAAAAAATTCAAACTCGCAAAAGGGATAATAACCGAAGAAATAAAAAAAGTTAATCCGG
Source organism: uncultured Christensenella sp. (assembly GCA_964435195.1). Classification (GTDB taxonomy): domain Bacteria; phylum Bacillota; class Clostridia; order Christensenellales; family Borkfalkiaceae; genus UBA1259. The sequence continues at coordinate 14,913 of CAYSYT010000035.1, read as the reverse complement.
ACTTAATTTGCAGTACGTATTATTCCCCTTCACATTTTGCAATCGAATGTAAAGGTCAAAACGGTTTTAACCCCATAGTCGCAACGTATACCCCCGACCCTATCGTGTACCCCGCTTGGGACAGAAGAAGCGATTTATATTTCGTAAACAACGAACAAGCGTATGCAAGAGCGTTAAAATCGGGCTTTAAAAAAGAAAATTTAAGGATCGTTCCTTTTGTTTTAAGAAACAATATAAAAGACGTGCCGCTTGATAAAAACTTAAACAGAAAGAATTTAGGATTGGAAGAAAACAAATTTACGATTTTACTTGCAAGCGGCGCATACGGAACAAAAAAGGACAAAAAGGTGGTAGACTCATTCTTAAAAGCCGACCTAAACGCAAATTTAGTCGTCATATGCGGCAAGAATAAAGATTTACTCGATTACTGCAAATCGGTCAAACTATCCTCCGAGAGCAAAACTTCGTTTTACCCGGTAGGTTTTACCGACAGAATGTTTGAATACAACTGCGCTTCCGATATTTTTATCGGAAAAAGCGGTGCAAACGCAATGGTAGAATCTTATTACTTCGGCATTCCGACGATAATAACCTCTCACGCAAATCCGTTAGAAACCGAAATAGCAAAATTTTACATAGACAAAAAGGGTTGCGGAAAGCAAATTTTTAATACGCAAAAACTAATTAAATACGTTAAAAATTATATGCAAGATTCAACCTCGCAAGAAGACTTCAAAATCAAGTTAAACGCCTATCACGACCCTTCCGGTGCGGAAAAGGTTGCAGACGAACTTTTTAACGAATTAAAAAAACAAGGCAGGATTTAACGTTATGAACGACAACTTAAAAGTTTTGGAAGTTTTAGATTGCTACTACCCCAAGTTTGACGGACCTTGTCTTGTTATTACGAGTTACGCAAACGGTTTTTTAAAATTAGGCGCGGAAGTTAAACTCGCCGTGCCCGAATTCCCCGACTATAAAGACAATCAAAAGTTCGAGGTTTACAGAACGACGTCTATTCCCGCGCCCGAGGGTTACAGATGCGCCCTGCCCGATTTAGACAAAAACTTGAAAAAGTTTTTAAAAGAAAATAAATTCGATATAATACATATCCATTCACCATTTACTATGTGTAAATTTTTTGCCAAATACGGCAAAAAACACAATATACCCACGGTGTTCACCTTTCACACAAAGTATAAAGAAGATTTTGAAAGAACGATAAAACCGTTAGTAAAATTCATGATGGACTATATTATGAAAAATATAAACGCCGTTGATTACGTTTGGTCCGTAAGCGACGGCGCGGCAGACTGTTTAAGAGAATACGGCTACAAAAAAGATATTAAAGTTATAAGGAACGGCACAGACCTCGTTTACCCCGATAACCCTGACGAGTTGATAAAGAAAATCAACGAAAAATATTCGTTCGACGATGACGAAACCGTTTTTTTATCGGTCGGCAGAATAGTCGAAAACAAAAAACTTCAATTAGCGCTAAACGCGTTAAAAATCGTTTCGGATAAAGGTTATAAATTTAAATATTTAATAGTCGGTGCAGGCAGTTACGAAAAAGAATTAAAAACTTTAATCAAAAAACTTCAACTATCGGACAAAATAATTTTTACCGGCAAAGTTATGGATAGAACTTTGCTATCCGCACATTATTTAAGGGCAGACTTATTCGTATTCCCCTCCACTTTCGACACGGCAAGTTTAGCTCCTATCGAGGCTGCAGCAATGAAACTGCCGACTATAATGAACAAATTTTGTTCTACTGCGGAAATCATCACCGAAGACGTTGACGGATTTTTAGTAGAAGAAAATCCCGACGCTTGGGCGGAGAAAATAATAGAAATTTTAGAAAATAAAAACCGTTTAGTTCAAATGAAAGAAACAACTTACAAACAAGTATACCGCACGTGGGACTCCGTTGCCGAAGAAGTTTTGGAAAACTACAAACAAATAGTTGTCGAAAAAAAAGAAAACACGGACAAATAAATTTTACAACACAGCGGTTCGGCTTTGCAAAGCCGAACCGCCGGTTAGTTAAACAAACAAAATTAAAAAAAATATTCTGATTATAATTGCTTTATATCAGTTTTCTTCGCCGTTAAGCGCAGCATCGCAAAGTTCGAGAATTTGGCTTGCGTATTTATCTTTTCTTTTTTTCAAAATTTTACCGTGAATAAAATAATTCGAAACGCAAAGTCCCATTCCTACCAGACCTATAATCGTACCGAGTATTACGCTATTACCGTTGCCGATAACGTTCATTGCAAAACACATTCCCGTACCGAATATTAAAGCGCTTACGCTACCGAATACGTATGCAAATACGTTTGCCGAACGACGTACTTTTTTATCCAACTTTTTAAGTTGTTCGGTTTTAGAGATTTCGCGTTCGGTATATTCTCCGCGAATACGTTCTACTGTCTTTTTTTCTTTCATAGTGTTCATAATTGTATCTCCCGTTTTTATTTTTTGGCGTTCTCGCCTTTACGCATATATAATACCTTATAAATATTTCCGAAACGCTAATTTTTATTTTCCGCTTTGTAATTGTTTTGTTAAAAAAACGTTAAAGTCGCTTTAATCAAAACAAAAAGACGCTTTATATAAAAACGTCTTTTAATAATCGTGTTTAATTGAAGTTTTTTTAATTTTCGTGCGGTTCGCTCTCGTTAAGCAATTCTTCGGATATCCTTAATATTTCGTCGCCGTACTTTGCTTTATTCTTTTTGAATATAATATTATATATAGGGTACGCAAGTGCTATCGGCACGCACCCGACAATCATAACCGCTATACCCCAAACTAATATATTCCACTCCAAAACCATAGTCAACCCCAAACCGAAAATCAAAACGCCGATAACCCCCAACGTAATGCCCGCTATCATAGGCGGATTTTTAACCTTGGAGTCTAATTTGCGAAGTTTTGCAAGTGAATTCTCTTCTTTCGGATTATTAGCGTATCTGCGCCTGATATCTTCTATTTCGCGTCGTTCGTTCTTTGTTGGCGCGGTGTAATTATAAGAAAATTTGTTGTTATCGTTCATAGTAAACATTCTCCTTCATTAGTTCTACTTGTTTATATCCTTTAACAATCATTAAAACGGCGGTAATTATTATAGTTACGCAAGCGGCAAAACCCGTACAACCTTTTATAATCATTAGGTTGTTCACCCCGCCGAAGGTAGCAAGCATAATAACCGTAAGCGATACCATAGACATACAGGCATCTGCAAAATTCAAATTGCGCAAAGCCTGAACTATCGGGTCGTTAAACGTTTTAGCTTTAAACAAATGCCATATCGCCATAGTCATTTTGTAAAAAGTGTACGTGGCGTTGGCTATCGTCATTATTTCCCCGCTCTGCACCGGACGACGCGACAGCATCATTTCGGTTACGGCGACAGCCATTGCAAATTCAAGGGTCAAAAGGATAACTCCGCCCACGGCGTAAATTTTCCATTTGTGTTTAACGTATTCTTTCGGGTTGTCGGAAAATTTTTTCTTATTCTTTATATCGGCAAAAATTATTCCTCCACGGAATAGCATCAATATTACGTAATAGGCGGAAATAGCAAAATACCATATCAAACGGTAACGAATTGCACTCACCGTATTCATAACGACGAAAACTACGGCTACGGTAAAAGATATAACCGAAAAAATCAAGGTCTTAAATCCGTAGTTATCCATAACCTTAACGGCAAATCGGCTTTTTCTCAACAACGTAATTGCCTTGCTTTTTATTTTTGACGCATAAATTACAATTGAATAAACGCTATATCCGAGCGTGCACGCCGCAACGACATACAGCCCGTAAGATATAATTTTAAGCATCGTGTCGTCAAAATCTATAATAGTGATAACTATCGACGCAGTTGCAGAAATTATCATAATTACGTATACGAACGCCAAAAAAAATCCGCGCGGTCGTTTTAGCCGTTCGATAAAACTATTTTTTTCCATTTGCAACACCGTTTAAAGTTACCGTAAATACAGTGCCTTTTCCGACTTCGCTTTCAACGGAAATAGTTCCGCCTAAAACGTCTATAACCTTTTTAACGAGCGCAAGCCCCAAGCCGTTACCTTCTTTTGAATGAGAAGTATCGCCTTGATAAAATTTATCAAAAATGTGTTTACCCGTTTCTTCGCTCATACCAATCCCCGTATCGGCAAACTTAACCACTGCCTTGCCGTCAACGTCTTTTAAGCCGATAGATATCTTACCGCCGTTTTGAGTAAATTTTATCGCGTTCGACATAATATTGTTCCAAACTATTTCCAAATATGCAGACGACGACGTTATCGAAACTTCGTCTATATCGCAATCGATTACGATATTTTTACTTTCTATAATTTCCTCAAAAGCGAATACCGTTTGCGCAAGCATTTCGTCTAAACGTAAAATTTGCATTTCAGGAACTATTTTTTGATTTTCGAGTTTATTTAATTTTAATATATTCATAACCAAGTCGGTAAGCCGTGACGACGCTTGAACCAAAATTTTTATATAACTTTCGCGTTCTTCCTTACTCAACTTTTCGTTTTGCAACGCCGTAACGTAATTTTGTATAATAGCAAGAGGCGTTTTAATCTCGTGCGAAATGTTCGATATAAAATCGGTTTTAAGTATTTCGTTCTTTGAAATTTCTTCCGCCATTTGATTGAAGTTTTCCATAATCAAATCAAAATTGTCGTATTTATTATAAGCGTGCCGAGGTACGAGCCGAACCTTAAAGTTACCCGACGTTATTTGTTCTGTTGCGTAAAGTATATCTTCTACCGCCGTGTCGACGGTAAATCTGCGGCGAATAAAATCCACCGTCGTGCAAAAAAAAGAAACACAGAGACAAACCGCAAGCATAATTAACGATATAGCCCTTTTATCGTCGGCAAAAGAATTTCTAACTACTTCGTAAATCATTACGGTGGCGGTTACCGTAACCGCTATTAAAATAAAAAAACCGACGTAACCGAATAAGGCTTCCTTTACTTTATTTTTACGCCTCATTTCAATACCGCCTTGTAACCTAAACCGTGAACGGTAACTATTTCAAACCCGTTGCAATCGGAAGTCTTCTCTCTCAATTTAGCCATATACACGTCCACCGTACGTGAAGTTGCCGAACTGTCGTAATCCCAAAATTCCTCCATCAATTTAGAACGCGAAAAAGTGCGTTTAGGAAAGGAAAGCAATTTAAACAACAAATCGAATTCTCTTACCGTTAACGGCAATTCTTCTCCGTTTACGTATGCGGTATGTTCGTCGGCATTCATACGAAGATTACCGGCGACCAATTCACGACTTTTTTCGATATTTGCTCTGCGTAAAAGCGCACCGACGCGAAGCATAAGAATTTCGGTATCGAAAGGTTTTACCACGTAATCGTCTATACCGATTTTATAACCGTACTGTTTCGAAGGTTTATCGTCAAGAGCAGTCATAAAAAGCACGGGAATAAACGCATTAGCCGTGCGGACGGCTTTTGCAAGTTCGTAACCGTCAACGTTCGGCATCATTATATCGCTAATAACCATATCGAATTGTTGTTCTCCGAATTTTTCAAGCGCTTCCTTACCGTCGTAACAAGCAACGGTTTCATAACCGTTATCGGAAAGATAAGAACAAACAAGCCCGTTCAACGCTTTATCGTCTTCGGCAACTAAAATTTTAATCATACGACACACTCCTAATTCTATATATAAACAGTATAATATCTTTATATTTTAAAATTATTAAAAAAACGTTAAAATTTTGTAAAAGTCAAAAACTTCTCGCTAATAAAATAACCCGAATAAAAATTTCGGGTTATCTCGATTAACGGTTATTCGTTTAACAATTTCAAAACCTTTTCGGTTTCGTATGTACGTATAATTTCAACGCCTTCTTTAACGTCGTATTCTTTATCGCCTATTATTACGTCGGCGGCGGCGGGGTCTTTAACTATTTCGGTTGCCGCCATGGTAAAGAAAATTTTACAGTTCATAATATCACAGATACTAAAATAATCTGTAAGAATATTTATATCTTCGGAAGCGGCGACAATCGAATCGCTTGCTTTTGCGATATTAAGCCAAATTATTTTACGATTTTTTACATCCAACGCAAACAAATAAGCCATGGTCGAGTCACAATTTATATTAAAAGACGTTTCCACCGTTTTCGGCTCGTAAATTTCACCGCTATCGGCGATATCTCTCTTCATATAACCCGCTTTGCATATACAACTTGAAAAAGGCTTTGCGGAGTACACGTTGGCGCACATAACCAAATAATTTATTTGGGGGTGACGCTTTATAAAACTGTCAAACTCGATATCGAAATATTCCGAACCACCCTTAAAGCCGGACGTTTCGTCCCCGGAAAAAGTTATCCCTTCCGACTGTTCGCCAAACATAGTACGCCAAGAAAATTCTTTTATTTTCATGTCGGACGTAATGCCTATTGCACTTAAATCTATATCGTTCACGCGCTCCCAATATATAAACGCGCGGATTTTTTTACCGTCGTCGATATCGAGCACAGACCCCTTCGGCAACGTACCGTAGCCACCCATAGAAGTATTTTCTTGTAAAGGCAACGCAATATTTTCAATTCCGTTTTCAATATAAACTTTACCGAGTTTACCCTTCAAATTTTCCGCAAGCTTCTCTTTCAAAAAAGTAGCAATGACCTTACAGGTTTTTTTAGAAATAATAGTCTGCCTTCTTTCAAATTCGTCTTTAGTCTCCGTATGGTGCACGAGTTTATTAAACCGCGTAAATTTAAAAATCCTGTAATCCGTTGTTTGAGAGCGTGAATACTGCATATAATTTTGTATAAGCACTATATTGTTGTCTACGCCGTTTAACGTATTCAAAACGAATTCGATTTGCTTTTTCGTTTTGCATCTGCTTATCAAATAATTCAATTTTCTCAAAACGGCGGAAGCACCCTTGTTTTTTAACAAGAATTCTGCTGCTCCTTCAACGTTTCCGCTCGCTATAAGGCTTTCAAATTCAGAAGAAAATGATTTGTTAACACCGCTACGCATAGTATTTAAAAATTCTTTTGCGGCGTCGTTTTTAGGTTTATAATGCAAATGATGTAAAATCCCGCACCATACCGACTGTTTTTCGTAACAATCCGCAACGGAAAATTTTTTACTTAAAAGAAAATCCAAAACCTTTGTTAAAAGTTTTCTGTCTTTATTTCTTAAATTTAACTTTTTAATATTTTTGTTGCCGTAACGCAAACAATTACAATACTCGACTAATCTAACAAAATCCGAAAGATTTAAGAACTTTGCAAACTTTACGTCTTCCGTATCCATAATAAATCTGCAAGCAGTATCTTTACAATCGCAAACGTTAAACTTAAAGCCGCATACTAAATAAAAATTATACACCAAATTATATTGTTCGTCGTTTAACGGACGGGTACTGCGTAATAAATTATCGACTATCTTTTCTAATTCGACATACGCTTCGGATTCTGTTAAAATAACAAAATCCCTTATTGCCGTTTTTTCTTTAAAAGCGATTCGTTCAAACTGTTCGTTAAAAAGTGAATGTCCCGCCTCGGAAAAATCACCTATACCGTAAGTAATCGCGTAATGCACTAATTGGTCGAATAAAAGTTGTTCGGTAGTAAGTTTACGGACCGACTCGGGAAACCCTACGTAGAAAGGTTCGGGAACACTAACGCAACATTGTGCAGAGGCATACTTAAAAACGTTTAACGAAGCAAGCTCTTCACCTTTGGTAATTCTTATATTAAGATAGTTAGCCAAAGAAAACAACGCTTGAAAATTATTTTCAACCTTTTCGTCACTATCGCTTACTAATACGTGTTTTGTGAAAAAATATCTTTTAAAAATTTCTTTCATAGTATTCCTCTTTAAAAAAAAATTACGGAAGATATTTTCGGGTTAAACTATCTCGGTGTACTTCCATTGTACGACACCAACGTTGTTGATGAAAGGATTCGAACCTTCAGCCCCGAGCCCCAACTAGTTTAAGAAATAAACCCGAATAGCTTTCCGTAAAAACATACCCGTTTAATCATAAAACTGACCGCGCTCTACCATTGAGCTACGACGGAAACCGTCGGTTGGATTCGAACCAACAACCACGGGCTTAACCGGCAGAAATAAGTTTTATTAGCTACGAGCACTTTTAAGTATACTATATTTTATCTTTTTACGCAACGGTTTTTGAAAAAAATTCAAAAAAAAGCCGTTTTTAAAGCAAAAAAACAAGTCTTATACGTTAAGATTTTTTACTTTCTATTCAAAATAAATAACGCTTTTTACAAACCCTTCTTCTCGTTTAACGGAGTCCACAAAGGCTTGTTTTACGTCTTCCGCTTTGTACTTGTGCGAAATAAGAATAGACAAATCGAATATTCCGCGTTCAAAAAGTTTAATTGTCTTCGGCCAATAGCGCGAATAATCTCTTCCGTCGTCAAGCGCAGGCGACGTATGAATCAATCTGTTTCCTTTAAGATGCTGCGTCTTAAAATCTATCGTACGGACGGTTCTGTGCCAACCGAATAAATAGATATCGCCCGCCTTCGCGCAAGACTTAACAGCCAAATCCAAACCGCCCTGACTACCCGTACAGTCTATTACTTTGTTAAATTCGCCTTTAACTTCTTCGGGTTTACACACAGTTTGCGCGCCGCATTTAACGGCAAGTTTTCTGCTGCTTTCTTTTACGTCGCAAACGACGAATTCCGAGAAAGGATAACCTTTTATAAGTTGAATCATTAAAAGTCCCATAAACCCCGCACCGACAAGTAATACTCTGTCTGCAGGCTTTAAGTCCATATAAGATACGGCGTTTACGATTGATGCGGCTGGTTCGATAACCCAATTCGCAGGGTCTCCAATATTGTCCGGCAGTCTAAATGCGTAACGGGCAGGTCCGACCAAACGTCTTGACCACTGTCCCATATACCAACAACACGCACAATAATCACCGGGTTTCAAGTGCGTAACGCCTTTTCCGACCTTCAATACTCTATGTACGGCTTCGTGTCCCGGAATCATAGGGTACCTCGGATGAGTCAAATCTCCTTTATAAAGGCTGACTTCGTGCGTACAGATTGCCCCTAAAACAGCCTCTACCGCTATTTCGCCTTCTTCGGGGTCCCTGTCAACGCTTAACGAATACATTTCCGTTCCGTGCTCTACGTCCTCTTCGTCTGTAGGCATATAAACGTCGGAATCTTTTACATCTCGATAAGTTACGTTACCTAATTCTTCCAAAATAATCGCTTTCATTTACTATTTACCTCACTGAATAGTTATTCCGCCGTCCGCAACGACGATTGCCCCGTTTACGTAAGAAGACATATCGCTTGCAAGAAACAAAGCGACGTTGGCTATATCCTCAGGCAACCCCCAACGTCTTAAAGGAGTGCCTTTTTCAAGAAAAGCTTTTTCGTCGAATTTCGGGTCGTTAAGGTTTGATTCTTTAACCATTTCGGTAAGAATTGCCGCCGGCACAATACAATTTGTTCTGATTTTTTCAGGTCCGTATTCCACCGCAAGCGAACGAGTAAGAGCGGTTACCGCCCCTTTCGTAGCGGTGTACGCGTCACATTCGGGTATTCCTATCTGTCCCGCACTCGAAGAAGTATTAACAATCGAACCACCTCCTGCCTTTCTCATAAGCGGTATAGCGTATTTCGTGCAATGATACGTTCCGTATAAATTTATTTTAACGATTTTATCCCATATTTCGGAAGATAATTCCGCCATTTTATTATCTCTGCCGCCACCGAGAAAAACCGACGCTATTATAAAGTATATCCACCTTACCAAACGTTTGGTCAATAATCTTCATAGCCGCAATTACTTGTTTTTCATCTGAAATATCGGTTTTTATAAATTTTACCGAATAACCTTTATCGGTGAGTTCTTTTTCCGCCACGATACCAGCCTTTTCAACGACGTCGAACATAATTACGGTTGCTCCGTTTTCGGCAAATATACGCGAAGCGGTAAGACCTATTCCACCCGCACCGCCGGTTATAATAGCAATTTTGTCTTTTAACAACATAATTTATTTTCCATCCTTTAATAAAATATTATAGTAATATACGGGAATTGCCGACCAACCGTGGCTTAAACTTCCCGCACCGCCAAAATCTTTTTCGCCGAGCATTGTTTCCCAAAACGACGTTGCTCCTTTCGACAACATATACGAATAATTTTTGTCGATATCGCTCAAAACGTAATCTTTATATTTTTCTCGGTCAACTTTTAGCAATGCGTCGTATACCCATGTTTTCATCGAAAGTGTAACCGACACCAAACCGCTTTTTTCACTTACTATCTTTTCAGCGATAAATTCAGACTTCGTTTTATTAGCGACTCCGCAAAGCACGGCAAAAGCGTTACCCAACTCGCTCCGATGATAAAAACCCGTTTCGGCATTGTAAAAGGCTTTTTCTATATTTTCGTTAAGCGCATCGGAAACACCGCTAAACTTAAATTCCAAATCTGCTTTTTCGCATATAACCTTTAAGTTTTGAATCGCCAAGGATAAAACGCAATTAAGAATAAGGTCAAAACTTTCCTCGTCCGTACCTGCTAAATTGCCGTCGTTACCTTCACTCCATTCGTAAAAATTAAAATACCAAGGTCCGCCGAAAAAATTCGGCGAAAGTCCGTTTTTCAATCTGTTAACGAACGTATACATAATATCGTTAAGTTTATACTCGTACTGCCGAGCTAAAGTTACGTCTCCCGAATAGTCGATATATTCTCTCATCTGAACGAAAAAATAAAGAGAAAAAGTCGGTAAAGCCAAATTTATCGACGACGGAAAACACGACGACAAAAGCCCGTCGTCCCTTCGGTCAAGACACATAAGTTCTAAGCTCGCGCGCGGAAAAACGTATTCTTTGAAAGCGTAATAACCGCAAATCATTTGATTGCGACTATCCATAGTGTAAAGTCCCTGTTCGCGCCACGGAGTATCTTCGTAATGCTCGTGCATATTAAGTTTTAACGTTCTTACGGAAGTATCGTATATTTTCTGACGAATTTCGTTTCCCACATCGAACGGAATATGTTTCGTGGGATATAAAGTTTCGTTTATTCCTACGAATTCTATTTCAAAATCTCCGGCGGCATCTATCTCAATATATCTTGCGCCGAGTCTTAAAAACGGATTCATGTATTCCGTCGTCTCGCCGTTGGCGACAATCTCGAAAGAAAAATCTCTGTAACCTATCGAATAATCTTTATCGACTACGAAATCTCCGTCTTTTATCTTTCTTCTAACCTTTCCGTCCGTCAAATGCTCGCCGTACGACACAGTCAAAACCGTTCCCGCTTTTGCCTTAAACCTGATATGAAAAAAACCTGCGTTTTCGCCGCCCAAATCGTAAATACCGTCTTTAATACGAACGCCCTTTTTTAAAGATTCCAAAGTCAACGCTTTTATCGGTCTCGGGAAAACTTCCTTCGGTCCGTCGACAATCACCGCTTTAAATTTTTCTTTTTCTTCCAAACGCGTATCGTATCTGAAAGAATAACTCATTTGAAAAGTTATTTTCTTTTTTCTGTGCGAGGTATAATGCGCCGCTTCGCGACAAAGCGTATTTTCGTCCGAAACGCATAATAACTTATCACCGCAAGAAACTTCGTAAGACAGTTTAGGACTACCTTTATAATAAGTCATAAAGTCGTCGCCGAAATACCATACCACGATTCTTACGTCGTTTTTTCCCAAACAAAGGCACGACGAAATATCTATTTCGTCGTAGACCTTATGCCAAGGATAATCTGCGTATTGACCGAATGCGGCAAGCTTGTCGTTTATATAAAAGGCGTATTTCGTATCGCAAGAAATTTTCAAAAGAGCTTTGCCTCCCGAATAATTTATCATGTCGAAAAATTCGCCGTAAACGTCTGCCTGGTCTTTTTCGTTAATCCAAATCCATTTACCCGTCATAATCGTTTTATTTTAAGGTTTCTTTAACACTGTCTATTATACCGCGCGCTTGCAAACCGTATTGGTCGCGAATCCACGCCTGACCGCCGATTTTACAAACGTTAATATCGGGGAATGCAAGACGTTTAAACTTTTTAGGGTAAAAGTTTGCATCGCACAAAACTTCTGATACCGCACTGCCTAAACCACCCATAAGATTGTGTTCTTCGACAGTGATTATTCCTCCGGTATTTTTAGCACTGTCTATAATCATATCTTTATCAATCGGTTTTATGGTGTGCATACTTACGACACGGCAGTTTATATCCTGCTTTTCGAGTTCTTCCGCGGCTTTTACAACTTCCGCTCCGATAGGACCTGCGAACATCAAGGTTACGTCGCTACCTTCTTTTACGGTTATAGCTTTACCGAGTTTGAAATCTATCGGACCTGAATGAATGTCTTTTTCGCCTTTATAACCGCACCTGTAATAGAAAGGTCCGTCGTGCTCTATCATTGCGTGCGTAGCGGCAATCGCTTCGTAATTATCGCAAGGAACTTCGACAATCATATTCGGAAGCGCGCGCATAATCGCTATATCTTCGGTAGAATGATGACTCATACCGAGAGCACCGTACGATACACCACCGCCGATAATTACTATTTTTACATTAGCGTTATGATAGCAAACGTCGTTTCTTATTTGTTCGAGACAACGAAGAGTAGGAAAGTTTGCGATACTGTAAGTAACCGCTATGTTTCCCTCCATCGCAATACCGCAAGCAACACCCGTCATATTTTGTTCGGCAACGCCTACGTTATAATATCTTTCGGGAAAAGTATCTCTGAAAGGTTCGATTTCGCCAAAACCTATGTCTGCCAAAACCATATGTATCCTTTTATCTTTTTTGGCTATATCAAGCAAAGTTTTATTAAATACCGCTCTCATATTTTTTTCTCCTTAATTTCACTTATAACGCTTTCGAGTTTTTCGTCGGGAACAAAACGATAATGTGATTCGACCGTATTTTCAAGATAATCTATTCCCCTGCATTTTACTGTTTTTGCAATTACGATTGACGGTTTGTTTTTTTCAAACGGAACGCCTTTGAGCGTCTGTCTTATTTGGTCGATATTATGACCGTCGATAACCTTTGCACTCCAACCGAATTCTTCCATTTTCTTTTCGAGAGGCGCGAGATTTTCGATATCTTTTGAAAATCCGAGTGCTTGAATCTGATTATAGTCAACGATAACCGTGAGGTCGGAAAGACGTTCCTGTGCGGCAAACATTATCGCTTCCCACGAAGACCCCTCGTTCATATCGCCGTCACTGACAAGACAGAATACTCTTCTTTTCGATTTAGCGTATCGCGCGGCAATAACCATTCCTACGGCAACGGGTAAACCGTGTCCCAACGAACCGGTGGAAAATTCAACCCCGGGAACTTTATGACTTATATGCCCCATCAATTTACCGTCGTCGCAATAATATCTTTCAAGCCACTCTTTCGGGAAAAATCCTTTTTGAGCAAGTGCCGAATATACCGCCGCCGCGGCATGACCTTTGCTTAAAATAAAACGGTCTCTCTCCGGCATATCCGGGTTTTTCGGGTCGACGTTAAGAATTTCTTCATAGAGTACCGAAACGATTTCCGCCATCGAAAGCATACTGCCAACGTGTCCGCATGCGCTTTATTCGTCATTTTAACGCAATAGATACGAATTTGTTTAGCCATTTCTTCGATTTTACACATTTTTGACTTATTCTCCTTTTCTATTTTTGTCTTTTATATTTAAATTTAACCGCTTAAATTTTCTAAAAACAACGATTATATTAAATCCGCTCGAATAAATCTCTTATCGAAACTTTTAACGTATATTATTTTATACTCCGTTTTCAAAAGTGTCAATACGTAATATTTCAAAATAATATAAAAATCTTTCGCGGAAAAATTCTCAATAAAAGTTGACCTTTAACGGTATAAATGTTATAATTTTATAAAATTTTATCGGAACGATATAACAATATGAAAAGATATTTCAAACATAAAATCGAAAAAACCGTTTCTGTGTCAAAATTGGTTACCATACATTACTTCGAATTGACGAAAGATTTCGATTATCCCGAAGAATTCCACGATTTTTGCGAACTACACTACGTCGATAAAGGACACGTTTTTTGTTATTCCGACGGCGTAAAATACGAATTATCTCAAGGCGAATTATTATTTTATAAACCAATGACACGACACAGACTCGTTGCAGACAAAGTGGTCGACTCCAACGTTTGCATTATATCTTTCGAATGTAACCAAAACGTAGCGGAAGAATTACAAAGTACGGTTTTTAAATTAAACGGAGAAGAAAAACACTTATTTTACATAATTTACGACGAAGCGGCAAAAACCTTCGAATCGACTAAATTCGACCCCGCGTTAAGAAAAATGCAAACGAAAAGTTCAAATTCTTTGGGTAGTACTCAACTTATACAAATATCTTTGGAACATTTGATTATTAATCTTTTACGACGCAAACTTGAAAAACTGAAAAAAAACGATTATACCGAATTCCGTTACGAAGATAAGATTATAAACGCCGTATTAGATTATTTGAACGAAAACGTACGCGGAAATATTACCCTAACGGATTTATCGACCAAAATCGGGTACGGAACGACTTTTTTGTGTTTAAGATTTAAGCAAATCACGGGAAAAAGCATTATAAAATACTTTACGGAACTTAAAATAGAGCAAGCAAAAAAAATGATAAGAGAAAACAAAGGTTCAACCGTTTCCGAAATTTCAGACACCCTGGGTTTTTGCGAACCTGCCTATTTTTGCAGTGTTTTCAAAAAAATTACCGGAATGTCCCCGAAAGAATATTCGAGAATAATTCACGCGTACGATTCCCAAAAATATTAAAACTAACAAAAGTTTTACAAACAAAAACACTCTAAACATACTTATTT
>CAYSYT010000034.1:0-19472 GCA_964435195.1 uncultured Christensenella sp. | reverse complement strand
GGAGAGTTGAAAAGTCTGTGATAAGGAAGCGCTTCGGTAAGTCCTTTATAAACCGCAAACGCGCCGCCCCAGTCACGAACGTCTTCACCGTACGCCGTAAGAGTGGGGTCTTTATAATATCTGTCGATAATCGCTTCGAACAAACCGTCTCTGATGTTATATCTTTTAAGGTTGGAAACGGGGTTACCCTTTTCGTCGAAAGCGTAACGCGATTTACCCGCTATTTGTTTAACCCTCGGGTTTTCTTCCATAGGAATTTTTACGTCTTTACCGATTTCAACGGGTCTGTCTTCCATTTTTTCGACCGCGCCGTTAGAGAACATAAGATTTTCTACGTAATAGGGGTCTTTTTTGAAATCGTGATAAGGCGATTCTACGGGGTCGGAAGCAAGTTTGCAGAGTTTAAGCATTCTTTCTTTAATGCTTGCAAGTATATCGTCAAACTTACCGTCGGATTCGATTTTAGCATCAACAAGCGACTTTCTGTAAGTTACTATCGGGTCGTACTCTTTCCAAGCGGCAACTTCTTCGGGCGTACGGTAACTCATAGAGTCTGACGGAGAGTGTCCGCCGAAACGGTAAGTTACAACGTCCAACATTGCAGGACCTTTGCCTTCTAAAAGAAGCGCTTTCTTTCTCTTCATTGCGTCGATAACTGCCAACGGATTGAAACCGTCTACCCTTTCCGCATAAAGTTGCGAGGGAGAAATGCCTGCACCGAGACGAGCAAGGAAATCGTAAGCCATTGTTTCGCCACGGGTTTGACCGCCCATACCGTAACCGTTGTTGAAGAAGTTGAAAAGTATAGGCAAACCGCCTTTCTTTTCCCAAAGTTTATTGTATTGGTCCATCGAAGCAAAATTCATTGATTCGTAAACTACGCCGCAACCGACAGCACCGTCACCGACGTTACTGATAACGATACCGGGTTTGTCGTTAACTTTTTTATAAAGAGCCGCGCCGAGTGCAACGGGCGCAGCACCGCCGACGAGCGCGTTGTTCGGGTAAATACCGAACGGCAAGAAGAAGACGTGCATAGAGCCGCCCATACCTCTATGGAAGCCGGTACGACGAGCGAAAATTTCACTCATAAATCCGTAAAGAAGGAAGTCGACCGCCAAATCTTTAACGTTGCCCGTTTTATTGAGTTTTTCAACGGGAGCAAGCGTTTCGCCGCCCATAAAATCCTTCATTATTTGATAAAGTTTGTCGTCGGGGAGTTTATGAATCGAGTTAAGTCCGCGAGCCAAAACTTCACTGTGCGAACGGTGAGAACCGAAGGTCATATCGTCAAGGTCGAGAATATACGCTTGACCTACCGCAGCGGCTTCCTGACCGATGGAAAGGTGAGCGGGACCAGGATAGTTGGTCTTAAATCCCTGATACTCTTGTTTAACCTTGATATCCATTATCATGCTTTCAAATTCACGAAGGACTGCTATATCGTTAAAAATTCTTACGAAATCGTCTTTTTTGAAGTTCTTCTTTTCGTCAGCGATGGTTTTATCGTACTGATTTACGGGAATATCTTCAAAATGAATAGAGCCCTTTGCCCTTATTTCTTTCGGGTCGATAAATAACTGTTTAGACATTTTTATTTCTCCTTAATCTTTTTTATAATTATATTTGAAAAATCGCTTCTCTGACGATTTCGCAAACGGTGGGGTGCGGGAAAACGAGTTTTTTGATGTTTTCGATATCGACTTCCAAATCTATCATTGCGGAAACCGCTACAATATATTCGCCCGAATAACTGCCGATTATATGTGCGCCGATAAGAGTGTTGGTCTTTTTATTAACCACGAGTTTGCATATACCCGACAAATCGGTGTTTTCCGCAACGTATCTTCCCGAATACGTTAACGGAATGTTTACGGTTTTAACGTCAAGCCCTTTTGCTTTCGCGCTTTCTTCCGTTTCGCCTACCGAACCGACTTCGGGATTGGTATAGATAACGGACGGAATAACGTTATAACGCATTTTGTCTTTTTTGCCGAGAATGTTGTTTATAGCGACCTCGGATTCCCTATACGCGGTATGCGCAAGCATTATTTTACCGTTTACGTCGCCCGTTGCATACACGTTGGCAACGTTAGTTCTCATACAATCGTCGGTAACGATTGCGCCGCGTTCCAAATTAACGCCGATATTTTCCAAACCGAAACCTTGCGTTACTGCACGGCGGCCGATTGAACAAAGAATTTTATCGGCTGCGACTTTTTCCGTTTTACCGTCTCTTTCGAATACTACGCCGTCCTTTTCGACCTCGGTAACTTTGCACCCGAGATTGAATTTAACGCCTTTCTTTTCAAGATTTTTTTGGAGAATAGACGAAACTTCCGCTTCGGTAGGACCTGCTATTTTATTAAGCATTTCTACGACGGTTACCTCGCTTCCGACACTCGAAAAATAACTTGCCATTTCCAAACCGATAACGCCGCCGCCGATTACGACGAGTTTTTTAGGTATTTCGGTAAGGTCGAGAATCTCTCTGTTAGTGAGAACGACCCCCGCCTGTAAATTTTCGCGAAGTCCTGGAATGGGCGGAACTACGGGCATAGAACCCGTTGCGATTATAAGCCTTGCACCGACGAATTTTTCATCGCCGACTTTTATCGCGTAACCGCCGTCGACCTTGCCTTCTATATAGGCTTCGCCCTCTTTAATATTGACTTTATTTTTCTTTAACGTCGCTTTTACGCCGTTTACGAGCATTTTAACTACGCCGTTCTTCCTCTCTACCACGAATTTTTGGTCGATAGAATTTTTGCCTTCGACCTTTACGCCGTAATTAGCCGCGTGATTCGCGTAGTCCAAAACCTTTGCGGAATTAAGAAAAGTTTTACTCGGTACGCAACCTTCGTTAAGACATACGCCGCCGAACGCTCTTTTTTCTATAACGAGCGTCTTTAAACCCGCGTGCCCCGCGCGTTCAGCCGCAAGATAGCCGGCAGGGCCGCCACCGATTACTATTAAATCAAAATTATCCATTTACTTTATCTCCTTAAATAGAGTCAGCCAAAAGATTTACGCTGAAATTTTCAAGATATTCTTTAAGGTCTTTAAGGAACCTCGATGCAGGCGCTCCGTCAAGCGCTCTGTGGTCGTACGACAACGAAAGTGCCATTGCGGTGTAAGGTATAATTTCTCCTTCCTTACCGATTTTAACTCTCGTTTCCAAAGTGTTTACGCCGAGTATACCCGTTTGAGGAGGATTTACTACGGGAGTAAAACTTTCAATACCCATAGTACCGACGTTGCTTATAGTGAAACTTCCGCCCGTCAAAAGTTCGGGAGAAATTTTACCTTCGATAGCGTCGGTAGAAAGTTTTTTGGATTTTACCGCAATTTCCGAAAGCGTCATCGTGTCCGCGCCGAAAAGCGTGGGAACTAAAAGTCCTCTCGGAGTGTCGGTAGCAATACCCATATTAACGTGTTCGAAATAGCGCATAGTATCGCCGTTGATTAAATGAGCGTTCAAATCTCTGTGTTTCTTCAAAACGCGCGATACGGCGTAAACTATTATGTTGTTTATGGTTATAGGAGGAAGTTTAAGCGTTTCCGCATTGTCTTTAAGAAGTTTTCTGAAAGCCATAATATTAGTGCAGTCAAACGAAATCGTATGGGTAAGTTGCGCCATAGTAGACAAACTTGCAACCATATTTTTCGCAATGACTTTTCTGATATTAGACATTTTTTCGTCCTTAAACGCTTTGAAGTCCGTACTTGCGGCAGCGACGGGATTAGCGGTTGCAATCGGTTTTTCTTCTTTTGCGGGAGCAACTGCCGAAACGGGTTCGCTAACGGATTTATTAACGCTTGCTTCACGAACGTCTCTCTCTATAACTCTGCCGTTCGGACCCGTACCCTGCGCCGAATGTAAGTCTACGCCGAGTTTTTCGGCAAGACGTTTTGCTCTCGGCGAAGCGCAAACGAAACCGTCGTTTGCAACGACCGAAGCGGTTGCCGATACAACGGGAGCGGACGCTACGGGTTCGGATTTAACTTCTTCCGCAACCGTACCGACACCGTTAGGCGCGTAACAGGACGGGTCTTCTCCGTGAGGACCTATCGCGCAAACGTTGGTAAGAACCGGCACTTCGTCGCCTGCTTCGCAGAACAACGCCAAAATTTCGCCTTCTACTTCCGATTCTTGTTCGAAAGAGGACTTGTCCGTTTCGTATGCAAAAAGAACGTCGCCTTTCTTTACGGCGTCGCCTACCTTAACTTTCCATTCGGTAAGTATGCAACTTTCAACCGTGATACCTTGTTTGGGCATCATAACGGGTTTTACGTTGGGGTTTAATTTTACGGGTGCTTGCGGCTGAACTGCGGGCGCGGGTGTTTCCGCTTTAATTTCCGCTGCCGTGGACACCGCTCCGCCGAGAGCAAAGGACGATACGTCTTCGCCCTTTTTACCTATAACGCAAACGTTGGTAAGAACCGGCACTTCGTCGCCTGCTTCACAGAACAGTGCCAAAACTTCGCCTTCTACTTCCGATTCTTGGTCAAAAGCAGACTTATCCGTTTCGTAAGAAAAAAGTACGTCTCCGACCTTTACCGCGTCGCCGACTTTTACCTTCCATTCGGTAAGTATGCAACTTTCAACCGTAATACCCTGTTTGGGCATCATAACGGGTTTTGCCATTTGATTTTCTCCTTATATAGAACAATAATATTTTTTATCGAAATTAAATTTTCTTTGCGTTTGCAAGAACGTATTTTTCGGCTTCGTCAGACCAAATACCGTTATTCTTTTTGCAAATAGCGTCAAGGTCGGCAAAGAACTTATCGGTTTTTCCGAGTTCTTCGAAATCCGCAATAGCCGTCATAGGCATAGAAATATGCGTATAAACTAGTTTCTTTGCGCCTTTTATGTTGGGAAGATTAAGCGTGGTGTCAATTACGCTGTCAAGACCACCCACGTGCGAAATCATTATCGACGGATTAATTCTGCCTTCACCTGCAAGTTTAAGCGCTTCTTTAAGGTCGTTAGTGTTTCCGCCCGAAGTACCGGTTATTCTATGGAAGGCGTAATGTACGTCGTAAAAATTGAATTTAGCCGAAAAATCGGTTTTGGTAGGGCCTGCAAAGAAATTCAAACAACCGTTTTCACCCAAAAGCGCATCGCCCTGTTCAACGAGCGCCGCAACGGGAGCGTAAACGAAAACGTCGTCAAAACCTTTACCGCCGTTCAAACTCTTCATATACGCAACGGGGTCTTCTACCTTAGAAGTATTAACGTAAACGAGTTTAACGCCGTGCTTTGCGGCGTCCTCAACGGTAAGAAGCGTTGCCGCTCTGTCCAATCTTGCTTGGTCGATATCGGTAACGACCATAAGCGAAGGCTTTCTGTCGCCGTGAATACCGTAATCTACGCAACCGAGCCCCATAGGACCGACACCCGCCAAAACGGCGACCGCACCGCCTTCTTTAATACCCATAGCGTGAGAATGGTTTTCGTAAACGCTATGATAGTTTTCGTGATAACCTGCAATGATACAAGACATCGGTTCCGCCAACGACGCCTTAAAATAACTTTCCCCTTCGTAAGGAATAAGGCAATCGGATTCCATAACTTCGTTGGGAATTATAATATACGTAGCGTCGCCGCCGATATGTTTATAAGAATAACCGGGTGCGATATACGGATTATCTTTCAAATTCATTGCGGGTTGAATACCGAATTTCATACCTTCCTTAAAAATATGTTGCCACTTTGCGCCGACTTTTACTATATCGCCGCAAAATTCGTGTCCTATAATAATCGGGTTTTCGGCAACGTCGTTCGGAACACGTTTGTGGTCCGCACCTTGAATCGACGCCTTATAACTCGACATACAAATACTGTCGGATACTACCCTTGCGAGTATTTCGTCATCTTTAATTTCCGGCAAGTCGAATTCTTCCAAACGCAAGTCGTTTTTGCCGTAAAGCCTTACTGCTTTCGTTTTCATAAAAACACATTCCTCCACTATATTTATGTTTTTATATATTATAACACAAATAAACCGTTTTGTAACCACTTATAAATAAGTTGCAAAAAGAATTTTTATATGCTAAAATATAATCACAAATAATCATATTTGAACAAAATGAACATTAAAAAACCTTTAAGGAGTATAAAAATGCTTACAATTGAACGTCAAGAAGAGATTTTGGAGATACTAAATAAAAACAAATCTGCAACGGTAGAAGAGTTGGCTAACGAACTTTTCGTCAGCGGAGCAACTATCAGACGCGACCTGCGAGCCATGGAAAAACAAGGTCTTATAAAGCGTTCTCACGGCGGAGCAATGCCATTCAAATCCAGCGCGGAAGAATCCGCTTTCGCCATAAGAGAGCAAGAAAACACAACCGCAAAAAGAACAATCGCGAACCTCGCGTGCAAATTCATCAAAAACGGCGACAGTATTTTTATCGATTCGAGTTCTACCACGGGCAACGTAATCCCCTTGCTTAACGCCTTTCAGTATCTGTCGGTAACAACCACAGGTCTACGTAACGCTTTACTTCTTTCGCAAACCAACAGCGTAAAAATTTATATTGCCGGCGGGCTTATCGGCAATCATTCAAATTCCATAACGGGTACGGATACTATGGATTATATTTCAAGAATTCACGCCGACGTCGCGCTTATTTCGTGTACGGGGTTAAGCTTAAACGCAGGCTTTACCGACGCAAATATCGAACAATCAAAACTTAAACAGCAAATGCGTAGGAATTCAGACAAGGTTATAATGTTATGCGACAGCACTAAATTCGGAAAAACTTTTATGTGTAAAGATTTTTGGTTTGACGATATAGATTATTTAATAACCGAAAAAAAACCGTCGCAAGAGTTTATTGAAGTTATAAACGTAAACAAGTGTAAACTTATAATCCCCGACGGCAACGATTTTTAATTTCACCGCCCGAGCGGTATTCTTTTTCTCTAAAAACAGATACAAAAACTCCCGAGATAATGTTCTCGGGAGTTTTCCGACTATTATTTATTTAACCGAACGGCGGTATTTTTCCGCTTCCCAGTTGTTTATAAATCCGACTTCCTTTTCGTTCATAACCGAAACGGTAAGTCCTGCTTTTTTTATGGTAGAAATAACGAATAAATATGCGGCAAGCGTTTCTTCCAATGTAGTTGCCTGTTTAATATCGGTATTATAATAAACCTTGCCTTTGTTTACGACCAGCGTATCCGGTGAATGAGCAAGAATATTATTTAAATAAACGAGTTGGTCGGGATAAAGCGGATACTTATCTAAAAAGGCTTTATCAAGTTGGTTTTCCGCAACGAACATTTTAACTATAACAGTGTCCGAGCAATATCCCGTAGGCGTTTCCGTCAAGTGCACTTCACGGAAATTATCCGACAACTCGAAATACTTCCTTATAGTTTCGTTAACGTCGGTATTTACACTCTTTACCCTGTCGATACAATCGCCGTTTACGACTAACCCGTGATTTTTCATAAAAATAACTTCGGGGTATTTACCGTTTGCGGCAACGTATTCGACTATCTTCTTTTTCATTGCAAGCGTAAGTTCAAACCCGGGATTGATATACGGCAAGAATATAAATCCGAAATCTTTATCCTTAAAAAGTTTTTCCGCTATTTTTTCGCCCTCTTCCGAACAAGTCAAAATATTCGCGTATACCGAATGGGTATGAATGACGTACTTCTTCAATATTGCGTGAAAGCCGACTTCGACGGACGGACGGAGCGTTTTGACGCCTTCGAGTTCTACGACGGACGTTTTGGAAATTTCCGCGCTTTCCTTTTCGTAATCTATATCGACCGTTAAGTCAACGTTTTCGTAATAGTCGGCAATTTTCTTTTTGTCGACCGCGACGAAAGCGGTTGTTTCGTTAATATCCATAAGCCTGTAACCCGACGCCTTAATAAGCATAAGCCCTTTATCGTCGTTCTTAACGGAAGTATTACCGCCGCCGCCTTGAGTATAGTCGGCACGATTGCCGGCATATTGAGATATGTCAATCAAATCCAAAATAGTATTTTTCATTATTTACACCTTTATTTATTTTATTCGAGATTAAAAGCCTTGTTTATTTCAGCAACTTCTTCATCGCTAATCATAACTATTTTACCTATCATTTTAGCGTGAATAATCGTGTTCGCCGTAAATTCCGCAACCTCTAACCTGTCAAACGCATTAATAAGCGTTTTACCCGTACTGATAACGCTTTCGTTTTCGACCAAAACGACTGGCGATTTATCGCTAATCATACCCGAAATTTTTTGCGGGTCGGTAATAGGCGTTCCGAAAGGAACTCTGCCGATATCCCTCATTGCGATATACGATTCGGGAATGGTTCTGCTATCGATAGGAGTACGCGTCACACCGAACGCCATCAAATGTTTGGGGTGAGCAACGGTGATTGCGTTTATTTCCGGATGTTCGTCGTAAATAAGTTTATGAAGTTCAACCGAACGGCTGGGGTTTTTCCCCGCTTCTCTCCAATTATTGTCTATTCTTACGATATCTTCCGGTTCGATATATTTTCTGTCTACACCGTACGGTGTAATAAGAAAACTGTCTTTCGAAAGTCTTACCGAGAAAGTACCTTGCGTACTCGTAAACAAACCTTGGTCGTACGAACGATGAATAAGCGCGCACATTTCTTTACGCAATCTTCTCTCTTCCGAACTGTACGTGGTAGGAATAAACTCGCCGAGAGTTCTCTTACCCTTGGTCGAATGTAATTCTATTTGTTCGTCGGTCAATACTTCGGGTTTACCGAGAATAGACGCCGTAATACCGAGCGATGCGGCGAAATTAAGAGTTTCGAAACGTTTAAACGCTTCGAAAAGACTGTCCGCACAAGTTATTACACCGTGGTTTTCCATAATAACGGCGTTGTAGCCTTTTTTGATTTCCGCAACGATACGTTGCGCTAACGCGTCGCTACCGGGAACTTCGTATTCGGCAATACCGACCTTTCCGCAAACCTGATGCGGCGTAGGTATAATATTTACGTTAGGAATTTCACGAATAAGGCTGTAACTTACGAGTGCCGGCGGGTGCGCGTGAAGGACCGCGGAAACGTCCGCTCTCGTTTCGTATACGAGTTTATGGAAGGGAAGTTCAACCGACGGTTTATGTTTGCCTATAACCGTACCGTCGGGAAGAACCTTACAAATATCGTCGGGCGTAAGAGAACCTTTATCTATTCCCGAAGGCGTAATCCAAATATTGCCCTCGCTGTCCAAGATGGAAAGATTGCCGCCGGAAGTCGTCGTAAGACCTTTCTGGTACACTCTGTTAATGAGCAAAACTATTTGTTCTGCCGGATGCATTAAGTTAAAATTCATAGTACTACTCCTTAAAAAATTTTCTTTATCAATTTCCCTTTTGTCATTTTTTAAGTTAAACGGTAAAACCGCGCCCGTAAATACGGTATATTACATTTGCTGTCCGCCGGTTACGTTGATTGCCTGACCCGTCATATAACCCGAATAATCGGAAGCGAGGAATACCATAACGTCTTCGATATCTTTATATTCGCAAGAACGCTTCATAGGAACTTGATTGATATATTTTTCCCTTACTTGTTCTTCGGTTATCCCTTGGTTTGCGGCATATTGTTTGAAAAGGCTGTTAACCCAAAGAGGAGAATTCAAAAGGTTGCCGGGGCAAATACAGTTTACCCTTACGCCGGATTCGGCAAATTCGAGAGCAAGACTCTGCGTAAGACCTACGCCGCCGAACTTACTCGACGCATACGCGCCGTTTTTGAAACTTCCCTTTCTACCCGATTTACTGTTAATTTGTATAATACTTCCGCTCTTCCTTTCAAGCATAGAAGGCGCGAACGCTTTAACGGTATTAAAGTAACCGTTAAGGTTTATATCGGTAACGAGTTTGAACGCTTCGGGAGAAAGCGAGAAAATATCTCCGCTCTTTACGATTGCGGCGTTGCAAATAAGAACGTCGACTTTGCCCCATTTATTCAAAACCGTTTCCGCGGCAGCCTGACACTGTTCGAATTTGGTTACGTCTACGGCAATAGCAATAGCGTCGGAAAGTTTGGAAGCAACTGCTTTTGCGCCGTCGATATTTATATCGCATACGGCGACTTTACAGCCTTCCGCGTCAAGACGTTTTGCAAGCGCTTCGCCCAAACCTTGGCTTGCGCCCGTTACTACGGCAACTTTGCCTTTCAAATCAATTAAACTCATTTTTCATATCTCCTTATAAATATATTTTTATTTTATCGAATTGCGACCTATCGCCGCAAATTCTTTTATCCTTTCTTGCAAATCGGGAATTCTTTTAATCGTTTCTTCACTGAACATACCTGCGGAAATACCCTCTTTCGTGCTAATATATTCGTGCCCGATTAACGCCCACGTCGATTGTATCAAATGCGAGTACCTGTCGTCCGCAAGCGCGACACATTCAAATTTTTGTCTTGGAGAGTTAACGTCTTCTCCGCTTATTTCAAACAAACCGTATTCCTTGCAAAGTCGACTCACGCGAGCAAGTTGGTCGGGCGTATTCCTCGTCGGCATATACGCAACGGCTTTAATACCTATTCCTTTTACGGCTTGTAAAAGTTCGGGCAAATAATCGTCCTCGAACTTTTGCGCCTTCTTATCGCCCGTTACCGATTCTCCTACGTCACCTAAATAAGCGTAAGCGGGAATCGCGCCGAGTGAAAGTGCTTTCGCAACGATATCTTCCGCAAGAGGCATCTCGTCGTCTGCGTCTATATAGAAAAAACCCGTATCGGCTTTTAATACGCCGAGCAAATCGTAAAGGAAATGCGGATTCGACGCATCAAGCAAATAGCCTTTGATTTTTTCGGAAACTTTCATTCCCAAATCGTTTTCAAGAAAAGCAATCAAAGCGGCGGTTCTTCCGAATTTATTTTCTAATTTTCCGGCAAGAGCGTAAAGCAAATGTCTTTCGGTAATGCTTCCGCCCAAAAGGGCTTCGGAAAGAGGCGCGACGTCTTTTTTTAAATCGAGCGTAATACCGAATTTACCGTATTTGTCGGAAATAAGTTTACACATTTTTGCGTTACGGCGATTACGATGCGCGCGGTACGTAGAAAGATACTCGTTAAGTTCGTCAATGCATTGCGCGGGCACGCCGTGTATAGCCATATAAAAACAGTTAAGTTGGTCGGGATGATTAAGCCTGCCGAACCCCCTATCGAATTTTACCCTGACCTCAACGCCGCAAGTAGCACCGATGCCTAAAATCTTACAAGCCTTTTTAAACTCTCCCGAACCAGAAAGAGAATCGTGGTCCATTATCCCGGCGGAAGTCAACCCCGTTTTATAAGCCATATAAGCCGCTTTCGTCGGCGAATACGGTGAAAACGAATATACGGTATGAATATGATTATTAGCGTCTTTTTCTCTTTTCAACGGTTTATCGCATTCTTTTTCGTTTTTTGCAAATTCATCCAACGCGCAGAGTCTTTCCTCTTCCGTTGCCGCGTTTAATCTTTCAATAATATCGTTCATCTCACCGTATTTCCTTTTATTTTAATCAATAAAATTATAAACCAAATATTCAATATCGTCAAGTGCTTTTTCAATCAGTTTTTTCTTTTGAATAAAAATTATTACCCGTTATAAAAACATTACAGATTTGTTTGTTATTTTGTTCATAAATGCTCAAAAGTGAGCATTTTATCGAATACGTTGCATATATGTTTTCGTTTTTTTATTTAATTGCGTTACTGCAAAACGTAAAAAATTGCTTTTAAAAGAAAAAAGCCTCCGTAACCGCTATCGGTCAGGAGAGTTCTTGCCGTCGACTAATTCGACATTTTTACCCTGCGATTAAAATCTTCCGTTCATATTGGACATTGCATATAAAATCAATACGTTTTCGTCAATACCGTCGAAGAATTTTTCGCACGTTTTGAATAACCCTTTCATTGTTACCTCCTTTGCAAGCGATTATCGCCTACTTTTTAACTCACTCAAATTTCAGGTTACCAAAGCAACAACAAAAATATTAAGTTGTATGAAAAACCTTTCTTGATTTTTCGCTGTAAGTATACAACCAAAACGGAAAAAGGTCAAACGTTTTACACGGCTTTTTAAATTATTTTTTATTTTTTTTCTTAAACAAATTTAAAAGGTCTAAACAAATCAAAACTTTACAAAATTTACCGTCGGAAACGGCTATTTTATCGTAAATTATTTTACCGACCAAATATCCTGCAATACCTGAAAGCGAGCCGAACACGAGCGCAAACAACACGTCGGACGGGTAGTGCACCATAAGATATACTCTCGAAAAACACATTATAATCGGACAAAGCAAAATCAACCACGCAATTTTTTTATTTTTGAAACGGCAAAACAACGCAATGGACACTGCCGTTATATTATTCACGTGCCCCGACGGGAAAGAAAAATCTTTTTCGGTATACCCTCCTACGAGTTGCCACCATTCGGAATAAGGGTATTCTGTATACGGGCGCGGACGAGCAACCGTCGGTTTTATTATAAGATTGACTATTAAAGTAGCGATTACAACCGAAATTCCCACGCAAAACCCCGTTTTACGCGTTTTGGAAAAAAGCAATAAAACGAAAATTAAAATTATAGAGAACAGCCCTTTATCTCCGAACAAACTTACAAATCGCATAAAAGGCGTAAAAAAATCGCCCACCGCCGTGCACAATCCGTGCATACGGAAAAAAATCGCATAATCTATACCGTAAAAAATATCGTTTAACCACTGCGTCATATATTTTATAAAACCACAACAAAACCTTATTATAAACAGGTTGCCTTAAACGAAATTTTTTAATCCCGTTTAAGGCAGTTTATATTTTTATAATTTATTTCTTTGAATTTTTCCGCTGACCGTTTTAGGTAATTCTTTTCTAAATACTACTATTCGGGGGTATTTATAGGGCGCGGTTCTGTGTTTTACGTAATTTTGAATTTCCTTTTTCAATTCTTCCGTACCTTCCGTACCGTCTACCAAAACTATACTCGCTTTAACAATCTGTCCTCTAACTTCGTCGGGTACAGCCGAAACGCCGCACTCCAAAACGTACGGGAGTTCCATTATTACGCTTTCTATTTCAAACGGTCCTATACGGTACCCCGAAGATTTTATAACGTCGTCGACACGTCCTACGTACCAGAAAAACCCGTCTTCGTCGCGCCAAGCGGTATCGCCCGTGTGATAAAACCCGTCGTGCCAAACTTCTTTGGTTTTCTGTTCGTCACCGTAGTAACCCGCAAACAATCCGCAAGGAACACCGTTCGAAACGTTTACGACTATTTCCCCTACCTCGCCGTCGGGAACGGTCTTTCCGTCGGCATCGACAAGGTCGATATCGTACGTAGGCGAAGGTTTACCCATCGACCCTACTTTATGCGGTGCGCCCGTGAGGTTACCTATAAGCATAGTGGTTTCGCTTTGTCCGAAACCTTCCTTTATTTGCAAACCCGTAAGTTTTTCAAACTGATTGTATACTTCGGGATTAAGTGCCTCACCCGCAGTAGACATATGTTTTACCGAACTGAAATCGTATTTTGCGATATCTTGTTTAATTAACATACGAAGCATCGTCGGAGGAGCGCAAAAAGTGGTTATGCCGTATTTGGCAAACATAGGAAGAATATCCGCAGCGTCGAAACGGTCGAAATCGTAAACGAAGGTTGCCGCTTCGCATAACCATTGTCCGTAAAGTTTACCCCACATAGACTTAGCCCACCCCGTGTCGGAAATAGTAAAATGCAAGCCGTCGGGGTCAACGTTATGCCAATATTTTGCCGTATGGAAATGCCCTAACGGGTATTTATGATTATGCGCGGCAATTTTCGGATATCCCGAAGTGCCGGAAGTAAAAAACATAAGAAGTAAATCGTCTCCGCAGGGCGATTCGTCGGTACGCTTATAATGAGTGCTGAACATAGTATACTCTTCATCGAACGAACGCCAACCTTCACGCGAGCCGTTGACTATAATTTTATGTTTTAATCCGTCGTAATCTTGACAAGCAACGTCAACCTGATGCGCCGTATCTCCGTCTGCTGTACAAAGTATAGCCGTTACGCCCGCTGTTTCGAAACGATACTTAAAATCGTGTTCTTGAAGTTGATTTGTCGCGGGTATCGCTATGGCTCCGAGTTTATTGAGACCTAACATCGCAAACCAAAATTGATAATGACGTTTAAGAACGAGCATAACCCTGTCGCCCTTTTTTATGCCTATCGACTTAAAATAATTAGCGCAGCGCGCCGATTCTTTTTTCATATCGGAAAAAGTGAATCTACGTTCAACGCCGTCGCGAGAAACGTGCAGCATTGCAAGTTTATCGGGTTCACGTTCGGCAAGCGCGTCAACCAAATCAAACGCAAAATTGAATTTTTCGGTATTCTTGAATTTTATGGAAACGGGCGTGCCGTTTTCGTTCTCGACAACGTCGATATAATTTTTATATATGCGCGATTTTTTGTCTTCTTTCTTTTCCGCTTTCGGCTGTTCTACGGTTTCTGCTTTCGACAATTCGGGAATGGGCTCCCCCGTAGGATTTAACACGATTGCGTAAAAAACGCAGTCCTTACCGTTTACGGCAATCATTCCGTGCGGCGTATCGCTATCGTAATAGATACTGTCGCCGGGACCTAAAACTTCTTTATGGTTGCCGACTTGTACCATAAGATTGCCTTCTATTACGAGGTCGCATTCCTGCCCTGCGTGAGTAGTGAGTTCAATTGCTTTATTTTGTGAGGCTTCGTCGTATTTGCTTATTACGTAAAGAGGCTCGGCAATACGGTTACGGAATGCGTACGCAAGGTTATAATAAGTCATGCCGTGTGCGTTTGCGATTTCCTGCCCTGCCCCCGAACGCGTAACCGTATAACCCTTTAATTTAGGGCTGTAACCTTCTATGATATCTGTAACGTTTACGGATAAAGCGATAGCGCAGCGATAAATAAAGGCAAAGTTTAAATCTCTGTTTCCGTTTTCGCACGCCGAATATTCTTCGACCGAAACGGCGGTCTTTTCCGCCATTTGTTCGGGCGTTAACCCGACGACTTCGCGGAGTTCTTTAATACGCCCCGCCATTTCTTTGATTTTTAAATCAAGACCCGTCATTTGTTCCATAACACACCACCTTTTCGGGACAATAAAAAAACCCGCCCCAAAGTTTTACTTTGAGACGAGCACGTTTGCACCCGCGGTACCACTCAAATTGCGACCGTAAAAGTCGCCGCCTCTTGGAATCTATCAATTCCTATGTCGTTAACGCAGCAATCACGGAAAGGGTCTACTCTCCTAACGGGATTTCTTCCTTTCGGCTCGAAAGTTACAATGCGGAAAAATACCTTACGGCTCACACCAAACGCCGTTTCTCTGAAAAGGTTTTATAAACGCATACTCTTCGTCAAAGCCTTTATATAAATTAAAAATAATGGCAGGGGTAGATGGATTCGAACCACCGAAGTGACGGAGTCAGAGTCCGTTGCCTTACCGCTTGGCGATACCCCTATATTCAAAATTCTTAAATATTGTATCAAATCATTAAATTTTTTACAAGCATTTTTAACTTGTTTTCATAAATTTTTTATATTTGCACGTTGAAACGTTACAAAATCAAAAATTTTGTTGCAACTACCATTGCCTCGTATATCGCCATCGCAAATACACTTGCGGTAGCAAACGGCTTTTAAAGACCGTAATATGCAATTTCATCTTAAAAAAATTTTAATCGAAAGCGGCTACGCAATTGCAACCGCTTTCGATTAAACACGAATTATTTTATTATCAACGATTTTCCCGTCATTTCTTCAGGTACGGGAACGTTCATTAAATCGAGCAACGTCGGTGCGACGTCCGCAAGGATTCCACCGTCGGCAAGTTTAACGTTTTTCAATTCGTCGGAAACGAGTATAAACGGAACTTTATTCGTAGTATGAGCGGTAAACGGAGAACCGTCTTCCGCAACCATTTTATCCGCGTTGCCGTGGTCGGCGGTTACAATCGCGCTACCGCCTAACGACAATACTTTGTCTATTACTCTGCCGACACATTCGTCAACCGTTTCAACCGCTTTTACAGCCGCATCGAAAACACCCGTATGTCCAACCATATCGCAGTTGGCGAAATTCAAAATAACCATGTCGTAAACGCCTTCGTTTAACTTTGCGATAACTTTTTCGGTAACTTCGTAAGCGCTCATTTCAGGCTGCAAGTCGTAGGTTGCCACTTTCGGCGAAGCGATAAGTTCTCTGTCTTCGTTCGAATTAGGCTTTTCTACGCCGCCGTTAAAAAAGAAGGTTACGTGAGCGTATTTTTCGGTTTCGGCAATGCGCAACTGTTTCAAACCGAGCGAAGAAATATATTCGCCGAGAGTATTCTTTAACGTTTGAGGTTTAAAGGCTATTCTTACGTTTGTAAAACTTGCGTCGTATTGCGTAAAACATACGTAAACGGGATTTATAAAGCCCGTCTTCCTTTCGAAACCCGAAAATTCCTTTTCGGTCATTGCGCGCGTTATCTGTCTTGCTCTATCGGGACGGAAGTTAAAGAAAACTATACTGTCGCCTTCTTCGATAAGAGCAATCGGTTTACCGTTTTTAACCACGTTTGCGGGAATAACGAATTCGTCGGTTACGCCTTTTTTATAAGAATTTTTAACGTAATCTGCCGCGTCTTCGGTCTTTTCGCCTATTCCTGCGGTCATCATATCGTACGCCTTTTGAACCCTTTCCCAACGGTTATCTCTATCCATAACGTAATATCTTCCGCCGACTGAAGCAATAGTGCCGAAAGAAAGTTCTTTCATTTTCGTTTGAAGTTTAGTTATATAATCCGCGCCGGAAGTCGGCGAAACGTCTCTGCCGTCCAAAAAACAATGGACGTAAACGTCGTCTAAACCCTTTTTCTTTGCCAATTCTATAAGAGCGAACAAATGCGTAATATGACTGTGAACGCCACCGTCGGATAAAAGTCCGTATACGTGCAATTTTTTGCCGTTATTCTTTGCGCTGTCTATTGCGAAATTCAAGTCGGCGTTGTCGAAAAAATCTCCGTCTTCGATAGATTTGGTTATACGCGTTAGTTCTTGATAAACTATCCTGCCCGCACCCATATTAAGATGTCCTACTTCACTGTTGCCCATTTGTCCTTCGGGAAGCCCGACGTCCATTCCGCTTGCGCCTATAACGGTAGAAGGATAAGCGTTCATCAAATTTTTTACCCTCTCGCCGCGCGCGGAAACGATTGCGTTACCGTTTACTTCCTTACTCAGTCCGTAGCCGTCCATTATTATAATACAATTAGGTTTTTTCATAACAATCCTTTTAAACGGTTTTACCGTTTAACAATTTAATATTTTCCGTTCTTTTTAAATTAAATTCCGACAGAAAACGGTCTGCCTCTTCCGAAATTTTCACACAACGCTCAAACGCCGCGGGAGTATGCGCGTCAACCCCGTATATAACGGTGTTTCCGCATTCGGAAGCGATTTTAAAAAACCGTTTGGAAGGATATATTCGTCCTTCGGCAAAACCCAGAAAATTAAATTCCAAAGGTATATCGAGTTTCTTTGCCGTTAAGCAAATATCCCTCATTCGTCCGTCGTAATATTCCCCGTCGGAAATAGCCGCCAACATATCGGGATGAGCCAAATACGAAAAACACCCCGTTTTCAACGCTTCGATAATCTGCTCGGCGTAATCGTCAACTCTTTCTTTACTTTGATTGCCGTCGCCGGCGTAAACCCCGTCGTGCTCGTTTTTAGTACAATGTTGAGCGAGCAAAAAATAGTCGGGAGAAAATTCTTTTAGGAAATTAAACGTTTTTTCAAAATACCGCGGGTAATATTCCATTTCGAAACCGAGATATATTTTTACATCGTTGCGGTATTCTCTTTTCAAATCAAGAACGGTTTTAACGTAATTTTCGGTATCGTTCAAATACATTCTGAACGTAGAATAATAACCTCCGTCGAACATATACGGCGCGTGGTCGGAAAAGCCTAACGTTTTAAGCCCCGCTTTAACGGCGCTTTCCACGTATTCTCTCGGGGTACCGAACGCATGTCTGCAAAGTGATGTATGCGTGTGAAAATTCGAATATATCATACTTAACGTTTTTGTTCGAAAGGGCTGTAAAAACAGCCCTTTCGATAACGACTAATTAGTCTTTATAGTTAACGATTGCCGCAAAATCCGTGGCTTTAAGAGCCGCGCCGCCGATAAGACCGCCGTCGATATTTCTC
This sequence comes from uncultured Christensenella sp., assembly GCA_964435195.1. Lineage (GTDB taxonomy): Bacteria > Bacillota > Clostridia > Christensenellales > Borkfalkiaceae > UBA1259. The sequence goes on along the minus strand of CAYSYT010000034.1, from coordinate 1,241 downwards.
ATAGCCATAAGTTCTTTTGCGTTAGAAGGTTTCATACTTCCGCCGTATTGTATACGAAGCGCCTTCGCGACGTCCGCACCCCAAATCTTTTTAACCAAGCCTCTGATGTAACCTATCGTCTTGTTAGCGTCTTCCGCGGTAGCGGTTTTGCCGGTACCTATCGCCCATACGGGTTCGTAAGCGATTACGATATCAGAAAAATCGGTTATATCCTTAAAGCCTTCTACGATTTGCTTCTTCAAAACTCTCTTAGTTTTGTTCTTTTCTCTTTCGGTTAAAGTTTCGCCGACGCAAACTATGGGTTTCAACCCCTTTGCGAGTGCTTGTTTCAATCTCATATTAACGGTTGCGTCGGTTTCGCCGAAGTATTGACGACGTTCGCTATGTCCGATAATAACGTATTCGACACCGACTTCTTTAAGCATATCCGCGCTGATTTCACCCGTGAACGCACCACTGTCCGCCCAAGCGACGTTTTCCGCACCGAGTTTGATTTTGCTTCCTTCGATTGCTTTCTTCGCCACCCACAAATCGGTATACGGAACGCATATAACGACTTCGGGTTTAGATTTTGCGACCAAGGGCTTTAATTCGTTTATAAGCGCTTCTGCCTCGGCAGCGGTTTTGTTCATCTTCCAGTTACCTGCAATAATAGGTTTTCTCATAATAATTTATCTCCGTAAAAAAATTTATATTTTAATTAGTTTTTATCGTTAAGACATTCTATACCCGGCAATTTCTTACCTTCGAAAAGTTCAAGCGAAGCGCCGCCGCCCGTAGAAATATGCGTCATTTTATCCGCATACCCGAGTTGAGTTACGGCAGCAGCGGAATCACCGCCGCCGATAATGGTCGTTGCATCGGTTTCCGCAAGAGCCTTTGCAACGGCAACCGTACCTTGCGCGAAAATCGGGTTTTCAAATACGCCCATAGGTCCGTTCCAAATAACGGTTTTAGCGTTTTTAACGGCTTCGGCGTAAAGTTTTTGCGTTTTAGGTCCGATATCGAGCGCCATTTTACCAACGGGAATCGCATCTATATCACAGGTAGCGTACGGAATTTCCGCATCTATCGGGTTGGGGAAAGCATCTGCGATAACGGCGTCGACGGGCAAATAAAGGTTTTTGCCGAGGTCTTCCGCCTTTTTCATCATTTCTTTGCAATAATCAATCTTTTCGTCGTCAACGAGCGATGCGCCTACTTCGTACCCCTTTGCTTTAAGGAAGGTATAAGCCATACCG
>CAYSYT010000033.1:0-21061 GCA_964435195.1 uncultured Christensenella sp. | reverse complement strand
GAGGTTTTTTATATGGACTGCAACAAAAGACCGGATAATACGGAGCGCATAACGAACGGCGTTCTTGCACAAAAATTCATTGACGAACAGATTAAACTTATAAGAAAACAAGTCGGCGACAAAAAGGTTTTGCTTGCTCTTTCCGGCGGTGTGGACAGTTCGGTAGTCGCCGCCCTTTTAATTAAAGCGATAGGCAAGCAATTAGTATGCGTTCACGTAAACCACGGATTGATGAGAAAAGGCGAAAGCGAACAAGTTATAGAAGTTTTCCGTAATCAGTTAGACGCTAACCTTATTTACGTTGACGCTACCGACAGATATTTGGAAAAACTTGCAGGAATAACCGACCCCGAACGAAAAAGAAAAATCATCGGCGCTGAATTCATTCGCATTTTCGAGGAAGAAGCAAGAAAACTTCAAGGCATCGAATTCCTTGCGCAAGGTACTATTTACCCCGACATTATCGAAAGCGACGGTGTAAAAGCGCATCACAACGTCGGCGGGCTTCCCGAAGATTTGCGTTTCGAATTAGTCGAGCCGTTAAAATTCCTGTATAAAGACGAAGTAAGGGTGGTCGGCTACGAATTAGGTTTACCGCGCGCAATGGTTAACCGTCAACCTTTCCCCGGTCCCGGACTCGGCGTGCGTTGCCTCGGTGCTATTACGCGCGACCGTTTGGAAGCGCTTCGCGAATCCGACGCTATTTTGAGAGAGGAATTCGACAATGCGGGTCTTACCGATAAAGTTTGGCAATTTTTCACCGTCGTCCCCGATTTCCGTTCAACGGGCGTAAGAAACGGCAAACGCGTTTTCGATTGGCCGGTTATAATCCGTGCGGTTAACACGGTAGACGCAATGAGCGCAACCGTTCCCGAAATCGATTGGGCGGTTTTAAAAAAGATTGCAGACAGAATACTTGCCGAGGTAAAAGGCGTGTGCCGTGTTTTATACGACCTTTCGCCAAAAGCCCCCGCAACCATAGAATGGGAATAAAGAAATTAAAGTTAACGCGTCGTTATAAAAGCGACGCGTTTTTTTACAATTAAGTTCGAGGTCGTCTGCCCGACAAAAAGAAAATCTTGCGTGAGGACGTAAACCGACCGCCATAATCAAATAACTATTCCGAAAACCTGACTAAACAAAATAAACATAAGCGGTATGGTAATTACCGAAAGAACCGTAGACAATAAAACGAATACCGAACCCGATTCACTGTCTCCGCCGAACTGCACCGCAAACAAAACGGTACTCGTCGCGCTCGGCATAGAAAGCAAAAAGAAAATAGCGTATTTAACGGTAACCGAAATCGGCAAAAACGCCACTGCCAAAACAGATATAAGCGACATTACGATAAGTTTAAACGCACAAGACACGTACGCCCACTTATCCAAAAATAAATTCCTAAAACTTACGTTTGCAAGCCTTATACCTATAACAATCATAGCGAGCGGCGTCACCATCTCGGCAAGAAAGTTAAAACTTGCAACGAGTTTAGTTAAAATTACGTCCAAAGTACTTCCATCTACCGCGACGTCTACGATAGGAACTTTTAAGACGAAGAACAGCATCAACCCCAAAAAGAGCCCTATGACGGTGGGGTTTAAAAACGCTTTTTTAAATGACATTTGTTTTTTATCGCCCGTCATCATATATACGCCGACAGACCAAGTAAGAATATTAAACACCCCGACTATAACCGATGCGTAAATTAAAAGTTCGCCTAACAAAACCTCGTTTCCGCCGAATAGGGTTTGCAAAAAAGGCAAGCCCATATAACCGCAGTTGGAAAATACGCTTGCAAACCTTAAACAATTTATTTTAGCGTTGTTATCCTTATTTTTGAAACACAAGTACGTCAAGCCTATCATAATAAAATGTACGGCAAAAGCGATGCCCGCCACTATAAGCATATTAACGCCGATTGAAGCGTCGTACGGAGTTTTCTGAAACCCCATCAACATTAGCATAGGTTGACAAGCGTAAAGCACGAGCGCGGAAAACGGTGCGGCGGCATCACTCGATATAAGTTTGGTTTTAACGAGTACAAACCCCGGTACAGCCAAAATCATTAATGAAAATACGGCGACTAAAACGTCAAAAAAACTTATCATAAAAACCTTAATTTACAAATATTTTTCTAAAACTTTGAATTCGGGAAGGTTCAAAACGCCCTTCGTCATAAGAAGATATACTGCCGTAGCGTCGAAACGCGCGTCGTGATAATCCGCAGATTCTCCGAACAACTTTTTCGATTCGAGCGCGATATCCGTATCGGTAACGGAAAAAAAATTACACGCTTCCGACAGTTTGGGGTATTTATAACCGACGCCCGAACTTCTTTGAAGTTTGCACACTGACGTAGTCTTTTTCATAGAACAAAAACTCTCTTTATAGATAAACGTTTTTCCGATATTTTCAAACTCTTTACGCAAAAAAGAAAAATCGAATGCAAAATTATGCGTTACAATCAAATCCGACAAGCACAAATCGTTAAAAATTTCGTCGGCGTAATCGTAAAAAGTTTTACCGCCCGAAAGAGTTCTCAATTTTTCCACGGAAAAACCGTGCACCGCCTGTGCACTCGGCTCGACGTAATCCACCGCAAAGAAAAAATTTTTTGCCGCTACGTTATTTTTGCCTTGTACTACGTAGGAAAGTTGACAAATTTTACCCGGGATTAACCCCGTAGTTTCCGTATCCAAATAAACTATCATATTATTTTCATACAAAAGGGCAAAACTTTCCGTTTTGCCCCTTAATTTTTCGTTACCGATTAACCGAGAAGGTCTGCGTAGGCGTCTTTATATTTTTTGACGCAGTTCTCGTCGTTATTATATTTATTGAATAACGCGCTTTCGACTTTTGAAACAGCCGTATCCGCGTCTGCGTAAAGGTCGATAAATTTATAAAGGTAAGAATTTTCGTCCGCATCCGACCAATTTTCAATCAACGACGTAAATTCGGACGCACCGTCGGTAATACCTAAACTTTCAAGATATTCGCCGAGAGTAGCATAACCGCCGTTCGCGCTTATAATTTCCGACAAGAACATAAAGTGATAACCGTAATCGGTTGCCGCTATTATATAACTGTATCCGCCCATACCGATAAGTTCTCTTGCGGCATCGGCAAATTCTTGCATATACGTTTCCGAACCGTCAAAATCGGGTTTAGGAGCAACGACGTACCCCTTGTTGGTATTCAGCGAACCGCCGTCTGTAGAGAAAGCAAACAAGAGTTCGTTAATCTTTTCAGTATAGTAGGCAGGTTTAGTATCAATTCTAACCTTCTTATAAATGCTGGGATTAGAATCCGATTCATTAGCTCTAGAACCGCCGTAAAGATAAGTTTCCACAAACGAAACAAACTCTTCGAGCTTATATTCCGTTACGCTGTCGACTCTGTATTCCGCAGATTCCGTATCGGTTTTAGCTTTAAGTTCGGTTACTTCGCCTCTGAATGCAATAGATTCTTCAAGGAAGGCGTAATCGCCCGTAAACTTTTTGGTAGAAAAGTCAAAATCGTAACCGCTTTGAATCCAAGTGGAACGGAGGTCTTTTGCAACCGTCCCGCTTAAAACCTTTCTTCTTTGCCGCGCAATTTCGGTTTCGTCGGTATAATCTTCTTTAATTTTGGTAATTGCCGCGGTTTGTTCGTCACTCGCGCCGAGCAAAAGATTATAAACGTAAACGTAACCGCCGAACGGCGTATAAATGACGGGATTATCTACCGTAGCCGACGAAAGTGCGGAAGCAAAATCGGTTTCGTTATTACCGTAATCATTTTGCTGCCCTTCGTACATTTCGACGTATTTGTCTTCGAGCATTTGGTAAGTAACCTTCGCCCTTGCTTGGGCTTTTAAGGTGTCTTCGTATTTTTCTATAAGAATACTTTCGTAAGAAGAATCGAGAAGTTCTTTATAATACGTCGTTTGCGTTATATCGTTAACGTAATCGTCCCCTAAAAGAGAATTGCTTTCCAATAATTTAAGGACGTTATTATATGCTTTACGGCGTTTTTTATCGTTTAAGCCCGTATCGACGCCCTTTGCGATATAATCGCTCTTTTCCTTGGCGGTAAGTTCTTTGTTAGCGGCGTCGGTCGGCGTGGTTCTGATATCTTCCGAAAGCGTATCGCCGACTTTTTCTTCTACGTCTTCGACGTAATTGTCGATAAGGTCGTTTATAGACTTAATCGTTTGATATTTTGCCTCGTTAACGTCTGAAAGTTCGGTAATTTCTTCGCCGACGGTTTTATCTTCGGTAGTTAAATAACGCGCTGCGTCGTACTTGTCTTTCGTAGTGTTCTTTGAGAAAGATTCGTCGTCTTCAAAAGACTTCATCGCGCTTTGAACCAAAATTCTGTTATTTATAAGTTGAGAAATAAGAATTTCGAAAATCTGACTCTGCGAATAACTGCTCGAAAGCGAAGAACCGTAGTTAAGATACATCATAACCATATCGCGTTTAAGAATTTCGTCGGTTTTAACGCCTTCGTTACCGATATTAACGGTAGCAACAACCTGGTTCATATCCCTCTCGTTATCGACGGTTATGAGATTACACCCGGTAAGCGCGGTAAAACTCAAAAAAACAGACATAATTACCGCGACGAGCGCAACAAGTTTTTTCTTCATAAATAATCTCCCGTATTATATAGAATGATTTATAATTTTCGTTATACTCATTGATTATATACTATGACGGTAAAAAATGCAATCGATTTTTTGTTTTTTTGCAATTTTTATAACAGTTTTTGCCTACTTTTTTACCGAACGAATCGTTTAACTGCCCTTAACGTCAACTATTGCCACGTCAAGAAACTTTCTTAACTCCGCAAGCATTTGAGAATTACTTTTGCCGTTTCTTACAAAATCCAACGTCGGTCGATTTTCCATAACGAGTCTTACCCCGCCGTTAAAAGTGTCAATCGCCTCTTTAAGTCTTCCGTCGGAAAATGCTTTTATCGTATCGAAAACCAAATTAACGCCCGATTTCGAAAGATTTATCTGTATCGCGCCGAATTTCATCGCCTTGCGTTTTACTACCGCGATATTTATCAAATTGTAAATTTCTTCGGGAATTTCCCCGTATTCCGAACGCAAGCGTTCTATTACTTCGTTTTCTGCCTGCAAAGAATCTATTTCGGCAATCTCTTTATAAGCCGACATTCTCGCCGAATTACTCTCTATATAATTATCGGGAATAAACGCCGATACTCTTATATCGAGTTCGGGCACGATTTCCTCTTCCCCCGTAAGTTCTTCCCTTAAAAGTTTTGAATAAAGTTCGTAGCCGATTTTATCCATGTGTCCGTGCTGTTCCACGCCGAGCACGTTCCCCGCGCCTCTGATTTCCAAATCGCGCATCGCTATTTTTATACCGCTTCCCATTTCGGCAAACTCCACGATTGCGTTTAACCTGTGATACGCCGTATCCGACAAAATTTTTTCACGTTTGAAAGTAAAATAAGCGTACGCAAGACGGTCGCTTCTGCCGACTCTCCCTTTCAACTGATACAACGTAGAAAGTCCTAATCTGTCGGCGTCGATAACGATAAGCGTGTTTGCTTTCGGCAAATCTATTCCGTTTTCTATTATCGTAGTCGAAATTAAAACGTCCGTTTCGCCGCGATAAAATTCCATTATATTGCTTTCCATGGCTTTTTCTTCCATTCTGCCGTGAACGACGGTTATTTTAACCTCGGGAACGACCGAACGAATTCTTTCGGCAAACGTAAAAATGCTTTCTACACGGTTATAAAGAATGAACGACTGACCGTTCCTGTTTTTTTCTCTCGTCAAAGCGTCCTTGATAAGTGCGTCGGTTTCTTCGGTTACGTAAGTTTGAACCGGCAAGCGTTTTTTCGGCGGAGTATTTATGGTGCTTATCGACCTGATTCCCGAAAGAGACATATGCAACGTTCTCGGAATCGGCGTTGCCGTAAGCGTTAACGTATCCACGTTGTTTTTTAACAATTTGATTTTTTCTTTATGTTCGACGCCGAAACGCTGTTCTTCGTCTAAAATCAAAAGCCCCAAATCCTTAAATCCGATTTCTTTACATAAAAGTTTATGCGTGCCTATAACGAAATCTACTTCGCCGTTTTTTAATTTTTTAACGATTTCCGTCTGCTGCGCCGCCGTTTTAAATCTGTTTAGACAAGCGATTTTCACACCGAACCCTTCGAAGCGTTTAGAGGCAGTATTGTAATGTTGCTCGGCAAGAATAGTCGTCGGCGCGAGCATCGCCACTTGCTTACCGTTCGCAATCGTGCGGAACGCGGCGCGAAAGGCAACTTCCGTCTTCCCGAAACCTACGTCGCCGCATACCAACCTATCCATAACCTTGCCCGAAGTCATATCTTCTTTAATTTGTTCGTTTGCGGTTATTTGGTCGGGTGTGTCTTCAAACGGAAAAGCGGCTTCGAACACGGATTGCAACTCTTGGTCGTCGGTAAACTTATATCCGACAAGCGCGTTACGTTCTTCGTAAAGTTTTTTCAAATCGAAAGACATTTTTTTAATGCTTTCTTTAACCTTTCGTTTAACGTTTTCGAAATCGCGTCCGCCTATTTTGGAAAGCGCGGGCTTTTTCTCCCCGCCGAGGTAACGCGTAAGAATATCCATTTGTTCGACGGGGACGTAAAGCATATCTCCGCCGGCGTATTCGACTGCAACGTAATCTTTCGTGCCTTCGGTAGTGGTTATTTTTTTATTACCGAGAACACGCCCTATACCGTGAACTTCGTGTACGGCGTAATCACCCGTTTCGGGCGCGGTGAAAAACGTTTGTTTCTTGGGCTTTATTTTGCGAGTCGAAACGGATTTCGTAAACAGGTTTCCGCTGCCTATAACTACGCTTTTAGCTTCGTGAAAAACGAACCCTTTATCGAGTTTTAACGGCAAAACGCGTACCGAAGAAGTAGTATAAGGTTCTATGCCCCTGGAATACGAAATGCTTAAATCTGACAAATTGCAACAAAAACGCGACGCTTTTTTTTCGTCTTCCGTCAAAACGTAAACGGTATAACCCGTTCTGACCCAGTTGGATATATCGTTAAAAACCTCCTTAAAATCGAGACGGTAATCGGCTACAGCGCTAACGGTAGGCGTTACTATTTTAAGCGGATTGAAAAACGGAATGGCGGTCGATAAAGTTTGAACGGCAACCGTTCGATATTCGTTAAGAATTTTTTTCAAATCGTCTAACGGTATCAAATTGTTTTTAACCGCACCGAACGTTTCACCCGCGCTACTCAACGATGAAAAACGCTCGTCGAATTCCGTTTGATACAAGTTGGCAAAATCGTAAATTCTTTTTGCCTCGTCAAAAATCACCACCGTGTTTTTTGAAATAATATCTTTTATCGTGCGCGAACTTTCGCTCATACACGAAAGAATATTAAGCGTTTCGGCGTCTTTATTTTCGACGGCGGCAAGCATATCGTTCGTTATCAGCCTTTTGCGAACGTTTCCGTTTCTTTCCGCTTCGTACAACTCGCTTAAAAGATACTCTTTGATAATTTTATAATCGTTATCGGAAAATACGGTTTCGGTCGCCTGTATAACGGTCGCGCTGTCGACAAAACCTAAAACCTTACCCGTATCGCCGTCGAAATAACGTATAGATTCCGCCGTATCGCCGAAAAAATCCACGCGTATCGGGTTATCGTAATCTACGGGGAAAATTTCCAAAACGTCGCCGCGGACGGAAAAAGTTCCTTTACTTTCCACGTTATCGCGCCGAACATATCCCATAGAAACCAAATCCGCTATATAATTTTCTCTAAAATAATCGTTGCCCTTTTCAAAATACAACGTAACTACCGAATTTGAAAATTTTTGCATTAGGGCGTCGGGCGTCGTCACAAGAACGCTAACGTCCTTTAAGTTGCCGAGAGTCGCAATGCGCTGATAAATTCTTTCTTTCGAAAAAGCCTTGTTCGGACGCACGATTTCGTCTTTTGCAATAAGCACCGCCGCTTTTTTCCCTGAAAATTCTTCAATCGCTTTCGCCGCGTTTTGCGCCGTAATTACGTCTTTTACGACGTATAAAACGGGATATTCCGTTACCGAAGCGAGATAATATTTAAAAGAATCGGAAACGCCGAAAACCGCCGAAGGCACGCCTTGGCGGATTGCAGACGATAATTCCGCCACGGAATTACGTCCTTTTTCAAAATTTAATAAGTCGTTAATCATTAAAAGCCCCGTACGGCAAAACTATTTGACTTTGCCGTTATATTTTTGCATAACGTCTTGTGTTTTTACGCCTTCGGCAAAATCGACCAACGCATCGGCAACGCGGTTTACCGCACCGTCGAAAAGTTCGCGGTCCTCTTCTTTTATTCCCGAAAGAACCAAATCTATAAGCGGAATATTATTTTGCCCGCTCGGCTTAAAGCCTACGCGTATACGCGGAAAATCCGTTCTGCCTAACCGCTCCACGATATTACGCATACCGTTATGCGTGCCCGCCGAACCGCTTTCGCGTATACGGATTGTGCCTTTTTCCAAGTCGAAATCGTCGTATACCACGATTAAATCTTTCATCTCGATTTTATAATAAGATACGAGTTCGCTTACGCTTTCTCCACTCAAATTCATATACGTTTGGGGTTTAGCCAAAATTATCTTATCCCCGCCGATTTTAAGTTCGGCGGTAACCGCGCGACATTGATTTTTCGTAAACGACGCGCCGAGTTTTCGCGCGGCAAGTTCCACGCAAGCAAAACCGAGGTTATGATAGGTTTTTTCGTACTTTTTTTCGGGGTTACCCAATCCAACGATAAGTTTCATCTATTATTCCTTAAAGATAAAAAAGCCGTTTAAACAACGGCTTTCTTTTGTAAATATTTATCAGTCTTCGTATATAGCGGAAAGCGAAGAATCCGAATAAATAGTGGTTATCGCCCTTGCAATGAGTTTTGCCACCGATATAACTTTAATTTTAGGATTCGTTCTAACGCTTTCGGGCATATCGATAGTGTCTAAAACGGCAAGTTCTTTTATGGGCGAATTTGTAATTCTTTCCATAGCCGGACCGCTCAAAACACCGTGAGTACAACAAGCGTAAACTTCCGCCGCACCGTTATTAACGAGGGCTTGCGCACCTTGACAAATCGTGCCTGCGGTATCTATCATATCGTCGACCATCAGACAAATTTTATCTTTAACGTCGCCGATTACGTTCATAACTTCAATTGCGTTTGCCTTGGGACGACGTTTGTCCACTATTGCGAGAGAAGCGTTTACCCTCGAAGCCAAATTCCTTGCTCTGCCGACGGAACCGACGTCGGGCGAAACGACAACCCAATTTTCGTTCATTTTATTTTTAAAATATCTTGCCAAAAGGGGCGCGCCGTACAAATGGTCTACTGGTATTTCGAAAAAGCCTTGAATTTGCGCCGCATGTAAATCCATCGTCAAAACCCTGTCCGCACCTGCGGTAGTAAGAATATCGGCAACGAGTTTTGCCGTAATCGGGTCTCTCGGACGAGCCTTTCTGTCTTGCCTTGCATAACCGAAATAAGGCATTACGGCCGTAATACGACCTGCCGAAGCGCGTTTACAAGCATCAATCATTATCAACAATTCCATAAGATTATCGTTTACGGGTGCCGACGTCGATTGAATTATGAACAAATCCTTACCTCTAACGGTTTTAGGAAGCGTTATGCTTATTTCACCGTCACTGAATTTGCCGACTTCTGCGGTACTGAGTTCCATTTTGAGTTCTTTCGCGATTGCTTCCGCAAGCGGTTTGTTGGAATTACCAGCTAAAATTTCAATGGTGTTGCCGTGTGTAATCATTATTATTTCTCCTAATGTAACTTTGCGTACATCCAGTACTTTTATATTTTACGACGAATAAACTTTTTAGTCAAGGTTTTTTCGTATTCTCTTTGATTTAAAATAATTTTTTATAATTTCCGCGCACTCTTCTTCCTTTATGCCGCCTAAAAAATCAACCGTATGATTCAATCCGCTTTCTGACAGAATATTGAATTTACTTACCGCCGACCCGCTTTTTTTTTCATACGCGCCGAAATAAACGGTTTTGATACGCGCGTTCGCTATCGCGCCCGCACACATGGGACACGGTTCGACGGTAACGAAAAGTTCCGCACCGTCGAGCCTCCAACTTTTAAGTTTTTTGCACGCTTTGTTTATTGCAAGAATTTCCGCGTGTGCGGTGGCAATTTGCGTGCGTTCGGTAAGATTATGTGCTTTCGACACTACTTTTCCGTTCATCACTATAACCGCGCCGATAGGGACTTCGTCAACTTCCGCCGCCTTTTTCGCCTGCGCTATTGCGATATCCATAAATTTTTCTATCATAAAATTTCTCCGTAACCACGTTAATAACGCGCTTGTTTTTCAAAAAAACGTCTTCTAAACAATCTTCCTTTAACGGGTGTTGCAAACGGTCGTTGCCAACCTCAATCGTAAGCGAAGGTATTTTTAACCTTTTAACGCACCAATCTTTGTAGCCGCCTGCCGAATCGGGCGTAAGTTTTATCGAGTAACCCGTAGACTCTGCGACTGCTTCCGCGTAAGCGTAATCGCGTTCTCTATCGAAAGCGTTCTGCCCGAAATAATAATATATTTCTTCGCCTTTACTGTGATAACTTAAAGTAATATCCGGCATAACGTCTAACGTAAAATTTGCAAGAGCCGTCGTTTCGGGTTCGGAAAACGGATATTCTCCTATATAATCACTGTCGGCTTTTTCCGTTTTATTGTTTTTGCCCTTACCCCATTCGGCGTCGAAATTAACGTTTAAATCCACTCCGCGCGCGTTTGCTTTATAAAGCGGTTTGCCGTTTAAACATATTTTAATGCCGTCAATATTTACTGCCGGAATAAAATACACTTTACCTACTCTACCGTATCTTTCGAAATATCCCATTTGCTTGAAAGCAAGATACGTAGTTATATACTCCCTTGCGTGAATGGCGTATTGACATATAACCACGGGACGCAAAGATTTTTCCACTGCAAAAAAAGGAATCTCTCTGCCTAAAAAGGTTTTGCCTATAATCCCCTTTTCTCCGCCGTAATTTTTATACAAATCTTTCAAGCGTAAAAACAAATCCATAAGTATATAGTATGTTTTTACTTATGGTATGCGCTACCTCCGTTTATAGAAAACGCGCGGTACAACTGTTCGGTCAGCATAAGCCTGAACATAGTATGCGGAAAAGTCATGTCCGAAAAAGATATAAGTTCGTTTGCCGCATTTTTTACCCTGTCGGACAATCCGTACGACCCGCCTATAACGAAGGTTATTACGCCCTCGCCCGTATCGGTAAGATTTTTAATTTTTTTTGCAAAACTTTCGCTTGAAATTTTTTTGCCTTCTATCGCCGTCGCAAAAACGTAGCCTTTTATTTTAGGCAAAATACGGTCGGCTTCTTTCTCTTTAATAGAAGAAATTAAAGCGTCGTCGACTTTTATAAAATTTTCTTCGGCAACTTCTATTATCGAAAAACAAACGAAACGAGAAAGCCTTTTTACGTATTCGGCTATTCCGTCCGCGAAATATTTTTCTTTAACTTTACCTACGCAAATTAAATTCACCTTAATCATATAAATAACCCCGAAACGGTCATTGCGACGCAAATTAAAATTCCTACCGCCGCAAGCAAAACGAAAGAACGAAATTCCGACTTAACCTTTTCTTCTTTAACGTCGTTTTTACCGCCGTAAAAAATCATAAACAATATGCTAAAAACAATTAACAATAACCCTATAACTATATAATATACGGAATACAAATCTAAATTAACCTTAAAAAAACTTAACGCTATTACCACAAAATTATTCAAAAAGTGTGCTATCGCCGAAGGAATTACGCTTTTAGATTTAACCGTTAAAAAAGACAGAAAAAATCCGTATATAAATTGATATACGAGTTGCGTCGCCGAACAATGGTAAAGCGCGAATAAAACGGCTACCGTCACTGACGCAAGAATATGCCCGACTTTTTCACAGCCGGACAAAACTACGCCGCGAAAAAAACATTCCTCCGCTATCGCCGGGAATACCGCAAGCGTAAACGAAAAAACTATAAAATGCAAAACGTTATTCATAGGCACGTTTATTGCCGAAACTTTAAGTCCCGCATCGACGAGTGCGTTTCCTATAAGGTCGTTTACGAATCCGAGTCCGAAAAACATACCAACCGCCAACGTAATTGCGGGAATTAAATAAATCGGATTAAACTTTACCAAGCCGACGGATTTTAAAAACCCGTTTTGCTTATCGGGTGCGAATATTATTACGGCAATAATCAAAGAAACGACGGAAAAAACCGAACTTATCGCATAATACGACGTTCCGCCGACTTCGGTAACGAGCGAGAGCAAACCTTGTCCGAAAAAGGAAACGAAAACGTACACGGTAATCATAACCGTAAACGCAAGTCCGCTGTTTTTTATATTCTTTTTACCTATAAAATCTAAATCCATATTATTATTTTACACTAAAATCGGAGATTAGTAAACAAAAAACAGCCGTTTGTAAACGACTGTTTAATTGTCTTTTCTTTTTAACCATAAGAAGTAAACGTTCTGTTTTACACTTCTCGTATTAACCCTTAGAAGAATAGTTAGGCGCTTCCTTCGTAATGGAAATATCGTGAGGGTGGCTTTCGACGAGAGCCGCGCTCGTAATCTTAACAAATTTTGCGTTTTTACGCAAATCGTCGATAGTTTTCGTTCCGCAATATCCCATACCCGCACGAATACCACCGCACATTTGGAAAACGATATCGGAAAGCGCACCGCGATAAGGCACGCGTCCTTCAACGCCTTCGGGAACGAGTTTTTTAGCGTTCTCTTGGAAGTATCTGTCCTTACTGCCGCAAGCCATTGCGGGAAGAGACCCCATACCTCTGTAAACCTTAAAGCTTCTGCCCTGATATATTTCGATTTCGCCGGGGCTTTCAAACGTACCACCGCACATTTGGAAAACGATATCGGAAAGCGCACCGCGATAAGGCACGCGTCCTTCAACGCCTTCGGGAACGAGTTTTTTAGCGTTCTCTTGGAAGTATCTGTCCTTACTGCCGCAAGCCATTGCGGGAAGAGACCCCATACCTCTGTAAACCTTAAAGCTTCTGCCCTGATATATTTCGATTTCGCCGGGGCTTTCAAACGTACCTGCGAAAAGACTGCCTATCATAGCGGCTGCAGCGCCGCCGCCGATTGCTTTCGTAATATCTCCGCTATATTTAATACCGCCGTCGGCGATAACCTTTTTACCGAATTTTTCCGCTCTTTCCGCGCAATCCATAATAGCGGTAAGTTGAGGCATACCTATACCGGCAACGATACGCGTAGTACAAATACTGCCGGGGCCTATACCGACTTTAACCACGTCGGCTCCCGCATCGATAAGAGCCTCCGTAGCGTCTGCCGTAGCCACGTTACCCGCGATTATAGGCAAATTCGGATATTGCGCTTTTATACGCCTTACCATTTCGAGAATATTTTTGGAATGACCGTGCGCACTGTCGACTACGATTATATCCACCTTGGATTTAACGAGCGCGTCTACCCTTTCAAGAGTATTAACCGATACACCGACGGCGGCGCCCGCCAAAAGTCTGCCGTTTCTGTCTTTTGCGGAATTAGGATACTGAATGGCTTTTTCTATATCTTTTATGGTTATCAATCCTTTAAGAAAACCTTTTTCGTCAACGATAGGCAATTTTTCTATTCTGTGCTTGCCTAAAATTTTCTGCGCTTCTTCCAAAGACGTTCCGACGGGAGCGGTAACCAAATTGTCTTTGGTCATTATATTTTTAATGGGTTGGTCAAAATCGTTTTCAAAACGCAAATCTCTGTTGGTAAGTATACCTACGAGTTTGCCGTTTTTTGTGATAGGCACGCCGCTGATACGGTATTTTTCCATAAGAGCAACGGCTTCGCTAACCAAATTATCCGGTTCTAAAAAGAAGGGGTCGGTAATTACACCGTGTTCGCTTCTTTTTACCCTGTCTACGTGGGCGGCTTGTTCTTCTATGCTCATATTCTTGTGAATAATACCTATACCGCCTTCTCTCGCCATTGCGATTGCAAGCCTCGATTCCGTAACGGTATCCATAGCCGCAGACATAAGCGGAATGTTAAGTTTTATTCCGTCGCATAGTTTCGTTGACAAATCAACGTCTCTCGGAATAATTTCACTTGCCTGCGGAACGAGCAAAACGTCGTCGAACGTTAAACCTTCCTTAATAATTTTACCCATTTTATTCTCCTTTTGCATTTATTTTATTTTGAATATCTTGTAAATCCAACGTAACCGTTTCATTTGTAATTCCAAGTTCCGAAATACCGTTTTTTAACTGTTCGAGTTGAATCGCGTTAAGCGTGTCGCAGCAAGAAACAATTATAATTCTAAACGGATTATAATCCGTATAGCCGACCCTTTCCACGAAATTTTTAGCAACTGTTATCGCTTCAGACAACTTCCCCGCGTTGGCGTTTGCCACCGCGCATTTACCGTAAAAGAATTCCCTTGCCTGCTCACTGTTAGTAAAACCGCCGTGTTCTCCGCTCTCAACGTAAGCGTTAAATTCCGACGACGTAAGAAGTTCGGTAGAATATTTCGCGGTTGTTTCGCCGTCGCGGTTCTCGTCAAGACAAACGACCAAACAGACTAAATCTTCAAAAGAAGAGGTTTTTCCGTATTGCCTTTCGTAAAACCAAACGGTAGCGGAATAATTACCTGCCTCTGCAAAAAGGTCGCCCATTGCCTTGGGATAAAAAAGAGTAAGCGAGCCGAAAACGACCGCAACCGTTCCGAATATAACCGCCAAAGTTATACCTACGGTTTTCCATATCAACCTCCGCAAGGTTTCTTCCTCCGTAATATTATTTTTTCTATTTTATCAAAAACAAAATTAAAAATCAATACTTTACCCGTAAAAATAATAAATTTTACAAATAAAACGAGCATTACTTATGTGTAAGCGGCATATTTTTTATATCGGAAGGTATTTTATGAAGAAAAAGTTTGTTTTACCATTAACTATAATAATGCTGTTTATCGTTTTAACATCGTTCGGTTGCGGTAACGTTAACCGTTTATATTCGCGTTTAAGCGAATTACGACTAAACCTTTACGAAGGCGAAAGCGAAAATTACAGCCTTCGCGCGCATTACGGATTTTGCGAAATACCGTATATTAACGACGGAACGGTCGGTGAAAAAGTTTACAAACTCACTTTTAAACTATCATGCAAAACCACCGAAGACGCAGATTATTCCGTAAGTTTTACGTTTAACGAAACGCCTTATAAATCTTCTTTCAAAGCCGACCCTATTTCCGGAAGCCTTATCGCAACCGTAGAAACGGAGACTTTCAATCTAAACGAATTCAAAGTATATATATGCGCGGCGTCTTCGAGCGAAACCGTAACGCTTAAATCAACGGTATCGGAAAATGCGATAGATTACAAAACCGCACTCGACCGTCTTAACGAAAGTCAAAGCGCTATGCTTGACGGTTATCTCGACGATAACGGCAATCTCACGTTGGAAATAAGGCAACGAATAATAACCAAAAACCAAATCAATTACTGGTATATAGGGCTTGTAGATGCCGACGGCAACCTAAAAGCGTTGCTTATGGACGCCGCCGACGGTAAAATTTTGGCTATCAGAGACGTTTTTTAAAACCTTCAATCGTTTTTTTCGCGTTCATTTTCCTTTTTATCTTTTCTTTTAAATATTTTATCGGCTGTTTTATCAAAAAAATCGTTGATTTCTTTTGCATATTTTACCGAAAAAACAAATGCAACCACGCAAATAACCGCTATAATAATCAAAACGGCTAACCCCCAACCGTGATAAGGAATAACTTCGCCCGACATAAACAAAAGCGTCGCGCCTATCGAAGTAGCGCGCGTTACCACCTGCATTGCTATAAACGTACGCCAACTTACAGGCAGAATACCCGCAACCGAACACAATATATCGTCGGGGAAAAACGGCAAAAAGAACATAAAAAACAGCAATACGTTTTCACGCCCTTTAAGTCTTTCGACCAAAGCGTCGGTTTTATCGCTGCCGCCCGTAACCCAGTTTACGAAAGGTCTGCCTATCCACCTGCCGAGCGCGAACGCCAATACCGAGCCGAACATCATTCCTATATACGAATATAAAAAAGACAAGCCCGCCCCGAAAAGATAATTCCCCGCAAGAATGGTTACCGACCCCGGAATAGGTACGAAAGTTACCTGCAAAAAACTAACGAAAATAAATACTAACGGAGCGACTGCGCCCGTGGAAGAAATAAATTCCTGCATTTCTTCTCTGGTCAAATTAGTCCAACCGAAAAGATAGCATATCAAATAAAGAATCCCTACTATACCGCATATAACCAAACACGATATTAAAAGCCTTAATATTACGGCTTTATTTTCCGCTTTCATACTCTCCTTTTAATCCAAAACCCGCACTTATCGTGCGGGTTTTTTCATTTGTTAAAATTGTCTTTCAGTGATACGATTTCACTCAAAATTTCCTTTCCGTTAATGGTAAGACGCTTAAAATACCCCGTGCGAATCAGTTGATAAGGAGTATCTTTATCGCCTTGGAAAATATACGGTTCAGCTTTGCCGTTAAATACCTTAACGCTGTCGCGATTCATTCTTTCGGAAAAATCCTGTCCCGAATATTCTTCGTCCTTTAATAAATAACCGTATTTTCTTATTTCCACGTCTATCGCGTCGGCAGCGTTCACCCATTGAACGACGCCCTTAACTTTTATACCAGACGTGTCGTTACCGCTTTTGCTTTCGGGAACGTAAGAGCACAAAAGTTCTTCTACCTCTCCGTTTTCACCTAAAACAACGTCGTCGCACTTAATAATGTACGCGCCTTTCAAACGGACGTAACCGTCTTTTTTCAATCTGAAATATTTTGGCGGCGGATTAAGTGAAAAATCGTCTGCGTCGATATAAATATTTTTCG
Organism: uncultured Christensenella sp.; assembly: GCA_964435195.1. Classification (GTDB taxonomy): domain Bacteria; phylum Bacillota; class Clostridia; order Christensenellales; family Borkfalkiaceae; genus UBA1259. The sequence continues at coordinate 4,075 of CAYSYT010000033.1, read as the reverse complement.
AAAACTTTATCGACCGCGTACGGCGTGTTTCTTCGTTGGGGTTAACGTCGAATTCGGCGTCCTCCGTTTTATCGTCGGGGTAGTTTGTTATAGTTACTTTTAACGGTTTCAGTACCGCCATCGCGCGTTCCGCGTGAATATTCAAATATTCTCTGACACACGCCTCCAAATAACCTATTTGAACTTCAGAATTAGCCTTTACGACGCCTATTCTCGAACAGAAATCTTTCAAAGCCTCGGCAGGTATACCTCTGTTGCGAAGCCCTGCAAGGGTCGGCATTCTCGGGTCGTCCCAACCGTCGACGGAACCGTCTTCTACGAGTTTTTTCAAATATCTTTTACTCATAACGAGATTAGTTACGTTAAGCCTTGCGAATTCGATTTGTCTGGGTTTCGGCGAAAAACCGAGTTCTATTCCCACCCAATCGTACAAAGGACGATGGTCTTCGAATTCAAGCGTACACAAAGAATGCGTCACGCCCTGCAAATAGTCGCATATAGGGTGAGCGAAATCGTACATCGGATAAATACACCATTTATCGCCCGTTCTGTGATGCGTTTGACGGAGTATCCTGTAAATAACGGGGTCGCGCATATTGATGTTGGGAGAAGCCATATCTATTTTTGCGCGTAAACATTTTTCGCCGTCGGCAAACTTCCCGTCGCGCATTGCGGTAAACAAAGCAAGATTTTCTTCCACGCTTCTGTTTCTGTACGGGCTTTCTTTACCCGCTTCGTTAAAACTGCCTCTGTTTTTACTTATTTCGTCGGGAGTCATATCGCACACGAACGCCTTGCCTTCTTTAATCAAGGTTACGGCGTAACCGTAAATGTTTTCAAAAAAATCGGAAGCGTAAGTTTCTTTATCCCAACTGAAACCGAGCCACTTTATATCTTCTTTAATAGCGTCTACGAATTCCGTTTTTTCTTTTGAAGGGTTAGTGTCGTCGAAAAACAAATTACACTTACCGTTATATTTCTCTTTTATCCCGAAATTTATGCATAAAGATTTTGCGTGACCTATATGAAGATAGCCGTTCGGTTCGGGTGGAAAACGCGTGTAAACTCCGTTAACCTTTCCGATTGAAAGTTCATCGTTGATAATCTGTTCAATAAAATTTGTTGCTTCCGTCATTACTTTCACCTTCGATTATAAAATACGTAAATAAGTATAGCACAAAAGTAAAAAATTAAAAAGCGAAAATTAAATATTTTATCAACCTTTTAGATTGCTTGACTAAAATTTCGCTATAATGTACAATTATATGGAAAAAATATTAAAGGAAACGGTTATGGAAACAAAAAGTTCTGCAACTATGGAAAAACTCGTAAACCTCTGCAAAGGCAGAGGAATTATCTACCCCGGTAGCGAAATTTACGGCGGTATGGGTAACACTTGGGATTACGGTCCCGTCGGCGTTGAAATTAAAAACAACGTTAAACGCGCTTGGTGGAAACGCTTCGTACAGGAAAGCGAAAATTCTTTCGGCGTAGACGCCGCTATTCTAATGAATCCCAGAGTATGGGAAGCAAGCGGACATACGGCTTCTTTTTCCGACCCGAAAATGGACTGCAAAGAATGTAAATCCCGCCACAGAGCAGACAACCTTATAGAACTCCACTCGAAAGGCAAAGTCAACCCCGACGTAATGAGTCAGGAAGAAATGCAAGCGTATATAAACGAACATCAGGTTCATTGTCCCGTTTGCGGTAAATTTAATTGGACTCCCATAAGGAATTTTAACCTTATGTTCCAAACTTCGAGAGGCGTTACGGACGACAACGCCAACGTAATTTATCTTCGTCCGGAAACCGCGCAAGGCGAATTCGTTAACTTTAGCAACGTGCAACGTACCGCTCGTGCGAAAGTTCCTTTCGGCATAGCGCAAGTAGGTAAAGCGTTCAGGAACGAAATCACCCCCGGCAACTTTATTTTCCGTACGATTGAATTCGAACAAATGGAACATCAATGGTTCTGCAAAGAAGGAACCGACCAAAAATATTACGAAGAATTCAAACAAAAAGCTTGGAACTTTTTAACCGACCTCGGTTTCAATCCCGAACATTTACGTTTTAAGGACCACGACAAACTTGCGCATTACGCTAAATCCGCGTGCGACATACAATATCTCTTTCCCATCGGTTGGTCGGAACTCAACGGCATACACAACAGAACTAATTACGACCTTTCCCGCCACGAAGAATTTTCCGGCAAGAGTATGCAATATACCGACCCCGTTACCAACGAAAGGTATACGCCGTACGTTATCGAATATTCAATCGGGGCTGACAGGCTTATGCTCGCCGTTCTTTCGGAAGCTTACGACGAAGAAAAACTCGACAACGGCGAAACGAGAGTCGTTATGCATTTCCACCCGTCGCTCGCAGCGTATAAATGCGCCGTTTTACCCTTGCAAAAAAATCTCGGCGAAAAAGCAAGAGAAGTTTACGATAAACTCCGTAAAAGTTTTATGTGTACTTACGACGAATCCGGTTCTATCGGAAAACGTTACCGCCGTCAAGACGAAATCGGAACGCCGTATTGCATAACGGTAGACTTCGACACGTTGGAAGACCAAACGGTAACGGTTCGCGACAGAGATACGATGGAACAAATAAGGTTACCCATCGCCGAACTCGAAGACTACGTTATGAAAAAAATCAAATTCTGATAAAACCCAAGTCCGCCGTATAAAACGGCGGACTTATTTTTAATTATCGGATTTTCTTCTATTGTGTTCTTTGCATAACATTTGACAATTTTCAACGTTCGTTTTTCCACCTTCGCGCCACGGAGTAATATGGTCGGCTTCCATTTCTTCTATTTCGTAACGTATTTTTACCCTGCCTTCCGCCTTGCAATACGGACAAATACCCGTTTGCCTTTCGTAGGCTAATCTTTTTTCGTTTTCGGTAAAAGCCCGTACATTTAAATATTTTTCATTACCCGAAAGCAAATATTCGTATATTCCGGAGCGCTTAGTTATATCATCGTCTTGCATTAGTTTCGATATGCTTTTTTCTAATTCTTGCGGATTATAATTATTAAACCCGTATTCATTGAAAAAAAGTCCCCACGGCAAACCTTTCATTTCTTTTCTATATACGGGAAATATGGTTTTAACCCAATTTATAACCGATTGAAAATATTGCCACAACGCCGTTGCGTGTCCGTCGTTTTGATGAGCGGACATATAATCTTCGATTTTAACCTTTTCTTTTGCCGAAATCCAAGACAACGCCGCTTCTAAATAATCTTGCCTGTTAACTTCTCCGCTAAGATATTTGTTCGCGAGACGATAAGCCACGCAATTATTTTTTGAAAAATATCTTTTTGCATCCGAAAGCCATTCTCCCGTATAAATTGCGTTTCTCAATTCTTGTTCTTTTAATTGAACTCCTGCAATATTTATAATTTTAAACCAATCCAACTTTTCTTTATCGTCGCCTTTACAAATATAAATCATTAAATTGTAATCGAGAATTTGCTTTTTTTCCGTTGAGGTAAGGTTGTCGAACGTTCTACTGTTAATAGAAAAATCCCCGTTCACGTATTGACAGATACTTATAGTCCTCTGCTGCCCGTCTAATAATTCATATTCCCCGTTACCGCTTTCAGCCCAATACATAACGTTAAGAGGAAAACCTTTCGTCACGGTTTCTATTACTGCGTTTCTCTGTTTTTCTTTATACACGAATTCTCTTTGAAACGACGGTCTTATATTCAATTTTCCTCCGTAACCGACAACACCGTTTTCGCTACTGTCAAAATAACCGTCGGTAATATCTTTTATTTTTATTTCTTTCAATTCTATTTTCATTTATCGCTCCTTTTAACCGTTATGCGTGCATAAGTTATTTTATCGGATATCCTTCCTTCTGCGTTTTTAATCATTCCCGGAATCGACGTCGCCCACTTTTCTGATTGTAATTCTTCTATACAATTTTTTCCGTTAACAATCGGTCTGATAACGTCGTCGAACGAGTATTCTGAAATAGGGTCTGACAAGTACCCCCCCCCGACTTTTTCGTTAGTACGCGATAACGAATATACCAAATCTTTTCCGTCTTCTCC
>CAYSYT010000032.1:0-22381 GCA_964435195.1 uncultured Christensenella sp. | reverse complement strand
CGTTAAGGGCGTCCTCGATACGGAGTTTCTTTTCTTTCATTTCGATTTCGGTTGCCGCGCCGACGTTGATTACGGCAACGCCGCCTGCGAGTTTAGCAAGGCGTTCTTGCAATTTTTCTCTGTCGTAATCGGAAGTGGTTTCCGCGATTTGCGCTTTAATGGCTTGTTTCCTTGCGGTGATTTGAGCGGGGTCGCCTGCGCCGTTGATAATGGTGGTATTGTCTTTATCGACTTTAACCGTACCTGCACGACCGAGCATATCGATAGTAACGTCTTTGAAGTCGTAGCCGAGTTCGGAAGAAATTACCGTACCGCCGGTAAGTATTGCTATGTCTTCGAGCATAGCCTTTCTTCTGTCGCCGAAACCGGGAGCTTTAACCGCAACGCAGTTAAATACGCCTTTAAGTTTGTTTACTACGAGCGCCGCAAGAGCGTCGCCTTCGACTTCTTCGGCTATAATCAAAAGACGCATACCTTGTTGAGCGATGGGCTCTACGATAGGAAGAATCTCTTGTATGGAAGAAATCTTTTTATCGGTAATAAGAATAACGGGGGATTCGAGAACGGCTTCCATTTTGTCGGTGTTGGTAACCATATATGCGGAAGCGTAACCTCTGTCGAATTGCATACCTTCAACGGTGGTGAGTTCGGTTTTCGTGGTTTTGCTTTCTTCGATGGTGATAACGCCGTCTTTACCGACTTTTTCCATTGCGTCGCCGATGAGCGCGCCTATTTGTTCGTTACCTGCGGAAATAGACGCAACCTGACAAATATCGTTTTTGTCTTTTACGGGCGTACTGATTTTTTTGAGTTCTTCGACGGCTACTTCAACCGCGCCCGAAATACCGTTTTTCAAGATAACGGGGTTTGCGCCCGCCGCAACGTTTTTAAGACCTTCGTCTATTATCGCTTGTGCAAGAATAACCGCGGTGGTCGTTCCGTCGCCTGCGACGTCGTTGGTTTTGGTGGAAACTTCTTTAACGAGTTGCGCACCCATATTTTCAAACGCGTCTTCGAGTTCGATTTCTTTTGCAATGGTAACGCCGTCGTTAGTGATTAACGGTGCGCCGTATTTTTTGTCGAGAACTACGTTTCTGCCTTTCGGACCTAACGTGATTTTAACAGTATCCGCAAGTGTGTCAACGCCTTTTTGAAGGGCTTTTCTTGCTTCTTCGCCGTATTTTAATTGTTTAGCCATAATTTATCATCTCCTTAAATTATTCAACGATTGCGAGAATATCGCTTTGACGGATTATAGTCAATTCTTTTCCGTCAACCTTAAATTCGCTGCCTGCATATTTGGAATACAATACCGTATCTCCGGGTTTAACTTGCATAACGATTTCTTTGCCGTCGATTATTCCGCCCGGACCGACTGCGACTATTTTTGCCATTTGTTGTTTTTCTTGCGAAGCGGACGGAAGTATAAATCCGCTTTTGGTTTTTTCTTCTGTTTCGATACTTTCGACAACCACTTTGTCGAATAAAGGTCTAACCTTCATTTTATCTTGCCTCCGTGATTTTTTTGGCACTCTCTTTCTTCAAGTGCTAAATTTAATTATATGCAAATAAAAACATTTGTCAATAGAAATACGGTAAAAATTTGAATTTTTTTTGTAATCTTTTGCGGAATAGTTTAAAACGAGAAAAATAAAAGTCGACAAATGCGTTGCCGACTTAAATTTATTTGCGTTTTATATATTGTTTACGGGGTAACTCTGTTTATGTCGCGCGGGAACATAGTCGCTTCGCGGACGTTTTTGAAACCTAAAAGATGCATAGTCAATCTTTCAAGCCCTATGCCCAAACCACCGTGCGGGGGAGCGCCGTATTTGTGGAGCATAAGATAAGTTTCGAATTCTTCGGGATTCATACCGCATTTAATCATTTTTTCGACTTGCATTTTATAATCGTGAATACGTTGACCGCCCGACGTTATTTCGAGCCCCCTGAACAAAAGGTCGAAAGATAAAGTGTATTCGGGGTCTGCGGGGTCGTCCATAGTATAGAAAGGACGCTTTTTAGACGGATAGTGCGTTACGAACAAGAAATCGCTGCCGAGTTCTTTTTTTGCGTATTTGCCGAGGAGTTGCTCTTCTTCGGGGTCAAAGTCTTTCATATCGGTGGGTTGATATTTGAACTTTTTCATCAAAAGTTCTTTCGCGTCCATAAATTTAATTACGGGTATTTCGGTAATTTCGGGAATATCGGCGTGGAGAAGGTCTACTTCTTCCGCGTATTCGGTCTTTAATAAATTCATTATATATTTAAGTGTGCCCGTTTCCGTATTCATAATATCTTCGAAACCGTCGATAAATCCCATTTCAAGGTCCATCGATGTATATTCGTTAAGATGGCGCGAAGTATCGTGATGTTCCGCGCGGAAAACCGGTGCTATTTCAAATACCCTTTGGAAAACGCCTACCATTGCTTGTTTATATAACTGCGGACTTTGTGCAAGATAAACCTGTTTGCCGAAATAATCGAGTTTAAAAACGTTGGTTCCGCCTTCCGCACCCGCGTAATTTATTTTAGGGGAGCGAATTTCGGTAAATCCTTGTGAAGATAAAAATTCTCTGAAACCTCTCGCAATGCCCTCTTGAAGTTTAAAGATGGCGCGTTCCTTCGGGTTGCGCATAGAAACGGGGCGTAGGTCTAAAATGGTGTTTAACTGAATTCCGTCGAGTTGTTTTTTATTGATAACGATGGGTAAACCTTCGGCGGGCGTAGAAAGAATATCTACGTCGTGAATTTGTATTTCGTATCTGTCGTTGCCTTTCGCGTCTTTACTCGAAACTACTTTGCCCGTGACCTTAACGCAAGTTTCTTCGGTAATCCGTTCGTCCCAGCGGTAATCGGAAAAGTCCGGAGAGTATACGCACTGAACGGTGTCGCGTGCGGTTCTGATTATTACGAAAGAAAAGCCGGTCATTTCGCGAATACGATGAACGTAGCCCGATATCGTTACGATTTTTCCGTCGTGGTTTTTAAATTCGCCGTATTCTACGGTGTTTTTAATGATGTTGCCGTTGATTTTTTCCATATTTCGTACTCCTGTATTGTATTTATAATACACCATAATCGCGAATAAAAGCAAGTAATTATTCCTTAAAAAAAGTATTATTTGACAAATACGTTTGCCTTGTTTACTCTTTTGTGTTACAATACAAACGAGAAAACTTGTTTGCAAAGGTCTTCGAACGTAGTATTTCGACGCGGAACGTCGTTTTGCTTACGACAAAATTTTATTTATATACCATAATATAAAAAGGAGAAAGTTATGAAGATTGCTGTTTCTGTGGAATCCACAAACGATTTATCTAACGAATTGATTGAACGGTACGATATTAAAATTATAAAATACGAAATAATTTTAGGCAACAAAATATTTAAGGACGGCGACCTTACTACCGAAGAAATGTTCGCGTACGTTGATGAAACGGGTACGTTGCCAAAAACTACCGCGCTAAACGAGTACGAATATACGGAGTATTTTCAATCGCTTTTAAAAGATTACGACGCAGTGGTACACGTTGCGTTATCGAGCGGTATTTCTTCTTCTTGCTCGCACGCCGTTGCCGCAGGTAAGAATTTAGAAAACGTTTACGTGGTAGACAGTCTTTCTTTGTCCACGGGCATAGGGCTTTTGGCCATATATGCGCGCGAACTCGCCGAAAAAGGGTTAGACGCGAAAGAAGTTTACGAAAAAGTTTCGGCAAGAGTAGAGAAGTTGCAAGTCAGTTTCGTAATAGAAAGGCTCGATTATCTTTATAAGGGTGGTAGATGCAGCAGTCTTGCTTTGTTCGGTGCGAACCTATTAAAACTTCGTCCGAGAATCGTCGTTAAAGACGGTAAAATGTCTTCCGATAAAAAGTATCGCGGTAAAATGGAAAGCGTAGTCGCAAAATATTGCGCGGACGTTCTTCAAGACTTCCCGACGCCCGACCTCGATAAGGTGTTTATAACCCGCACGTCGTCCACACCCGAAATGATGGCGGCGGCGCGACGCGCGTTAGAGGAGGCAGGCTTCAAGAATATATACGAAACTTATGCGGGCGGAACGATTGCCAGCCATTGCGGAGCGAACACGCTTGGAATTTTATATTTCAACGACGGTGAATAAAATTCTGAAACACGGCTGAAAAAAGCCGTGTTTTTTATATGTTTGACATAATTTTAAAGCGTTTTTCTTGCGTTTTGACTTTTGTTGTGATAAAATTCATATAGTAATTTGAGTAACGTGATTTTAATCTTTAAGGAGATTTTTTATGAATTCTAATTTTTTGTTCAATCTTTTCGATATTTGGGAAAAATTTAGTGTCCCGATTATTATCGGAATAGTTGCACTCGTATTGCTTATCGTTTTGATAATCGTATTGTGTATATGTAAAAAATCGGAAAAGAATTCCGAAGTTGCCGTAAGCGTAGCGCCTGCGCAAGCAGACGAACAGCCTACGACGGAAGAACCTTCCGAACCGCAAGTTATCGTAGTCGAAGAAGCGCCCGAAGAAGTTACTTCTTCCGTTACGGAAGAAGAGACTGCTCCCGCGGTTGCGGAATCGGAAACCGTTACGGGAAATGAAGATTCCGCCGTTACGGAAGAAAAACCTGCGGAGAAACCGACGGTCGCGAAAAAGCGTCCCGCTAAAAAACCTGCGTCGGAACAAAAAGAACCCGTTGTCGCTACGACGACGGTCGGTACGGCAAAACTTAAAGGCAGATGGACGGTGGAATTTAAGAAGAACGGCGAATATATGGCAAAACTCTACGCTTCTAACGGCGAAGAAATGCTGTCGAGTGAAATATATTCGAGTGAAGAAGGCGCTCGTAACGGAATTCAAAGCATAATAAACAGCGTCGATACGGGTAAATTCATTATATATTGCGATAAGGCAAATAATTATTACTATAAATTAAAGACGTCGAACAACAGACTTATGTGCGTGGGAGAAATTTATAAAACGCGCGAACGTTGTCAAAAGGCGGTAGATTCCGTTAGACGTATTGCGAAAGACGCCGTAATTTCTGGCGAATTGATTAAAGGAACGGAATACGTCGAATATACCCCCGTGAAGAAGCCCGTATACGAAGTTAAAAACGGCGCGACGGGTAAATGGAAAATAGAACAGAACGAAGAAGGTAAATATTCCGCAAAACTTTATGCGTCTAACGGTCAACTTATGCTTGCCACGGAAGAGGTTTCGCTGTTAAAGAGTGCGGAAAACGCCATAGAATCCGTTAAAAAGAATTCCGCGGCGGGGCATTTTATAATAGACAGAGATAAATTCGGAAGATTTTATTATAAACTCCGTAATGCGCAAAAATCCGTTATTTGTATCGGCGAGGCGTACAAAAGTCTCGATTCCTGCATAAGCGCGTTGGAATCGGTACGTCGTTTTGCCGCTACCGCCGTCGTCGAAGAATTTTAACGAGTTAAAGGTTTTAAAATATAGTAAAATCGTTTGACAACGGCATAAAAATGTTGTATTATATTTAGGCTTTAAGAAGAAGTGACCCTTCTCGCCGACGGAAAACCTTTCGTTCGGCTCGATATTTTAACTTTTACGGGGATTTTTCCGTTTAAATGTTCGTATCGTACGGGTTGCTTTTTGCAGAGCGACCCGATTCTTTTCGTTCTTTTGATTGCGTTGCAATCGGAAAATATATTGAGAGGTACAAAACCATTAAAAAAGAGCACCAAATTAACGAGGAAATAAGAGACAGAGAAGTCCGTCTTATCGGTGATACCGGCGAACAACTCGGTATAACGTCTTCGAGAGAGGCTATGCGCCTTGCCGACGAGAAGGGACTTGACCTCGTAAAAATTTCGCCGAACGCAAATCCGCCCGTATGTAAAATTATGAACTACGGCAAATACGTTTACGAATTGGCGAAGAAGAACAAGGAAGCAAAAAAGAACCAGAAAGTAGTCGAAATCAAAGAAGTTTGGCTTTCGATGACGATAGACGTCGGCGACTTAAACGTTAAAGCGAAACAAACGCAAAAATTTTTGTCCGCAGGTAACAAAGTTAAAGTGTCTATTCGAATGAGGGGGCGTCAAATGGCTCATTCGAATTTGAGCGTCGACGTAATGCATAGATTTTTCGAAATGGTCAAAGACTACGGAACGATGGAAAAACAACCGCTTCTCGAGGGCAGGAACGTCTGGATGATGCTTGCGCCCGTAAAAGCGTAATTTTTAAAATAATAAACTAACGGAGGGTAAAATTATGCCTAAAATGAAGACTAAAAGCGCGGCAAAAAAACGTTTTAACGTAACCGCAACCGGCAAGATTAAAAGGGCTTGTTCGGGTAAAAACCACATCCTTACAAAAAAGGACAGAAAGAGAAAGAACAATTTGTGCGCAGGAGCGTACGTAGACGCAACGCAAGAAAAGACCGTAAAGACGTTGATTTACAATAAATAGGCTTAAAGGAGGAAATTATTATGCGTATTAAAAGAGGTGTAAACGCCGTTAAAAAGCGTAGAAAGATATTAAGACTCGCAAAAGGTTACTGGGGCGGAAGGAGTAAAAGATACAGAGTAGCTCGCGAAGCCGTTATGAAAGCGCAAAATTACGCTTACATCGGCAGAAAGGCGAAAAAGAGAGATTTCCGTTCTTTATGGATTGCCAGAATTAACGCGGCGGCAAGACTTAACGGTCTTTCGTACAGCAAGTTTATGTTCGGTTTGAAGAATGCCGGCATCAATTTGAACAGAAAGGTTTTGGCTGAAATCGCAGTTTCCGACGCAACGGCTTTTACCGCGCTTGCGGAAAAGGCGAAAGCAAACTTAAAGTAAAATAATCGTCAATGAAGCCTACCTTATGTTAAGCGTAGGCTTTATTTAAGTTAATAATAATGATTGTTTCAAGGCAAAACGCATTTATTAAACAAATCCGTTCTCTTTCCGACAAAAAGTATAGGGACGCTTTGAACCTTTACGTTGCGGAAGGTGTTAAAACGGTTAACGAGGCAATTCGTTCCGAACAAAAAATATACGCAATCGTCGGGACGGAAAGAGGGCTAAGTCAGATTGACCGAAACGTTTTCAGAACGGAAACCGTTTCGGAAGACGTTTTTAAGTCAATCAGCGGTGAAGTCAGCCCGCAAGGTGTTCTTGCCGTAATAGAAAAGTCGGAAAACGTTTTTTCCGCGCCGGATTCTTCGTGTTTGTTGTTAGACGGCGTTTCCGACCCTTCCAACGTCGGCGCGATAATAAGGACGGCGGCGGCTTGCGGTTATAATCGAATTTATTTGGTCGATACGGCAGACCCGTACGGACCGAAAGCCGTACGCGCGAGTATGAGCGGTATATTTAAAGTTAAAATTTACCGTGTCGGGCGTGAAGAATTCGTTAATGCCAATGCTTTGCCGATTATAATCGCCGATATGGACGGCGAAAACGTTTTTGAAACGCAAACGGACGGCGCGGTTTGTGTAGTGGTCGGTAACGAGGGCAACGGCGTAAGCGAATTTATGAAACTCCACGCGGATAAAACGGTAAGCATTCCTATGCAAAACGGAATGGAAAGTCTAAACGCTTCCGTTTCCGCCGGCATAATTATGTACGCTTTAAAAAAATAATATAAACATGAACTATATTGATAATATTTTTGATAAAGAAAGATTGTTTTCGAGTACCCCTCGGGTTAAAATTTCCGATAGAACGGTAAAAAATTCTTTTGGCAAAACGAGTGTCATATATATCGGCGGCGAACGGTATAAAGGCGAAGAAACTTGGAATTTTGCGTACGTGGGAATTCCGAATTGCGCTATGCCTGAAAACGGTTACCCCGCAGTAGTGCTTGCTCACGGCGGTGGCGGTTGCGCCTTTCACGAATGGGTCGAGTTTTGGAACGCAAAGGGCTACGTTGCGATTGCGCCGGATTTTTCCGGTCAATGCGACGGCGACAGGTCGTTTGACGGCAAGGGCGCGCCGATAAATCCGCAAGGCGGTCCGCAAGGTTACCGCCCGTTCGGAACTACGCTCGATAATTATAAAGATTCGTGGATATATCATTCGGTTTGCAACGCGGTAAACGCGCATAGTTATTTAAGGTCTTTGCCGCAAGTCGATTGCTCTAAAACCGTTATGACGGGTATTTCGTGGGGGGCGGTTATAACTATGATGACGAGCGGCGTAGACGACCGTTTCTCTTGTTTCGCGCCCGTGTACGGCGGCGGGTATTTACATAAAGACCCTTTGTTTTTGTCGGAAGACAATCCGCCTGCGGACGAAGAATTTTGGCTCGGCAATTTCGACCCGATAGCCTATCTTGTAAGAAACCGTAAACCGATTATGTTTACTTGCGGAGCGGACGACATCCCTTTCGCGGTATTAAACAATAAAGATTCGTGGACTAAATCGGCGGGCGAAAAATATTATTCGTGGAGACAATCGCTTCCGCATTATCACCGTTGGTTAGACGAAGAACAGATGATTAACGTTTACCGTTTTTTTGAAAAATTCGTAAACGGGAAAGAAATGCCGTTTGAAATCGAATCCGAAAATTATATCGGCGGAACGCTTTCGGTCGTTATTAAAGGCGATATTTCTTGCGTTAATGCAAAAGTCGTATATACGGAATCGGATTTGAGTTTCGATAATTCAAAAATGGTATGGAAAGGCGATGACGTCGTTTCGTCGGGTAATCGTTTAGTTGCGAAGATACCAGATAGCGCAAAGTTGTGTTTTATTCAAATAAGCGACGGCGCGGAAAAAGAATTTATATTAAGCAGCAAAATGTATACGTTATAAAAATACAAATAAGGAGAAAATAAATATGTCAGGACATTCACACGCAGCGAATATCGCGGTTAAAAAGGCGAAAATGGACGCCGTTAAAGGTAAAATTTTTACAAAAGTCGGTAGAGAAATCGCGGTTGCCGCGAAATCCAATCCCGACCCCGCCACCAACAGTAAACTTGCGGACGCGATAGCAAAAGCAAAAGCAGTCAATATGCCTAACGAAAATATTAAAAGATGTATAGCGAAGGCTGCGGGCGAACTTTCAAACGACAATTTCGAAGAATTGACTTACGAAGGTTACGGACCTGCCGGCAGCGCGGTTATCATTAAAGCGCTTACCGACAATAAAAACCGTACGGTCGATTACGTTCGTACCGCTATGAGAAAACACGGCGGTTCGCTCGGTAACGCAGGCTGCGTTTCTTTTACGTTTACCACTATGGGTATAATCGTAATCGAACGCACGCCCGATATGGAAGAAGACGTTATTATGGAATACGCTTTGGACGCGGGTGCAGACGATTTTATCGTAGACGACGACGCTTTTGAAGTTCATACCTCAGTTTCGGATTTTTCGTCGGTGAGAAAGTATCTCGAAGAAAAAGGACTTAACTTTTTCGAAGCGCAGATTGAAATGGTTCCGCAAAATAAGGTTACTCTTTCGGACGAAGACCTTGCTAAATTTCAACGTTTAATCGACGCGTTGGAAGATTTGGACGACGTTCAAAACGTATATCATAACGTTGATATGCCCGACGAAGAATAAAATCGGTTATAAAATTCGTTTTTTTCGGGGCGTTTCGCCGTTTGTAAAGCAGTGAAAACCCGCCGACGGATTTGAAATTTTTTAAATTACGTATAAAAAAACCTTGCTACGCTTATACTGTATAAGTCGGTAGTAAGGTTTTTTCCGTTTAATGAAAATTATTTTAAGAAAATTCCGCACAATTATTACCGTGTAGATAAAACGCAAAAATAAAGCGGAAAATAATTTTTTTATTCCTCCGCAACGTTTTTGCGGAGGGGAAAGCGCCGCGTTAAACGGCGCTTTTCGTTAAAATTTTAAAATAATTCGAGTTTTTTCGCTTTTAAAGTAATTTTCAAGGTAATGTATGGTAAAATAAAACTACGAACAATTAAAAGAAGGTGTTTGGTTTGAAAAAATTATATAAAAGCGTTATTGTTTTTATTTGCACGTTTGTCTTTTTGTTGGCTTCGGGTTGTACTTTTATAAATTATTCGGGCAACAAAAACGGTAGTACGGTAGGGGCGACCGACTTGCCTAATTCACTCGTTGCCGCGGAAAGCGTCGTCGTTAAAGAAAGTAATTCCGAGGAAAGGGTAAAGTTGGATTTGGCGGACGCGTACGAAAAGGTTGAAAGAACAGCCGTTGCTATTGAAATTAAAACGACGTACCAAACGACGCAAGGAAAGACTGAAACGGCTACGTCGTACGGTTCGGGCGTAATAGTCGATATTACCGACGAAGGAAGAGCGGAAGACGAATATTACGTTTTAACTTGTCATCACGTAATATCTTCGGGCGGAACTATTACCGTTTATTTGTTAGACGAAAATTTGAACGATTATATGGATTCCGATTATAACGAAGAATATGCGTTAACGGGCAAAATCGGTAACGAAGTATATTCAGGGAACTCCGTTACTCTGGTCGGGAGCGATAAAGACTCCGACGTTGCGGTGTTAAAACTCGATTTGTCTAATACGAAAATAAATGCGGAAAATATAGAGGAAGCAGAAGTTCCTCCGTCGGACTATAAATTGCGTGCGGGAGAGTCGGTTTTTGCAATAGGTAATCCTACGGGTAGTTTGCCGTCTACCGTATCGTCGGGCTATATTTCTCACTTAAACAGAGAAACCGTTGTCGGCGACGTCGGGTATATGACGTTGAATCAAATAAACGTAGATATTTATCACGGTAATTCGGGCGGCGGACTTTACAATTATTACGGCGAACTCGTCGGGCTGACTAATGCGGGCAGCGACGAAGATTCGGGAATAAATTATGCTATATGTCTTTCGAATTCCGATGAAAAAACGGAAGATACGGGCTTTAAAACGATTGCCGAACAGTTAGTTGCAACCGCAACCGGTACGAACTACGGCTATATAACCGGCAGATGGCAGTTAGGTATAAACGTATCGGCAGATAATTACGGTAATGTACAAGTTAGTTCGATTGACGAATCGGAAAACGCTTATAAGTCGGGACTACGAAAGAGCGATTATGTCGTATCGATATGGGCGGAAGAAGAAACGAAAGAAGAAATAGGTTCCGTTTCCGAATTTTCTTATGCCGTATACGGATTGAAAAAAACACACAAACTCGGAGATAGTTTCACTATCGGTATCGCACGATACAGTAATGGTAACAGGTTTCTTACGGAAAGTACGATTGTTATATCTTTAAAGGAACAATATATTTTCTGTAATACGGGTAATTGATTTATCGATATATGATTTAACGATTAAAATAAAGGTCGGCAATACCGACCTTTATTTTAGTTTTCATTGACTTTTACGGTAAAATTAAGTACAATATATAAATATGATAATCGTCGGTTTCGACCCCGGTCTTGCAACGCTCGGTTACGGGGTAATTAAAGTTGATAATAAAAAAAGCGCGGAGGTAGTCGATTACGGCATCGTTTCCACTCCGAAAGACGAAAACCTTGCCGTTCGTCTTGCAATGCTCGAAAAGGGTGTAAAACAGATTATAGATACTTTCAAGCCCGACGAAATAGCGATAGAAGAATTGTTTTTCGCAAAAAACGTAAAAACGGGTATTGCGGTCGCCCACGCGAGAGGCGTTATTTTGCTTACCGCGATTAAAGAGTGCGGAAGAATTTTCGAATACACGCCTTTACAAATAAAACAGGCGCTTACGGGATACGGCAGAGCGGATAAAAACCAAATTCAACAGATGGTTAAAACCTTTTTAAGACTGAAATCCGTTCCCAAGCCCGACGATGCGGCAGACGCGTTGGCGGTTGCGCTTTGTCATTCGCAAACCAACAAATTGGGCGGATTGTTCAGCATATAGGTGGATTATGATAGGTTATTTAAAAGGGAAAGTTTTATCTTGCGACGGAAACACCGTTCTTTTGGAAAACAACGGAGTCGGGTTTGAAATCGCTTGTTCTTCGCAAGCGTATGAAAAACTCGTTAAGGTCGGTTCGGGCGAAGTTTTCGTTTACACTGCCGTTCGTGAAGACGGTATTTTTCTTTACGGGTTCGAAAACCCCGAAGAAAAACAAATGTTTTTGAAACTGATAGGCGTTTCGGGCGTAGGACCTAAAATGGGCATAACCGTATTATCGCAAATGAGTTTGTCTTCTCTCGCAATTGCGATAGCGACGTCCGACGTTAAAACTCTTTCGAAAATAAAGGGACTCGGCAAAAAAACCGCAGAGAGAATTATTTTGGAACTTCGCGAAAAAATAACCGAAGCGGTAGTCGACGAAGACGGCGTTATCGCCGCAAGAGAATCCGTTTCGGAAGAAAATCAAGACGCGGTAATCGCATTGATGGGTTTGGGTTTTACGAAACAGGAATGTGAAAGGGCTGTAAAAGAAGCCGTTTCGTCGGGAGAAAAAACTATAGAAAAAATTATCGCTTACGCGATAAAACATATAAAGTAGGGAATTATGGAAGAGGAAAGACTTGTAACGAGTACGGCGAGAGAAACCGAAACGGAAGTCGAAAACGTTTTACGTCCGAAGTCTATGGAAGGCTACGTCGGGCAAGATAAGGTAAAAGATAATCTTGCGGTGTTTATAACCGCCGCGAAAATGCGCGGAGAG
Source organism: uncultured Christensenella sp. (assembly GCA_964435195.1). GTDB lineage: Bacteria > Bacillota > Clostridia > Christensenellales > Borkfalkiaceae > UBA1259. The sequence goes on along the minus strand of CAYSYT010000032.1, from coordinate 9,805 downwards.
AGTCTCGACCACGTTTTACTGTACGGACCTGCGGGACTCGGCAAAACTACGCTTGCGCATATTATAGCCGCCGAACTCGGCACTCAAATTAAAGTTACCAGCGGCCCTGCGATAGAACGCGCGGGCGACCTTGCCGCGATACTTACCAACTTAAACGAAAACGACGTTTTGTTTATAGACGAAATTCATAGGCTTAACCATAACGTCGAAGAAATTTTATACCCCGCAATGGAAGACTTTACGCTCGATTTTATTATCGGCAAAGGTCCGTCGGCAAAGAACGTTCAATTACCCTTACCGAAGTTTACTCTCGTCGGGGCGACTACGCGCGCGGGAATGTTATCTTCTCCGTTGCGCGACAGATTCGGCGTTATTTGTCGGTTGGAAACTTATTCGGTGGCGGAACTTACCGAAATCGTACAAAGGTCGGCAAAAAAACTCAATATCGACATCGACCCCGTTGCCGCGCAAGAAGTCGCAAAACGCAGCAGAGGTACGCCGCGTATAGCAAACAGGTTGTTAAGGCGCGTAAGGGATTACGCAACGTTTAAGCGGCACGATACCGTTTTACTTTCCGATGCGAAAGAATCTCTGTCGATGTTGGAAATCGACGGATTAGGGCTTGATTCGATTGATATAAAATTATTAAATTCGATGGCGGACAAGTTTGGCGGCGGTCCTTGCGGACTCGATACGATAGCCGCAACCATAAACGAAGACGCAAACACGATAGAAGACGTTTACGAACCGTATCTTTTACAGTTGGGATTTATCGCCCGTACGCCGAGGGGAAGAATTCTTTTGAAAAAAGGTTACGAGCATATAGGCAAAGTTATGCCCGAAAGCAAAATAAACCAAATTTCTATGTTCGGAGTTGAAAATGAAAACGAGTGATTTTGATTATTATCTTCCCGAAGAATTGATTGCGCAAACGCCCGTTGAACCGAGAGACAATTCCAGACTTTTGGTTTACGACAGAAAAAAAGACGAAATTTTACACAAACGGTTTTTCGATATAACGGAATTTTTAAGACCGGGCGACGTGCTTGTGCGGAACAATACCAAAGTTTTACCCGCGCGTCTTTACGGCTATACAGAACACGGCGGAAGGGTGGAAGTTTTACTGTTAAAGCGTTTTAACCTTACCGAATGGGAAGTTTTGGTAAAACCCGGCAAAAAAGCGAAACCGGGCGTTAAACTTACCGTGAACGAAGAACTTTCGTTAGAGGTCGTATCCACTATGGAAGAAACGGGCGGAAGACGGGTAAGGTTTTTTTTCGACGGTATTTTCGAAGATATAATTTCGCGTGCGGGTGAAATGCCTTTGCCTCCGTATATTACGGAAAAATTAAAAGATAAAGAAAGGTACCAAACGGTTTATGCCAAGGTTGACGGCTCTGCCGCCGCTCCGACGGCAGGACTGCATTTTACTAACGAACTTTTTGAAAAAATAGAAGATTTGGGCGTGGAAACAGTAGACGTTTTGTTGCACGTAGGACTCGGAACTTTCAGACCGGTAAAAGACGAAGAAATTACCGCGCATCATATGCATTCCGAATATTACGAAATAAGCGAAGAAGCGGCTGAAAAAATAAATCGCGCCAAAAAAGAAGGCAGGCGAGTTATTGCCGTCGGAACTACTGCCGTTCGAACTTTGGAAAGCGCGGCGGACGAAAACGGGCTTGTGCGTGCGGTAAAAGAAAATACGCAAATATTTATTTACCCTCCGTATAAGTTTAAATGCGTAGATGTGCTTGTAACGAATTTCCACCTGCCGAAATCAACGCTTATAATGCTCGTTTCCGCTTTTGCGGGTAGAGAAAAAGTTTTAAATATATATAAAACGGCGGTTGAGGAAAGGTATAGGTTTTTTTCGTTCGGCGACGCCTGTTTGATTTTATAACGCATCGCATTTTTGCGTTGCGGCTCAGTTACATACCGTCGGTATGCGCTTCGCCGCGCCTTGAACCGCTCGGTTCTAAAACCAAACATTATCGATCTATCGTGCTTCCCGTAAAAGTATGGGACGCCCGTCTCATAACCGTCGAAATACTGCGTTGCACTGCGGCAACACGCAGTCGTTCTTTTCGTAATATACGGCGTAGATGAGTTTTTATAAACGGCGAGCGGCGTTAAATTTACGTTTAACGGTTACGCTGTAAAAAACTAAAATAAAAAGATACTGACTTTTTGTCGATAAAAACTGTAAAAAAAATTTATATTGTGTAAAAAATCGGTGTTTTTTTGCACTTTATCTATAACATACGGAAAATTTATATGGAAAAGTTTTACTACGAACAAATAAAACAAGATTCGAGAACGGGCGCGCGCGCGGGCATTTTACATACTCCGCACGGCGATATAGAAACGCCGACTTATATGCCCGTAGGAACGCAAGCCACCGTTAAAGGGGTTACGCCGAGAGATTTGAAAGAAGCAAAATCGCAAATCATTCTTGCGAATACGTATCATCTGTATATGCGCCCCGGCGACGAAACGGTTAGAAAAGCGGGCGGGTTGCATAAATTTATGGCGTGGGATAGACCCATTTTAACCGACAGCGGCGGTTTTCAGGTTTTTTCGCTTGCAAAACTCAATAAAATAAAAGACGAAGGCGTTTATTTCAATTCGCACGTCGACGGCAGTTTGCATTTCATCACCCCGGAAAAAGCCATAGAAATAGAAAACAACCTCGGCGCGGATATAATTATGGCGTTCGACCAATGTTCTCCTTACGGCGCGGATTATCAAACGTCGAAGGCGGCTATGGAAAGAACGTTAAAGTGGCTTGACAGGTGCTATAACGCGCATAAAAACCCCGAACAAGCGCTTTTCCCGATTGTTCAAGGCAATATGTTTAAGGATTTAAGGCGTATAAGTTTGCGCGAAACTATTCCTTACGCTAAATACGGTATAGCAATCGGCGGACTTTCCGTCGGCGAACCCAAGCCGTTAATGTACGATATTATGGACGATATGCTGGAATGTTACCCTACGAACGTTCCGAGATATTTAATGGGGGTAGGAAGCCCCGACTGTTTGGTGGAGGGTGTTCGCCGTGGTATAGATATGTTCGATTGCGTTCTCGCTACGCGGGTGGCGAGAAACGGAACGGCGCTCACTTCAAAAGGTAAAATAGTGGTAAGAAACGGAGCGTATAAAGAGGATTTTACGCCTATCGACGACGAATGCGATTGTTACGCTTGTAAGAATTATACTAAGGCGTATTTGCGGCATATGATAAACGTAGGCGAAATGATGGGCGGTATGATGATAAGTCTGCATAATATAACCTATTTGAATAAACTTATGCGCGATATAAGAAATGCTATTTTGCAAGATTCTTTTACGGAATTTTGTCAAGAGTTTTATGCGAAAACGCAAAATTCTTACAAATAGTAAGCGTTAACGACAAAGTCTTTTTTCGAAAGATAAAAAAACACTTGATTTTACAGCGTTTCTACGATATAATAATTGAGCAAACTTGCTTATAAAAATTTGCAAACGGCTTTTTGTTTACGCTTGTTTTCGTGTCCGTTAAATAAGTAAGTCGATAATTTTGCGAAATTTTACGTTTAACGTTAATATAAAAACATTTTATAAAGGAGAATTATTAAAATGATTTGGAATTTACTTGATACTGCTGCCGAGACTACCAACACTAACAATTTGGCAGTATACATTATAGGCGGTGTGCTTATCGTTGCGTTTATCGGGCTTTTCATTTGGCAAAACATTGCGAACAAGAAAAAGCAAAAAGAAGCGCAGAATATGCTCGACACTCTTGCTATCGGCGATAAGGTTAAAACCATCGGCGGAGTTTGCGGAGTTTTGGTCGAAATCAATAACGACGAAAACACCATTACTCTCGAAACCGGAACGGCGGACAGAAAGTCTTTCGTTAAATTCGACCGCGGCGCTATTTATCAAGTCGGCAAACAAAATCAAACCGTTGCCGAAGTTAATTCCGTAGAAGAAAACAAGAAGGAAAATTCCGAAGAACCGAAAGCGGAATAATTATTTGTAAAAGCATAATTAACGGATTCTCCGCATAATTTTTAGTACGGGCAGATAAAATCTGTCGGCGTAAACCGAGCAAACCGATACGTTTTCCGTTTGCTCGCGTGTGCTTTGACGCCGTGTCGTTTAAGTAACGGCAAAGTTTGGCGTTAACGAAAAGTTTGCGTTTGTCGTAGTTAAAAATTATTGCGGGGTTTTTTATGCAAAAAGGAAGTGCGGACGGAATAATTTCCGTGATTAAAGGCGTTTTTTTTACCTTGATTATCGTTCTTGCGGGGGTGTTGATATTCGCAGGAGTTATAAAGATAACCTCTTTAAGCGCGAGTGTGATTAAACCCGTTAATCAGTTTATAAAAGTCGTCGCCGTATTTTTGGGTTGTTTTTTAAGTGTTCGCGGAAGGTTGGGTTTTTTGAAAGGCGCGTTAATCGGCGTTTTAGGTACGGTCTTGATTTATCTCGTTTTTTCGCTTATGGGCGGAGATTTGTCGTTCGGGCTTTCGTTTGTCGTCGATTTGATTTTCGGTTTAACCGTCGGGGTCGTTTCGGGAATAATCGCGGTAAACGTCGGAAAAGAATAAATAAACGGAAAATATTAATACCCGCCGAGTTTCAATTTTTGGAATTCGGCGGGTATTTGTTTAAAAATCGTTAAACGGCGGTAATAACGGCTAATAAGCGTTTTTATCGAACGACCCATTCGCCGTCCGCGAATACGGGCGTTTCCTTGCCGTCGTAAGATATTCCCGTAACCGATAGGTCGGGCGTGCCTATCATAAAATCTACGTGCTCTACCGAATCGTTAACGCCGAGTTTTTTTAATTCGTTTGCGGTTAAGTTCGCGCCGTTTTTCACCGTCGTGGGGTAGCCTTTGCCGAGCGCTAAATGACAACTTGCGTTTTCGTCGAATAAGGTATTGTAAAAAAGTATTCCCGATTGCGCTATCGGTGAATTTTTGCCTATCAAGGCAACTTCGCCGAGACTTAAAGTACCTTTGTCCGTTTCGACAAGGTGTTTAAGATTTTCATAACCTTTTTCCGCCGAAAATCCCGTTATTTTGCCTTTTTTGAATTGTAACGTAAAGTTGTCTATAATTTGCCCGTTATCGCAAAGCGGAAGCGACGAACGAACCGTACCGTCGATTTTCAGTCTGTGCGGAGCGGTAAAAACTTCTTCGGTGGGCATATTTGCAACGAATTCTATACCGTCTTTTGCCTTTTCCTTTGCGGAAAGCCATACGTGGTCGGTTGCGAGACCGACTTTTAAGTCCGTTCCGACGGAGTTGTTAAAACGGAGATATTCGAAGTTCATTTTGTTGAGGTAGTTTGCGCGTTCGTCTAAAAGATTTACGTGGTCTTGCCAAGCGGTAAGCGGGTCGTCGTAATCCAAACGCATAGTTTTGGCAATGGCGTCGAGCAGATTTTTTTCGGGGTTTGCGGAATTCGGAAAAACCTGACGAGCCCATTCCTTGGTCGGAACGGAAACCACGCACCAACGTATGCCGTTAGACATAACTTGGTCGGAAAATTTTTTCAGCGCGATAGATTTTGCCTGCGAATAAGCCGCAAGTTTTTGCGCGGGGACGTTCTTAAACGCTTGCGGATTGTCAGCCGCTACGGCGACGTAGCAAAACCCTTCTTTTACAAGTTCTTCTTTGCTTTTAACCAAAGATTCGGGAATTTTGGTTAAAACTTCCGTTTGCGCGTTCTCGAAGTTGAGTCTGTCGATAACTTCGTCGTCCCAACGAACGCGTACGATTTTAGCGCCCATTTCGTAAGCCGTTTGCGTTAAAGCGTGCGCAAGTTCGCGCCGTTCTACGGGGCAAGCTATTTCTAACCCTTGACCTTTTTGCAAGTTGACGCCTACGCTTAACACCAAGCGAGTATAATCTTTTAATTGTTTTCCGCCGAACATAATAAATAACCGTCCTTATTAGTATTTATCTTTATTATATACTCGTTTTTACGGGTAAGTCAATCGTAAAAGGCGGCTGTAAGTTCGAATTTTATCGAATTGTATTGACTTTTATAATTTAAAGTAATATACTGAAACTATATTGTTTTCAGGAAATATTGTTTGTTATGGCGGTTTTGGAAGGAATCAACTGTTCTGCGGATATAAAAAAACTGAATAGAGAAGAGTTGAAGGCTCTTGCCGACGAACTGCGTTCGCGTATAGTCAAGGTGGTGCAAAACAACGGCGGTCATTTATCGTCTAATTTAGGCGTTATAGAAACTACTCTTGCCGTACATTACGTTTTCGACTTGCCTACCGACAAACTTATTTTCGACGTAGGGCATCAATGTTACGCGCATAAACTCGTTACGGGGAGAAAAGACAGTTTCGATACCGTCAGAACGGACGGCGGATTATCGGGTTTTTTAGACAGTGACGAAAGCGTCTACGACGCCTTTACGATGGGGCATGCAGGCACGTCTTTGTCGGTCGGGTTGGGTTATTGTGCTTCACGCGATAAATTAAACCAAGATTATTGCGTTATAGATATCGTCGGAGACGGTTCTTTCGTTAACGGTCTTAATATCGAAGCGATAAGCGCGACTCAACGCAAGCCGAAAAATTTTATAGTTATACTTAACGATAACGGAATGTCGATTTCCAAAAACCATAACGGTTTTTATAAAATCATTTCGAAGGGGACTATTAAAAAGGGCTATATTAAAGGCAAAAGCGCGGTAAAAAAGATTTTCGGGGATTCGTTCGTTACCCGCGGTCTTATTCGCTTTCGCGATTTTTTAAAAAGAATTTTTAACAAAAACAATTATCTCGAACAGTTCGGTTTTAAATACGTAGGCGTAGTTAACGGTAACGATATAGACGAAATGATAGACGTTTTGCATCGCGCGAAAGAAACTGCCCGTGAAAAAGCCGTTTTATTGCACGTAAAAACCACGAAAGGCAAAGGCTTCGCATTGGCGGAAGAACAGTCGGACGTGTATCACGGCGTCGGTAAAGGGCTTACGTCGAAGGTCAGTTTGTTTTCGAAAACGCTCGGTGAAATTCTTTCCGAACTGATAGAAACAGACGGTAAGATTGTAACCGTTACCGCAGGTATGCGCGACGGCACGGGGCTTAAAACCGTAGCGGAAACTCACCCCGACAATTTTATAGACGTCGGTATTGCGGAGGAATATGCCGTTACTCTTGCCGCCGGAATGGCTGTCGGCGGATTAAAACCCGTAGTCGCGGTGTATTCTACTTTTATGCAACGCGCATACGACGAAATTTTGCACGACGTATGTTTGCAGTCTTTACCCGTTATATTTTGCATAGACAGAGCGGGCGTGGTCGGAGCGGACGGAAAAACTCATCAAGGAGTATTCGATTTAAGTTATTTGACGCATATTCCGAATATGAAGATATTTGCACCGTCTACGACCGAAGAATTAAAGGAAACGCTGAAATACGCATTGATATTATCCTGTCCTGTGGCGATTAGATATCCGAGTATGGCGATTCAGACGGAACGGACGGTCTTGCCGTTTACGGAAGGGCTATGGCAGACGGTAAGAGAGGGCGACGATTTGGCGGTTCTCGCCGTAGGACCGAGAATGATTTCCGTTGCGGAAGAATTTGCGGACAAGTCGGGTTACGGCGTAAAGGTGATAAACGCGCGTTCGGTAAAGCCGTTAGACGATAAAGTGCTTAACGAGATTAAAGATATGCCTATTATATGTTTGGAAGAAAACAGCGTTATAGGCGGGTTCGGCGCTTACGTGCTTAAATATTACTCCGAAAACGGTATTGCCGTAAATTTAGTCCCTATGGGGATAAAAGACGAGTTTATAGTTCACGGTTCGGTGGATTCGCAATTAAAAAAGAACGGGCTTACCGCCGACGGCGTCGAAGCGGTTGCAAAAGAAATTTTAAAGGTTAGGAAAAAATGATTTCGAGAAAGACTAAAATTATACTGTTCGTCGTTATGGACGCGTTATTCGTTTTGGCGTCTTGGATTTTGGCGTCGCTGATTCTTAAAGTAGATTTTATCTATTATATAAAAAACGCCTTTCTGTTTATGATAGGCGACGTTTTGATAACTTTCGCTATTTTCAAGTTGTTCGGCTTATATAACAATATAATGAAATATATGGGCTTTGCCGAAGTTTTAAAGATGATAGCGGCGGTTCTCTGTTCGATAGCGTTACACTGCATTTACGCTATAACGTTGAAGTACGTTTTCGCTGCTCCGGAATTTAATTGGCAATGGGCACTTGCTCTTTCGGTGACTTTCACGCTACTTGTTTTTTTGAGTAGATTTTTTTATTGCTTTTTCGATTATTTGCGCGAGATATTCCGTGCGGATAAAGAACGCGATAAAAAGGTAAGGGCGTTAATAGTCGGCGGCGGTGACGCGGGCGCTATGTTGATAAAGGAATTACATTCCACGAATAAGGTAAGATACGTTCCCGTTGCAGTACTTGACGACGACGAAAATAAAATAGGACAGTATATAAACGGCGTAAGGGTAGTGGGTAAGACTTCCGACGCGGTAAAAATCGTAAGGCAATTTAAGGCGGAAGAAATTATTATAGCAATGCCGTCGGTGGATAATAAAACTAAAAGTAAAATAATAAAAGAATGTCAGAAAACGGGTTGTAAAATCAAAACTCTCCCCGGAATGTATCAGTTCGTCGAAGGGAAACTTTCGGTGAACGCAATAAAAGAGGTCAGTATTCAAGACCTTCTCGGCAGAGAACAGGTAAAAGTCGATTTAGACCAAATAATGGGGTATATCGAAAACAAAACCGTTTTGGTTACCGGCGGAGGCGGTTCTATCGGTAGCGAACTTTGTCGTCAGATTGCAAGCCATAATCCCAAACGGCTTATTATTCTCGATATTTACGAAAACAACGCTTACGATATTCAGCAGGAACTTGTTCGTCGATATCCTCGACTTGATTTAGTCGTTCAGATTGCGTCGGTCAGAGACAGCAATAAAATGAATAAAGTGTTCGAGAATTTCAAACCCGAAATCGTATTCCACGCAGCCGCGCACAAACACGTTCCGTTGATGGAAAATTGCCCTAACGAAGCCGTTAAAAACAATGTGAGCGGAACGTATAAAGTGGCGAGTGCGGCGGGAAGAAACGGCGTAAAAAGATTTATTCTTATAAGTACCGACAAGGCGGTTAATCCGACAAACATTATGGGCGCAACGAAACGTATTTGCGAGATGATTATTCAAGCGATGAACAACAAATACGATACGGAATACGTTGCCGTCAGGTTCGGGAACGTTCTCGGCTCTAACGGGTCGGTTATTCCGTTATTCAAAAAACAAATAGAAGAAGGCGGTCCTATAACCGTAACGCATAAAGATATAATAAGATATTTTATGACTATACCCGAAGCCGTAAGTTTGGTTCTTCAGGCGGGCGCTTATGCGAAGGGCGGAGAAATTTTCGTTTTGGATATGGGCGAACCTGTGAGAATTTACGACCTTGCCGTTAATATGATAAAACTTTCGGGGTTAGAACCTTTTAAAGATATCGATATAAAAATAGTCGGTCTTCGTCCGGGCGAAAAATTGTACGAAGAGCGTCTTATGGCGGAAGAGGGTATGCAAAAGACTGCAAACAATATGATTTCGATAGGTAAGCCGATAAAGTTCGACGAAGACAATTTGTTTGAAAAAATACAAGAACTTTACGTCGAAGCGTATAACGAAACCGACAAAATGAAAAAACTCGTACACGAATTAGTCCCCACGTATAAAATAGACGAGGGTAAAAAAGATAAATAACGTCAACCCGACCGCGCGGTTATTCAG
>CAYSYT010000031.1:3263-22397 GCA_964435195.1 uncultured Christensenella sp. | reverse complement strand
GAATATTCCACTTTACCCAACTCGCGCAATGAAGAACCGTCGTTATAATAACCGTAAACGTAATACTTGGTAGTTTTTGTTTGGTTTTCTTCGCCTTCGGTAACTTCTTCCGCAACGAACTTGTAATATAAGCCCTTAGCGGAATAATCTGCAACTTGCGTATCTACCGTATCGGTAAAAGCGAGTTCGTAAACCGAGCCTTTCGAAATTTTATCTATCGAAAAAGCCACGGTAACGTTACCCGTTAAATCGAGCGGAAGTTTATACGCGACGGAACCTTCGATTTTAAGCGTCGAAGACTTAACGGAAACTTCCCCGCCGTCGAATACGGTATAATTATCACTGTTTATCGCGTCGGTATTATCGTACTTACCGTACTTACCCGACGACAATCCGCTTAAAGACGCGTCTTCTACGCAATAAACCGAATAAGTTCTTTCGTACGTTCTGCCTTCGTCGTTAAAAGAATACGTAACGGTATACTTTCCGAGTTTCTGCACAATAAAAGCGTTGCCGTCGATGGCTACGGCAGTACCGTCGGCATCTTTTACCGTTATAGATTCAGGCTCGCCGTCAAACCCGACGAAATTTTTAAGCGTAACTTCGTCGTTTAACGAAAAAGTCAAATCTTTATCGGCGTCAACGAATTCTATATTTACGGGTTGATAGTTTTTATAATAATAATCTCCGTCTACCGTAACGTTTAACAAATTAACCCAATCGTAACTGAACCCCGTAAATGCAAGTTTTACGTAACAGTATTCCGCGCCGTTAACTTTTTCAGAAAAATCAAAGGAACGTGTAAGCGGCGAACCGCTGTCGGAAACGGCTTTAATCGTTTTAATCAATTCAAAATCGCCGTCTTCAACCGCAAGATACACTTCCATTTTACATTTTTCACAATTAGTGTGCTGATAATGGAAAACCCTGCCGGTAGCGTAAACTTTTAACGCGTCGAAAACTTTTACGTATTCGCCGATGTTTCCGCCCGCGGTAATTTTATATGTCAGATAACCCGATTCCTCACCTGTGTTAGGCGCAGATTGTTCACCTGCGCAAAGCGAATTTCCGGTAGGTGAAAGACGCATATTTTCGCTTTTATAAACGTAGTTATGCCAAGACGCGGAATTTCCCGTAAACGAAGACTTATCGTAATCGGTAAAGTCGAACGAAAAATCCGTTCCGACGGTATACCCCGTTTCATACGTTGTCGCTTTAACCGTTTTTCCGTTCGCGTTTAAGCAAAAAAACAAAACGGAAACAGCCATAACGAGCACCAACGCCGTTAAATAAAATCTTTTTTTATAAGTATTAAAACCCATATACTTTCTCCGTTACATTTTTAATCCGGAACTTGCCAAACCTTCGACGTAGAACCTGTTAAAGAATACGAACAGGAATACTACGGGTATTGCGGAAACCAAATAACCCGCATACTTAACCGTTTGCGAAATATTGTCATTTGCCTCGAACTTAAACGCAAGACCCGCCGCGATAGTATATTTAGCTTCCCTTAAAATAAGTTTCGGCCACATATAATCGTTCCAAACGTTTGTTATTTGCATAATAACGAGCGTAGCGATAATGGGCAACGACAACGGAACGGCTATCATAACGTATTTTTGAAAAGAATTAGCACCGTCAAGGTCGGCAGCTTCGAACAATTCGTTAGGAAGCCCCGCATAAAAACTGTTCAGCAAGAATACGCCGAAGACGCAACCGCCCGACCACATAGGAACGATAAGCGCAAAAAGGTTATTGTCAAGTCCGAGTGCCTTGTATAATATAATTTGAGGGGTCAACGACAATACGCCGGGGAGCATTGTAAGTGCCAAAATCATTGAAAAGCACAATTTCCTGCCGATAAATTTTAATTTCGACATAGAAAACGACGCCATCGACGAAATAATTATCAATCCGGATATACCGACAACGGCAACGATAATGGTTCTCAGCAAGTAGCCGCTTATATCGTTAAACGCAACGGCGATATTATCGAGACGTAACGGTAACGAAGGTAACCATTTATTCAATTTATAAACCGAACCCGATTTAAATGCGCCGATAACCATCATAAATAACGGATAAAGCACCATAATGAGAGAAATAATCAACACCGTATGTAAAACGACTTGCGATATTACCCTACCGACGCGTCTGTCTTTTTTATTATCACTAATCTGCATCTTTACTATCTCCGAATTTAACGAATTTGAATGATATAACGGTAAATATCATTATAAGCACGAACAAAATAACGCCTACGGCAGCCGCTTTACCGTAATATCCGAAGTAATCCTGTTAAAGAATACGAACAGGAATACTACGGGTATTGCGGAAACCAAATAACCCGCATACTTAACCGTTTGCGAAATATTGTCATTTGCCTCGAACTTAAACGCAAGACCCGCCGCGATAGTATATTTAGCTTCCCTTAAAATAAGTTTCGGCCACATATAATCGTTCCAAACGTTTGTTATTTGCATAATAACGAGCGTAGCGATAATGGGCAACGACAACGGAACGGCTATCATAACGTATTTTTGAAAAGAATTAGCACCGTCAAGGTCGGCAGCTTCGAACAATTCGTTAGGAAGCCCCGCATAAAAACTGTTCAGCAAGAATACGCCGAAGACGCAACCGCCCGACCACATAGGAACGATAAGCGCAAAAAGGTTATTGTCAAGTCCGAGTGCCTTGTATAATATAATTTGAGGGGTCAACGACAATACGCCGGGGAGCATTGTAAGTGCCAAAATCATTGAAAAGCACAATTTCCTGCCGATAAATTTTAATTTCGACATAGAAAACGACGCCATCGACGAAATAATTATCAATCCGGATATACCGACAACGGCAACGATAATGGTTCTCAGCAAGTAGCCGCTTATATCGTTAAACGCAACGGCGATATTATCGAGACGTAACGGTAACGAAGGTAACCATTTATTCAATTTATAAACCGAACCCGATTTAAATGCGCCGATAACCATCATAAATAACGGATAAAGCACCATAATGAGAGAAATAATCAACACCGTATGTAAAACGACTTGCGATATTACCCTACCGACGCGTCTGTCTTTTTTATTATCACTAATCTGCATCTTTACTATCTCCGAATTTAACGAATTTGAATGATATAACGGTAAATATCATTATAAGCACGAACAAAATAACGCCTACGGCAGCCGCTTTACCGTAATATCCGAAGTAATCCATAAGTTTAAACATATAATAACCGGGAACGGTGGTCGCACCTGCAGGTCCGCCCTCCGTCAATACGACTTGCGTGCCGTAATCTTGCAAACCGCCGATTATACCGAAAATCAAGAAATATCTTATTTGCCCTGAAATTAAATAGATATGGATTTTAAATATTTTTTGCCAAGCGGTTGCCCCGTCTAAATCCGCCGCTTCGAATAAATCCTTGGGAATATTCATTATACCGGCAAGGTAAATAAGAACCTGCGTACCGCCAATCCACGGGAAGCCCATAAACAGTATGGCAAAAATTACGTATTGCGTATCGTTTAGCCATTTTATGTTAACGTCTTGCGGAATCAAATGCAATAAATGTAAAATTTCGTTAAACAAACCGTCGGAAGCGTATATCTGTTTCCAAACCAAGGTGGAAACGACGCCGGGCGCGACAACGGGCAATAAAATAAGTATTCTGTATACCGCTTGCGCTTTTGTGCTTCTCAAATGGAAAACGATTTCCGCAAATACGAGCGGAACAACGATACCTGCGATTAAACGCGGAATTTGAAGTTTCGCCATAATCCAAAAATACCCTAAGAAATCGGGTTCGCTGAATATCGAAACGTAGTTTTGGAAACCTATAAACGAACCGCTATCCGGTCTTGCCGTTTTATCGGTAAACGACAACAAAATACCGTAAATAGGCGGATAGTAACAAAAAACCAAAACGCCTATCATAAGCGGGGCAACCATAAGATAGGCTGCCCTATGCCTCGATATATAACTGAAAAAATTTTTAACTTTCTGCATAGCGTTTACCCCAAAGATTTTACTTCGATTACGTTAAACTGTTTAATGACGTTTACTTCGACGAATATCGAATTGCTTAGTTCTAATACCGTAATGGTAACGGGACCTGCTTTTACGTAATCGCTTTCGTAATACGGAACGTATTCGAAAGATACGCAACCGTTTTCGTCTGTCGTTTTAAGATAAGCGGAAAAACGACCTTGGTTTTCGCCCAACCTTACTTCTACTTCGTGGTCAACGCAAGGCTTACCGTTTTGCGTAACGAGAACGGTAAACGAAACTTTATCTTGCTCGCTTGCATACGGCGTGGAATTCGATACGTAAATTATATCCACGTCAAACTGTTTTGCACGAATAAAATCGAACAACCATCCCGCAAACAAAATCAGCGCTATAATGCCGATTACGAGAATTTTAATAAAAAGACTGCTCTTTTTTTTCATAAAACACCTAAAATATTATATTAAATGCCCGTCCAACCGGTCGTGTCTATATTGAATATACGAATAAATTCCAAAGCGCCTGCTCTTTGATGTTCCTTAACAGTGTTATAGAAATTGTCAAAATTCGGAGAATTGCTGTTTACAAGTTTTTCGAACTCACCGTTAATCTTATCCGAATGTTCCGCCGTGTAACCTGTAGGCCACGTGCAGGTATAAGATATTTTAGCAAAATCTTGCGTTTTCCAACCAAGCGATTCCGCGTCGATAGAAGTATTATATTTAGTACCTTTTACCGCACCCATCGTTCCGCCTTTTTCGACAGCCATTGCAGAGTTATTTTCTTGCGCGGTAATATACATAAGTATATCTATTGCAAGGTCGAGTTTTTCTTGACTGTCTTTAACACCGCCTTTCATAACGTTGAACGCCACCGAAACGGGGTGGGTTATATCGTCGAAACTGTCGTAAGTTTCTAAATCGGCGCAATAGTCGGAAGTGGTAGAATCTGCAAGCGGCGGAGTAAATATGCCGTATTCGAATTTTCTACCCGTATTAGAATTTTCCATAGGAATATTCCAAAGCCCGTTATCCCACATAGCGACTTTTCCGTTAGCCCAGTTGGTGGTATAATCGTAACTACCCCAATCGTAAGAATCTAAACTTACCTTATAAAAATTATAAAGAGTTCTGTATGCGTCTTGCGCGGGACCTTTAACGGTCGGGTCGAATTCGCCCGCGATAACCCCTCTTAAAACTTCTAAATTAGTTACTTTACCGTCTCCGTCGTAATCGAGTGTGCTTTCCATATATTTTAAGAATCCGGGTTGAATGTTAAACTGCAAAGCCCATTGATAAAGCCCCGGTTTAGTGTTACCCGTATAAGGTACAAATGGAACTTCGATACCTTCACCTTTTAAGTCTTCAATCAAATAATAAAAGTCTTCCCAAGTTGTAGGTATTTCGTCTTCGGCTATCAAATCTTTATTATAGTAATAAGCAGACTGCGTGCCGACGGAAAGAAGAATAGGAATAGCGATAATTTCGCCTTTAACGTTCTTTATGGACTGGTCGTCCCAAACGTAATCGTAAAACATATCTTTCCATTTTACGCTACCGGGTTGACCGCTTTTTACGTAAGGATTAGGTTTTTCGAGATATTCGTCTAAAACGACGTAATAATCCAAATCTTGGAACATATTCAACGACGTATAACCGATTATCGGGCAGTTGTTCGTGTTGATTTGCGCGTTATACCAAGAAGTCGTTTTATCGAGCGAATCGCCTGCAGACCTACCGTATTGCGTTGCCCATTCGAGCGTTACGCTTTTTTCTTGCATATATTTGTTGATTATGTTTTTGCTTGCCTGTATAACTTCGGGGTTATCGACGGTAGCGGTTGTATTCGCCGTAGGCATAAGCGAGCCGAAGTCAATAATAGCGTCGCTCGAACTACCGCCCGTACACCCTGCAAACATTCCCGTCAAGCCGACGGCACAAGCCATTGCTATTACGGAAAGTTTCTTAAAAAAACCTTTTTTCATAAAAAATCCTCCATTAAAATACGTATAATAAAAACTTTTCAGTTTAAATCCCTTATTTGTTGCGGTGTTCTGCCGAACTTACGCTTAAACGCCTTATAAAAATACGTAGGGTCGTTAAAGCCACACTCGGCGGAAATATATTTATACAGATAAGTGGTGTTTTTTACCATTTGCATAGCCCTATCTAAACGGTAATTGAGTATATATTCGCTCGGCGACATACCCGTGTTGCGCTTAAACAATTTATACAAACTCGTACGGTGAAAACCGAATTGCATAGATAACGTTTCAATAGTAATTTGCTGACTGAAATTAAACGCGATATACTCGCAAATTTCGTTAAATACGTTTACGTCGTTTTTTACCGAATCCGCAACCTTTTTGTTCCTTTGTAAAATAAGCGACAATATTAAATACAAATGTCCTAAATTATAAAGATAAGTCTTTTCGTCAACCTCTTCGAAGGTAACGATATTCCGCATATATTTATACAAAATATCATACTCTTGTTTATTGCTGTGGTAAACAAAATTGTCGTCGCAGTAAAAACCGAGGTCCTCCATCAATCTTTTTGCGTTTACGCCCCTGAAACCAATCCAATAATATTCGTACGGGTCGCTTTTGTTTGCTTCGTAATAGGTGTCTTCGTCGGGAACTACCAAAAAACAATCGCCCTTTTTTAAATGAAAGGTTTTGTTCCTTATCGTGTAAAGCCCCTGACCCGAAACTATAAAGTGCAACAAAAAGCAATCGCGTTTAAACGGCCCGAACTTTTGGTCGGAAGAACATTTTTCGTAACCGAATTGATAAATTGCAAGGTCGTATTGATTTTTTACTCTCGATTGATATACGTCCATAATCATTCACCGTAAAATATAACGTTAACGTAAAATTCAAAACTAAAAATACATTATATATTTTACCAAGACTAATATCGTTAGTCAATGGTGCCATGTTTCCAAATAGTGCACTCACGTTGAAATATTTGAAATCGACATATAAAAATTACGGCGATATAAAATCGATTGCAGTTTGCAAAAGCCTACCACCAAACGGCATAAAGCACCGTATGTGTTCCGTCTGCCGTAAACGAAGTTACCTTTTCGCCGGCGGCATTATACCAACCGACGAATCTACGTCCGTTCTTCGTCGGAGCGGAAAGTTGAACGATATCGCCCTCACACACCACGGTCGGATTTTCCGCGGAATTCGTTCCGCCGTCAAGCACGTAAGTTACCCTTGCAAGTTTTAACCATTTTGCGCAAAGTTTAACTCCGCTCGAAGTATAATCGGCAACGTTTACTTTTTCTCCGTCAAGAGAATTCAAATACCAACCGTCGAATTTGTAACCGTCTTTTACGGGTGTCGTATAATTGTCGCCGTAAACCGAACCGCCGTTAAGAACGTATTCGGGGCTCGCAACGTCGCCGCCGTTAAACGTGCCCGAGAAATCTACCTGCTTAAAGCCGACGTTTGCCCAACAGTAACCGAAATAATCGAGTCTAACCAAAACTTCTTGCTTATCGGCAACGTATTCGCTCAAATCTGCGGCAACGGAAACGGAGTTACCGATATTATCGGCATTAGAATATTCTTTAACTTTGGTATAATTAGCGCCACCGTCGACACTTACGAAAATTCTCAACGCGTATTCACTATCCGTTTCCTTATAGCCGTATTCGGCCGCATCGATTGTAAATCGTTCGCCGTTGTAATTTACATTCCTCGTCGCGAAAGAATAAGTTTGCGGTATTGCGGTTATCTTCATAATTCCGTTAAATTCCAAGGTTTTGAAGGTTCTGCCCTCGCCACTTTCGAACTTATATTCGATGCTCGCGTCCGAACTGAAATTATCTTTCGTGTCGCCGACGCCGAGAACCTGCCCGTTGATATTATATATGCAAGCATAATGCGAGCGGAAATACAGAGTGTCAACCGTGTCGTCTTTTATTGCCGTGTCGGTAAAATCGGTAGATAAACTCATTTCCGAAGTACCTGCGCCGTAAACCGTTTGTATTACGCCGCCTTGCATATCGAGTGCGGAAATATAAGTGCTTTCGTTACCCGAAAGTATTATGCGTACGTATAAAGTTTTAGCGTCTAAAACGTATCTGTCTATATCGGATTGTCTGCCGATTAAATTTATAACGGAATCGTTGTAATATGCGTTTTCAAAATTTATGCCGTCGGTCGAAACGTCTACCGCATAAATTCCGCCTTTTGCGATATTGCCGAGAGCAAGATGCGTCATCGTTTGGAAACGGTAATATTCCCCCGCAGACATTTTATAGGTTATATAACCCGTGCCGTTAACGGAAAGACCTTTCGATTGCAATATCTTAACGTTGTTGTATGCGTAAACGCTTCTTAACCACTTATTGTTAGTGGTGCTATAAGCGGCGTAATTTTCCTTCAAGGTAGTACCGTCGTAAGTATTGCCTATAACGACTTCTTCCGAAGACGGCAATTCTACTCTCGATAAATCGGATTTTAACGTAAACTGATTAACCTCTCCGAAGTATTTGCCTTGTCCGGGTTTAGGACTAAGTTCGGTTTGATATTTTTCTACGGCAGGTGCGTAATAAGCAAAATCGATATCGCCGTCCGCCCTGAAAATTATTTGCGCAAAAACACCTAATCCGCCGAATTCTTCACCTTGAGTGTTTATCATAAACTGGTAAACTGGATTACCGTGTTCGCCGAAGTTGACCTTTTTTACGATATTACCGCCGTCCCAATCGTGTCCGCACATAGACATAATAATGTTTTCGTGCTTAGACAATAAATCCGTCCATAACCTTTCGGCAGTATCGAAGGTATCCGCCGCGCCCTTAAAATAAGCGTGAGTCGCAACTATAACCTTACAATCCGAATTCGCTTCTACGACTTCGTTTGCCCACTTTATCATCTCTTTGCTCGGATGCAGACCGAGAACGAGAACCATATATTTTTGCCCGTTACCGTTAAAATAATAGTAAGCGTTTTCTATATCGTTATCTTTTGCGCCGCCGAAATAGTGCGTTCCGTCAAGTTCGGTTACGGCAGCGGTATTACTTACCGAATACGGAGTAAACCTTGAAAGCGGAAACGTCTCGTTAAAAGTTTTATTTATACGATAAGCAGCCGCCATATCTTCGTAATCGTGATTGCCCATCAACATTGCGACGGGCACTTCGGCGTCTTCGAGTTTTTTAACCCAACTGCCGACTATTTTTTGTTGTTGCCAAAAATATCTCGTATTGTCGTCCTCTCCGCGGTTTCTACCGTTGGGGTCGGTTTTATTATATCCGCCGATAAAATCACAGAAGTCAACTACGTCGAAAACGTCGCCCAAATTGATATACATTTTAAGGTTCATTGCATCTTTATTTTCGGCGATGTAATCGTAAGAGGCTTCAACGTATTTTGAATTATCGCTCAAAGCGATTTGTTGGTCGCCCATTGCCACTATCGAAAAATCGCCTGCTTCCGCATTTACAGTAGTATCGACCGAGCAGGTAGACACGAATCTTCCGCTTAATCTATCGCCCGATTTTGCAAATGAATTTTTCAAACCCGTAACCCCCGCTATTCCCAAAGAAAGACAAATGACAGTTACAAAAGATAAAGTGAAAGTTAAAATTTTCTTTTTTAAGCTATAATTTTTCATAAAATCACTTCTCCTCCTTAATTTTTACCGAACTTCTTTTTTACGACGAGTGCGCCGCCTATAACGAACATTACCGACGCAACGGTTAAGCAAGTATCGATACTGCCCCTGCAACCGCCTCCGCCGTTTTCGGTTTCAATCTTTTTCCATTTTGCGTATAAAGTCAAATCGCCCGTGCTTTCGGAAGATATTTCCGTAAGACGCGTGTCGGAATTTTCTTTATACCAACCTAAAAACTCGTAACCATCTTTAACCGCATCGTAAAGTTTGTAAGTTTCGCCGTACAAATATTTGTCGGGATTGTTTTTATCGTTTACACCGCCGTCAAGCACGTAAGTAACCGTACCGAAGTAATCTATATCGGGAGGCGTGGTCGAAATCCATTTTGCGTATAAAGTCAAATCGCCAGTTCTGCCTTTTGCAATTTCCGTGATTAAATTAACAAAAGAAGAATCTGTATACCAGCCGCCGAAAACAGAGCCTTCTTTAACGGGGTCAGCCAAAATTATAGCCGAAGAAGAATCGTATATTTCGGGGTTGTTTTGCGAATTTACACCGCCGTCCAAATGATACGTAATGCGTCCGTCGGCTTCGACGGTTTTTACGTACAAAACGGTATCTGACGTAATATTCGCAGTCAAATCCAAAAGGTCGTTATAATTTTCATCGGTATAAATAATGCCGTCGGCAAGCACGTAGCCCTCACGCGGTTTAATGATATTCGAATCTAACGGACAGCCCTTAAACTGTTCGTAATTTATATCGGTATAAAAGCCACCGTAGTTTACCGTAAGTTCAACAGTTTCGTAAGTAAACGCCATATCGAGGCAATTTACAAGCGTCCAGTTGGTGGAATTCGAACCGATTTCGATTTTTAGGAAGAAATTTTGTCTTCCGATAACGTATTCGGTTAAATTTTGAACGACCGTAACGTAGTTTTCGCCTTTCCTGTTAAAAGCGCTTTTATACACCAAAAAGTAATCGCTATTGTCGTAACTTACGTAATAATCGACCTTTTCTACGTCGCCGAGCAAATAATTATCAAAAAGTTTTGCATTAGTAGTAAGCGTAGCGGATTCAAAATATTTACCGTCGGGTGTTTCGAATTTGTATACAAGGAAACCTTGTCCGCCGTTAATACCCAATGCGTGTTTGTCGTCGTCGGTGATATACAAATTAGCAAAATCGTAAAGTCCGTTTTTCCAATTGTTTCCGTATTTAACGTTATCGGTATAATCAATATGGAAATCACCGTTCAAGGTCGCTCTTTCGTTAAACGTAGCGATTATGACGGAATTTTTTGCGATATTACGCAACGTATATGAAGCCCCGTCGGTAAGGAATACGTCCGTGCCGTCGATATTAAGCGAATATATAATAGAATCCGTATCGGCAGCAAGAGTAAATTTTAACGTAGTAGCCGCGTCAACCGTTTTAATTCCGCTTTCGGTAGCAACGCCGCCAACGGAAAGCGTGCCGTTACCCGATATACGTATATCTAAATCGTATTTTGCCTGTTCCCATTTAGCATACAAACGGTAAACGGAAATTACAGACGTGTCGATAGAAGTTATCGGTTCGCCGTCAAACAAAGCGTTATCGTACCACCCCTTAAATTTTTTATACTTTTGAACGGGGTTAACTAAAACTATATCGTCGCCTACGGTATAAGTTTCGGGATTTGTCAAAGATTCGTAACTGCCGCCGTTAAGGTTGTAAATAATTCTACCGACGTTTGCAGCGTAATCACTGTAAACACCGCTGAATTTCACCGAGAAAATTTCGCAAAGCAAGTTACCCAAGAAGTATTTTCCCGTAGGATGTTCCATTGCGATTTTAACGTAAAGCGTTCCCGTGGATTCGGCTACCGCTTTAAGGTCTATATCGAGCGTTTGATACGGCGTAGGTTCTAAACCTTTCGTCCAAGACAACGAATTGTTATAAGCGTTAGCGCCGAGCTTGTCGGCAACGTTATAAAATTCCGCAAAAGACGAGCCGTCGTAAGAAGTGGAAACTATTACGTTTGCGCCCGACAAAAGTTTGAACGCAAGTTGCAATCTTGCATTGTTTAAGGACTTATCGGAAGGCGCTTGAATTTTGAACGTTATATAACCGCTTGCAGCGTCAACTTCTCCTGCCCAACCGTTAGACGGAATAAGTCCGAAAGTCGCGTTACCGTCGTATACGTTCGAAATTTCGTGAACGTTATAATAGTTGTCGGTTATAGCCGTTCCTTTATCGTTACCGAATTCGTTTTCGAAAGAAAACCCTTCTGCGGAAGCGAAACCTTGCGTTGCTTTAAAGCCTGCGCCGAGCAAACATACAGGCAAATTGTATAAGTTTATTCCTTCGGTTTCAGGACATTCCATAGCAATTTTTACGTATATAACGCCGTAATTTTTGGCAACGGAAGTCAAATCGACGGAAAAGTCTTTTTCGGTCGGAGAATTAGGTATGCCGTCCTTTTCGAAAAGGCTGAAAGTTTTTGCAAAGTTTATTCCGTCGTAAGCAGTATAAACCGTCAAATCGGCATTACCCGATTTAAAACTATCTTTACTCGTACCGTACCTTACGGATAAATCGAGAACTAAAGAACTAAATACGTAATTATCGGTTGCCGAAATTCTATACGTAACGTAACCCGTAGAAATATTTACGGGGTCACCCCAAGTTTCCGACGGAATAAGTCCGAAAGTCGTGTTGCCGTTAGTCGTATCTTTAACCACGCCGGAATAATCGACTACGCCTTCGAAAGAATTCATCGTACCCGCTTGTTTCCAATCGTTCGAAAGGTTTACCGACGGAATTTTGCTTTGTTTTGCTTGAATTTCAACTTTATACAAACGTGAACCTACCTTACCCAAAGGCACTATTTTATTTTGTTCGGTATCGGTTGCCAAACCTTCTTCCGTAAGTTCGCTATAATTTGGCGAAACTATTTTTATTCTGACGTATAACTGACTCGTCGCCGAAATTTTATCCGTCAAATCCAATTCTAACTCGTAACGTTTGTCCGTTTCGGTTATACCCGCGCCTTTCGGTTCGCTTTCTCCTACGGCGACCGCCGTTGCGTCTTGACGCAAAGAATATACGTCTTTATAATAAACGTTATCGTAACTTACGGCTACCACGACGTCCGTTTTAACCGCTTGCATGGCTATCGAGCAATGCCCGAACGCAACGTCTAAATCTACGTTAAGCGACGATAACGCGTAACCGTTAACCGCATTTAATTTGTAAGTAACGTATGCGTCCGACAAAAGTTTTACGCTTGCGCCCCACTTTTCGGCAGGTATCAAACCGTACGTTGCGTGTCCGTTTGCGTCCGTCGTAACGTTGTTGTTTTCAAAAACGTTGTTTGACGCGGCTGTTAGCCCCGCGGAAGTAAAATCGGAAGAAAGAGTCAAATCCGAAATTTCCTTTTGAGTCGCCGATAAATTTACCGAATACATACCGAGCCCTACTTGATTTAACGGAATACCGTTCTTCCAAGAATCGATATCTATACAACATTCTTCTACGGTAAAATGTTCGATATCGAACTTAACGTATAAATCAACCGCGTTAACCAAATAATCGGAAAGGTCGATTGATGGATTATATTTGTTACTAAAATAATCCTGCGCATTACGTGTAGGGTGTTCTCTTTCGTCGAGATTATAAACGGTAACCCAAGTTTCGTTATCGGTGCTGACCGAAACTATTAAGTTGTTTCCGAGAACGTTATTGCTTGTTCCTTGATGACTTGTATTGTACCAGTAAACTCCGCTACCGTGACCGCTACCGACGGTAAACGTTAAATTTGAAGTATTCAAAACGTAACCGTCGTCGGAAGAAAGTTTGTAAACGAGTTGCGCGTCGCCGCCCGAAACGTTGGCTCGCCACGAACTCCCCGTAACCGCGCCGTACGTTTCGTTTGCGTCGTACACGAGGTTACTTTGCGAATAGGCGTTACTTTTTTGGCCGTTACTTAAAGTAGTAAAATCATCGGTAACGGTTAAAGTTTCGCCGACGGCGTAAGCATTATGAGACAGCGATAACCCCACTGCAAACAAGAAACACGTTATGCACGCTACTAATAAAAACACGACGTTGGTTTTTTTAGTCAATTTCATATTTCCCTTCTCCTATTATTTTTATCTTTTAGCAAAACGCTTTTTCACGAAAAACGCAATGCATATAGCAGAAACAAAAAGTACGACGCTTAAACTTCCGTCGATACCCGACGAACAACCTTGTTGAGCGACGTTTGAAGCGTCCTCCCAAACGGCGTATAACACCAAATCGTCGGAAAGTTGACTACCTTCGATTTTTGTATATTTTTTACCTTGCGAGTCGTACCAACCGACGAACGATTTACCTTCTTTAACGGGTGCGACGAGCGTTACGTAAGAATTTTTACCCAGCAACGAAACGTTTGCGTCGGAATTAGTTCCGCCGTCGAGAACGTAAGTGATATAATACCCTCTCGACCATTTAGCGTAAAAGGTAAAGTCGCCGTTATTATAATCGTCATCGTCGGGGTTAACGGAAGAACCGGAAAAATCTTCCGTCAAATACCAACCTTCGAAGGTATAACCGCTCTTTTTAGGAATAACGTCGGACTTACGTTCAAAATAGCCGCCGAAAAGTTCAAAAGTACGAGTATATTTAGTGCTTTCGGCTTTTTCTTTAATGGTTTTATTTAACGTGCCCGAAAGATTTATATTGTATAAACCTGCGTGTGCCCTTTGCGGACCTGCGCCGAAATAATCTATCTTCAATATAAAAGACGTTACGTTTTCACCGCCGAAACTGTTTTCAATTATTTCGTCGAAAACGATTTCTTCCTGAACCCAAAAATCTTTGGTAGGAGTGCTTGCGTTTACACCGCAATCGGCTTCGGTGTAATTTTTGATAACGACGAAAGTTTTACCGCCGTCAACACTTACCGACAAACCGAGAATATAATCCAAATCTTCTTGCTGCGAAAAATCGTAACTTTCCGCTTGCGAGCGTAAATATTGCGCCTTAAAAGTGAAATCTACGGTGAAAGATTTAAAATATCTGTCCGCACTGCCCGAATCGAAACGGTAGGTAACGTAGGACTTATAAAACATTCTTCCAGGTCCGCCGGAGCCTAAAACGTTACCCGAAAGACAAGCGTAATATTTGGAATATGCACCGTTCATATCCCAGTCATTGTAATCCGACGCTTTTACGTTGTTTGCAAAACTGTAATTCAACACGAAAGATTTATCGGTATAAACCGTTCTAACGGAAGAACCGTCTAAAACAAGTTTATAAACCGAAGCGTTCTTTATCAAAACCCTGACGTAAACGTATTCCGCGCCTGCGATAAATCTGTCTATATCAAAAGAATGGTCGAACGAGCCCGTTTCCGCATTATTGTAAATTACTGTAGAATAATTTATTCCGTCGGTGGAAACGTCTATTTGATAAACGCCGTCCGCATCCGTGAACCGCCCGCTCGCCTTAACCGACAACTTGGTAAAGCGGTTGTATTTGCCCGCGTATAATTTATGTACGACGTAACCCACACCGCTTTCTTTAACGTTTAAAGCGTTTTCGGTAAACAGAACGTTGTTGTAAGCGTAAATGCCTTTTGTCGGTCTTGCTTTGCCCTCTTCGGTTGTGTCGTGCCCTAAATAAGAATACGTTCCGCTTACGGCGTCGGTGTAAAAATCTTCGTCAACGACGGTTTCTTTTGCTTTCAATTCGTCGGAAACTTCGATTTTTTCTTGATTTAACGAAAAAGTAAACTGGTTTTTATCTAAGAAGTACCCTTTTCCGTCGTTGTTGGCGTTAGCAAACGGAGAATAGTACACGAAGTCTACCGTGCCGTCGGTACGGAATATAAGTTGAGCGAACGTTCCCGCGCCGCCGAATTCTTCTATCTGAGGATTTATCATAAACTGCGTTACGGTGTTACCGTTATCGCCGAAATCCACTTTTCTGACGACCGAACCGTCAGAAGTACATTCGTGTCCGCAAACCAACATAAAAATGTTTTCGTGTTTGGAAACGAAGTCGTCCCAAATAACGTTACCTTCTTCTCGGTAATCTTCTTCCGTCCCGTTAAAATAAGAGTGCGTGGAAACTATTACTTTGTGTTCGGGGTGGGTACTAACGACTTCGTTAGCCCAATTCAAAATTTCGGTAGTCGGGTAACAGCCCAAAACTATAACCATATATTTTTGACCGTTGGCGGTAAATTCGTACCAAGCGGCCTCTATATCGTTGTAGAGCGAACCGCCGAATCCGTTTGCGGTCGTGCTGAATTTATCAAAAGTAAAGTATCTGTTAAACCCGTCTTTTATGCGGTAACTTTCCGCCATATCGCCGTAATCGTGGTTACCCATCGTATAGGCGGACGGTATGGCCGCGTCTAAAAGTTTTTGCGCCTGCGTAATGGCAAACTGCCCTTGCATTTGATAATTACCGAGTCTGCCGGGGTGCATATTTACGTATAACCAAGAGTTACCGCTCGGTTCTCTCCACGAAATAAATTCGGTATCGTCGACGATATCGCCTACGTTTATGAACATTTTAAGATTCATTGCGTCTTTATTAGCAGCGATATAATCGTAAGTAGCGGCGACCGCCGCGCTGTGATATTCCACCGCCGTTTGTTGGTCGCCCATAACTATTATCGAAAAATCTCCGTCGTTAAGGCTGTCGCCACCGACCGATACGCCGTTCGCGGACAAAGAAACGTATTTACCTGAAAAATTCTCTTTGTTAGCGTCGCCTATCGTAGCACCGTTAGACAAAACGTCGTCTTTATTTACGCCGAAAATATCGTATATTCTGTTTATAGCGTCATCGGTTAATTTATCTTTGTGGTCGTACCCTATCGATTCAAAAAAATCTTTATTAGCATCTATAAAATCTCTTTCGGGATTCGTCCCCGTATACGTTAAAAGATAATCTTGATAAGCAATTTTTATTTCGGCGTCCGACGCCGCATTAACGTTGGTTCCGCCAAAACCGAAAGCGCAAACCAAAGAAAGTATAAACCCGACGGCAAGCATTAAAACGGCAACGGTTTTTTTCTTTAACGGTAATGTTTTCATCTGCGTTCCTCCTTTTTCCCTTTAAGTAACTTTTTCGTAGCCAAAGTAAAACCGAGCAAAGTTACGGTTAAACCCACGGTCAAAACCGAGTCGATAGACCCGTTACAACCTCCGCCCGTTACGACGTCGTCGGGGACGATATTCGTAGGAGGATTATTCGCCACCCATTTTGCGTAAAGGGTTAATCCGCCGGTTCGGTTTTTTGCAATTTCCGTTATAGGTTCGGAATAATTATCGTCGGTAAACCACCCCACGAAAATACTACCCTCTTTAACGGGCGTCGGGAGAGTTAATCCCTCGGAAGAAAAATATCTGTCGGGCAAATCGTCGCAAGCGCCACCGTCAAGAACGAAGTTTAGCGAATAGCACCCCCAAGTACCTTTCAAATAAATCTTAGTTTCTTCGAGTACGGGAGCGGTAGAAGAAAGCACGTTGTCGGAAGAATAATCTTGCGACAAATACGCAACGTTTTCGTCGAGAACAAAGCCGTCGGGCAAAGTTATATTAGACGGAACAAAAGTTTCGCCTCTGTAATGCCGAACGGTTTCAACGTGACCGTTGCCGAAATCGACGGTTAAGTCCAACTTCTCGAACTCGACGTTTACGGAAAGTTCTTTAAGGTTTGTCCAAGAAGTATCGTTCGAACAGCCGATAACTATTTTCAAATAAAAAGCCGTTTTACCGAAAACGTAATTTTCCAAATCCAATTCGGTCGTAATACCGCTGCTCGGCGATTGTTTTATCGGAGACGAATGAACGAGAGTGAAATCTATATTGTTAGAACTTATATAATATTCCAACTTTTCGTAAACGCCTTGACAATTATAATCGAAACACCTTGCAAAAGACGTTAAATTTGCGCTGCTGAAATTTCTGCCGTCGGGCGCTTTGAATTTATAAACGATATAACCTTCGCTTTGCGTACTTACGGGAGCGAGCGCGGGCGTAATAAGAGCCCCGTTCGCATAATCGACGCCCTCTCTGATAGAAAGTCCGCCTGCCTCGTAAGCCGTTTCTTTCCAAGCGTCCGAACCCGAAGAATAAATACCGTAGTCAAAAGTTTTGCTATCGTTGTAAACGACTAAACCTTCGTCGCTCAATTCTTTTTGCTTGTAAGAAATCGTTAAGTTATTCAAACGCAAGCCTATTCTGTGTAAAGGAACTTTTTTATTAACCGTATCGTAGTCGTATTCGCCAAGTCTCGTTTCTGATACCTTACCCGCCATATCGTCGTAAGTTAAATGAATAAATTCGAATTTAATATACATTACGGGAGAATTACCGATAACGCTCGTTAAATCCGCGGTATATTCGGCATAAACGGATTTGTTCCCGAAAACGTTTGTATTACCGTTGCTAATATCCGATTGACCGTTTGCGTCGGTTACTACGTTTGAAAGCGGAACGGTTGAACTGCTGCCGTTATGGAGGTTAAAGGCTTCCGTCCAAGAAGAATTGTTTTTACTGTAATAAACCCTTAAATTAGTAAAGTTTTCTCCCCAATATTCGCCGATAGAAGAACAACCGAAATAACAGTTGAATTTCAGTTGAAGATTAGACAACACGTTGTTATCGCCTTCCGCCGCAATTTTATAAATAACGTAGCCGTTGCCCGCATCGACGTTAGCGCCCCAAACGGATGCGGGAATCAAACCGTAAGTATCGTGCCCTCCGCCCGCTTCGTCGCTGGTAACGTGGTCGTAAGCGAACGCGTGGCTGTTGGTTATACCCGTACCGCCCGCAATTGAAAAATCATCCGAAACGACTATCGTAGAATTCTCGTCTTCGTCTGCAAAAGCGTTATAGCCCGAAACGAACAAAGAACCCGCAAAACAACTTACGCACAGTAACGACGTAAGCAAAAACGTAAAAAAATTTTTCTTGTTTCTCAACTTTTTTTATCTCCTTAATATTTTCGACAAATTGCCTAAAATAACATAATATATTTTACAACAATTATATAAACGCCGTCAATAGCGCCATGTTTCCAAATAGTGTACTCTTGTTGATTTTTTATTTTTTAAAAATAAAAAATTCAGGCAAAAAAATACCTGAATTACGTTTATTTACTTTGCGTTGCGGTAATTTTAACGTTGTACAGCCTCACGCCCAAACGCTGCAAGACTATATCGTGGTTTTGGTTGAATATACCGTTTTGTTGCCAGTCCAAAGGAAAATCTTTCCACGCCAAATGAATTAGATTTATTCTTATATAAATTAAACTTTTATTTGCGGCGAATTCCGTCAAATTTACCGTTCTCGAATATTCCTCGCCCTCGTTTAATTCCACGGTTTTATAAAGGCTGAACGCCTGCGTAAAATTAACGTTGTCGTAACCGTATTGAACGGTCAAATTAGTTTTGTCTTCGCCGATATACGGTTTTATACTCTTATGCCCCAAAAACGCCGAA
>CAYSYT010000031.1:0-3163 GCA_964435195.1 uncultured Christensenella sp. | reverse complement strand
ACGCCGAAGGTCCGATGTCCGCCGTCGTTCTCGAAGTCGGTTACCACGTTGTTAAATTCGTATATACCCGTATTCCAAATTCCTTCGTTGCGGAAATCGTTTTCGATGATTATTTCGGATTTTTTTTCGTCATCGGCGCAAGCGCAAAAACACGTTGTCGAAAACAAAAAAAATGCGGCGAAAATTACGTATAAAATTTTTTTACGTAAACGGTAAAAATTAAAAGTCATAAGCCTTAAAATTAGCCCCCGTTAAAACAACGGGGGCTAATCCCATTAAAATTTTTATCAATAAGGGTCTTTCAAAGACGGGTCTAAATTATCGCTCAAATCGAATTCGACGTTAAAGTCGGAACAATGAACGACGTCTTTTTCCAAAGCAATAACTTCCACGAAAGGAGTATTATAAATTTTCATATCAATCACCGTCCTTCTAATCTTGTAAATAGTAAACGTAGAACACCGTTCTGCCGTTAGCGTATACCGTGCCTTCGGTTACCGAAGTATAAGTAATACCGTTGTTTACAACCGTTGCGGCATAAGAATAACCCGAAAATCCAGTGCTGGGCGTTACCGTAACTTCCGCGCCGACCGTAGAATCCGTATTTACGATAGATATATCTACTACGTTGCCGGATTTAGCAAACAAAGTATGTATTACCGTATAGGTGGTAGCGTTACCGTTCGCCTTGTCCAAGTATTCCGCTTTGAGCACGGCTTTGTCCTCCGGCGAAACGCTTTCGTCTTCAACCGCCTTTTGCCCTACGTAAGCCGCCGAACGCGCGGTATCTTTAACGTTGCCGTTAGCGTAATCGGAAATTATATTTACGGTACTTTCTCCGACGCAGGTTACGATACCCAACGCAACGAATTCCCTGTCGATATTAGCGTCTTTAATATCGGTTATCGAACCGCTGAACGCGTAATAACCTTGAGGCGCGCCGACAGTGGTTATCGCGGAAGTTACCGCCGCTACGTTAACCAAACCGTCAACGCTTGCGCCACCGGGCATAACTACGTTGTATACGCTACCGCCGAAAAGATTTTCAGTTGTAAACGCGCCGTGCGTAGCGATATAATCGTAAGGCGCGATAAGCATAGAAACAGAAACGTTATCGCTACCGTAAGTTTCGACGAGGTTGTCGTAAACGCTCTTTTTAATTAACGAAGTAAACCTTAAACCGTTGCCGTCGGTTTTAATTCTCGCGGACGCGCCGACACTCATCGTGAAATTCTGTTCGGCATAAACGGATACGCCGTGCAAATATACGCCGAGTTCGTTAAGAGCGAACGAGCCGGAGTCGTGGAGCATAGAAATTTTAACGTATAAGTTTTCCGAATTAACCGCCGCGGAGTTCGAAAGCAAATCGGTCAAATCCAAATCGAGCGTTTGAATAGCCGACGAATAACTGACCTTGTTTTCTTTTACACTGTAAGAATATACCGAATAATCGGAATTATCGAAACTTGCGGTTACCGTCAAATCGGCGTTGTTGCGATCTGCAAGATAGTATTTTACTTTGAAGTACAAACTGCTTACGTTTACGAACGTGCCGTTGCCGTTAATCGGTAATTTATAAATCATATACGCGTTACCCGCCGTAACCGTCGCACCCCACGAACTTGCGGGAACGAACCCGTAAGTTACCTGACCGTATCTGTCGCTCGCAACGTTGTTAGTTTCTATCGCGCAAGTTTTTCCGTCGTCTTCTTTTAAACCTATTACGGTAAAGTCTTCTTCAAACGAATACGCAGGATTTTCCGTTTCGGCAAAGTCGACGGATAAAGTTACGTTAGATAACGTTATACCGAGTTTATTATACGTTATTCCTTTCGTATATTCGGAATGATTAAGTTCCTCAACGGTAAAATGTTCCATAAAAAGCCTTACGTAAATTAAAGTTTTACCTTCGGCGTAATCGGTTAAATCGACCTTCGGAGTTAACGTTGTAAATTCCTTAGTAATTATGTTACCGTTATCGGCGTTAAGGTCGTAAACTCTTGTGTAATTTACGCCATCGTAACTGTAATCGACGTAAAGGTTCGCACCGAGTTGATTTGCCGACCAACCGCGAGAATCCTGCCACCAATACAATCCTCCTCGATGCCCGTAATCAGCCTCGAAGTTAATAATTAAACTATCTATGGTCTTTCCGTAATCCGCAGTCATTTTGTATACTATATAGCCGTCGTCGGTATCCAAAGATGCTTGCAATTCAGTTGCGGGAACCAACGCCTGAGTATAATTGATGTTATCGTAAGCATCGTGGTTGGTAACGTGCGAATAATCGTATACGTTGCTATTCTCTATTACCGTACCCGTTTCGGTAAAATCGTCGCTTATAACCTTATCGTATACTCTTGCGCTTTGGTCGGCTGTTATGTTTATAGAATATAACTGCAAACCGAGATTGCCGAGTGCGATACCCCGAGTTTTTTCGTTATCGACGGGAGATTCGGAAGAATCTATATGTTCCACGAAAAATTTAACGTATAAATCGCGGCCGTTTTTCACCGAAGAAGACAAATCTATCGACGGAGAAAATTCGTTAAAACCGAAATCCTTGATATAAGGCGAAGTCTCCGTTCCGCCCTTTGCGGCGTTAAAATCGTAAACGAGCGACCAGTTTTTGTTATCGGTGCTCGTATAAACGTAAGCGTTTACGCCGAGTTTATTCGCGCTCCAAGGCGTTTTGCCCGTAGCGGGTGAGGTTTGATACCAATATCTGCCGCTTTGATGCCCGATTTTAAAAGTAGAAGAAAATTGAACGTTAAAAAGTGAACAACCTATATCAGGCGTTATTTTATACGTAATATAAGCGTCGCCCGCGTCGGTATATGCCGCCCAGCTCGAACCGGGGACTATTCCGTAAACGTTAGCATCGTCACCCATTTTGCCACCGACAAATCTTGAAACTTCATAAGCGTCGAGCGCGTTTATCGCTTCGGTTTTAAAATCGTCTGTAACGCTAATCGACTCGCCCGCCGCAACGACCGTTGACGGTTTTGGCAAGACGGTATAGATACCGAAAGCAAATAAAACGAGAGTAATTACCGAAAGCAGCACTAAAAACACACTCTTTTTTTGTTTTACCATACAAACTCTCCTTAATTTTTTTTATTTTAAGGCATTAAAACCTATAAAATAATACATTATTTATTAT
>CAYSYT010000030.1:0-22780 GCA_964435195.1 uncultured Christensenella sp. | reverse complement strand
GTCAATGTTGATTGACTATATTATAGCACACCCAAATTGACTTGTCAAGTAGTATGACTTGTCAAGTAGTATTTGACTATGTTTTTGAAAAATTTCTAGGGGTGTCAAAGTAATCGTTCTAACACTTAGGGGTGTCGCTTTTTGACACTAGGGGTGTCGCAAATTTCAGGTAGTGGTGTCGTTTGTATTAAAATGCAGTGACAAACACATATTAGGGCAAGGTCATCTACCCTGCCCTTTATTTTTTAATTATCGTTACACAAATTTTTTATACTCTATTTTTTTAGCAAGACTATAAAATTCGGCAAAAAAACCATATTTTTTCCGCAAAAATTTTCATAGCGAAAAACAATAAGTCCGTGTAGAGTATAAAACGACATTAAAGGATAAGAAGTGCCACGAAATTTCGTGGCACTTCTTAATTATCGACTTTTATTCTTCGGTGGTTAATTCTTCTTCGCTTACTTCACCTTTCGGAGCGATTGCGATAGTCGCAACGGAAGAATCGTCTATACGCATTACTTTAACGCCTTGCGTATCTCTGCCTATTTTACTGATATCGGCAGACGAAACGCGTATTATCGTTCCGTTGCTTGTGATAATCATAACGTCATCGGCTTCGGAAACGAGTTTCAAGCTTACAAGTTTACCCGTTTTAGCGTTAAACACCCCGGCTTTTACACCCTTACCGCCGCGTTGTTGCAATCTATAATCACTTAAATCGCTACGCTTACCGTAACCGTTTTCGGTCATAGTCATAACTTCGTAACCATCTTTAATTACGGACATATCAACAACGTAATCGTCAACGAGTTCCATACTCTTAACGCCTTGCGTATCTCTGCCGGTCGAACGAACGTCAGTTTCGTTAAATCTGATACACTTACCCTCGTGCGAAGCCATAATAATTTCGTCGTTGCCGCTCGTTAACTGTACCGCTATAAGTTCGTCGCCTTCAACAATGCTAATCGCTATCTTACCGACCTTTCTAATGCTTGCAAATTCCGAAAGCGCTGTTTTCTTAATAAGTCCGTCCTTAGTAGCCATTGCGATATAGCCGTCTCCACCTTCTTTAAGAGGAATCATAGCGCATACTTTTTCATTTTCGCCAAGTTGCAACAAATTAACGATTGCTCTTCCTCTTGCTGCCCTTTGCGCCTCGGGAATCATATACCCTTTTATGCTATACACCTTGCCTTTATCGGTAAAGAACAAAATATCGTCGTGCGTGGAAGTAACGAACATATTTTTTACGAAGTCTTCTTCCTTCGGTTTATGCGCCGTAACACCTTTACCGCCGCGGTGTTGCGTTCTGTATTCCGATATAGGCAAACGCTTAACGTAACCGAATTGAGTTAAACTTACGACTACGTCTTCGACGGGAATCATATCCGCAATATCTATTTCACCGTAATCGTATGAAAGTTCGGTCTTTCTCGGCGAAGGATATTTTTGTTTAATTTCCTCCATATCGTCTTTAATAATTTGTTTAACCCTAAACTCGTTAGCCAAAATATCTTTTAAGTCGGCAATAGTGTTTTCAAGTGCAATTAGTTCTTCGTTAAGTTTTTCAACTTCCATAGCGGTTAAACGTTGCAAACGCATTTCAAGTATAGCGTTAGACTGCTTTTCGGAAAGGTCAAACTCACCCATTAACGCGAGAACAGCCGTCAACTTATCTTTCGACTGTTTTATAATCTCAATAACTCTATCGATATTATTAAGCGCAATAACCAAACCTTTTACTATGTGTTCACGCTCTTCGGCTTTTGCAAGGTCGTATTTTGTTCTTCTAATTATTACTTCTTCTTGATGCTTAATATAATGGGTTAAAATTTCTTTCAAACCAAGAATTTTCGGTTCGCCGTCCACGAGCGCAAGAAGAATTATCCCGTCTTTAACCTGTAAATTAGTGTGCTTAAAAAGAGTATTTAAAACCACCTGTGTATTAGCGTCTTTTTTAACGTCTATAACGATACGCATACCATGTCTGTCGGACTCGTCTTTAACGTCGCTTATACCTTCTATGCGCTTATCTTTAACAAGGTCTGCGATATTCTTTATAAGCATTGCCTTATTAACTTGATACGGCAGTTCCGTAACGACTATTCTCTCTCTCGTTCCGTTATTGAATTCTTCTATATCGGTTTTCGCGCGAAGAACAAAGCCCCCCTTACCCGTTTTATACGCTTGTTTAATACCCGCCCTACCCATAAGAACGCCACCCGTCGGATAATCAGGTGCAGGAACATATTCCATAAGTTCTTCAACAGTGATTTCAGGATTGTCCATAAGCGCGACACAGGCGTTAAGGCACTCTGCGAGGTTATGCGGCGGAATATTAGTTGCCATACCTACGGCTATACCGTCCGAACCGTTAACCAAAATATTAGGAATTCTCGACGGAAGAACGACAGGTTGCATTTCCGTATCGTCAAAGTTAGGATAAAAATCAACGGTGTCTTTTTCAATTTCACGCAACATTTCGTTGGCTAATTTTGAAAGCCTCGCTTCCGTATACCTATACGCTGCGGCAGGGTCCCCGTCAACCGAACCGAAGTTACCGTGTCCGTCGACAAGCGGAAAATTTATCGAAAAATCTTGCGCTAATCTGACGAGAGCGTCATAAACGGAACTATCGCCGTGCGGGTGATATTTACCCAAAACTTCACCGACGATTTTCGCGCACTTTTTATAAGCCTTGTCAGACGTTAAACCCATATCGTGCATCGCATAAAGAATACGCCTGTGAACGGGCTTCATTCCGTCCCTAACGTCAGGAATCGCACGGGAAACGTTTACCGCCATTGCGTAAGCGATAAAAGATTTTTTTACTTCGTTATTAACTTCGACATTAATGAGTTTTGTTTTTTCTAACGTCGATTTGAATTCTGCGGAAAGTTCCGCGCTGACTTCTTTTTTAGCCATAATTATTTCTCCTTGCGTTTCCCTTATCAAATATCCAAGTCGGTTACGAGTTTAGCGTTTTGTTCGATAAACTCTCTACGAAGTTCGGGGTCGTCACCCATAAGCCTGCTGAAAGTTTCGTTAGCCTCTACGGCGTCTTCCATAGATACGCGAAGCATTGTTCTCGTTTCCGGGTTCATAGTTGTATCCCACAACTGTTCAGGGTCCATTTCGCCCAAACCTTTATAACGCTGAATATCGCATTTACCGACTTCCGCAAGATAGTCTTGCAATTCTTTGTCGCTATACAAATATTTGTCAACTTTGTTTTTTGACGCTTTATAAAGTGGCGGTTGCGCTATATATACGTGTCCTTTTTCTACGAGCGGACGCATAAAACGGAAGAAAAAAGTCAAAAGCAAAATTCTTATATGACTGCCGTCTACGTCGGCATCGGTCATACAAATAATTCTGTCATAACGCAATTTACTTTCGTCGAAATCATCGTGAATACCGCAACCGAATGCGGTTATCATACTCTTAATTTCTTCGTTTTCCAAAACCCTGTTAAGCCTTGCTTTTTCTACGTTAAGTATCTTTCCGCGAAGAGGCAGTATCGCTTGGAAACGCCTGTCCCTTCCTTGTTTTGCGCTTCCGCCTGCGGAATCACCCTCGACGATAAAAATTTCACAAAATTCGGAATTTTTATCGGAACAATCGGCAAGTTTACCGGGTAGAGTAGTACTTTCGAGCGCACCTTTACGACGAGTGCTTTCTCTCGCCAAACGGGCAGCCTCTCTCGCCCTTTGCGCCGTAACGCATTTTAAAACGATTTCTTTGGCTTTTGCGGGATTTTCTTCCATAAACGTGCCGAAATATTCGTTCATTGCTTTTGTAACGTAATTACGCATTTCGCTATTGCCGAGTTTAGTTTTCGTTTGACCTTCGAATTGCGGTTCGGTAAGTTTTACCGAAACAACGGCAACCAAACCTTCGCGGCAATCTTCGGAAGAAACTTTTTCTTCGCCCTTAAAAACGTTAATTTTTTTACCGAAGTCGTTTATAATTCTCGTCAAAGAACTCTTAAAGCCTTCCAAATGAGTTCCTCCTTCCTCGGTATTGATATTGTTTGCGAACGCATAAATGGTTTCGTTATAAGTATCGGTATATTGAAGCGCGACTTCTACTTCCGTATCGCCGTAAAAGACGTCGAAATAAACGGGCGAGTCGAAAAGCGGATTTTTGCTACGACTTAAATCTTCGACGAAATGCGCGATTCCTCCTTCGTAAAAGAACGTGTCGTTATGTTCTCTGCATACGCGTTCGTCTACGATTTTAATCGTCAAACCTTTATTAAGATAAGCTAATTCACGAAGTCTTGTTTTTACCGTATCGTAATTAAAATCTACGGTTTCAAAAATCTCGTCGTCAGGCTTAAAGGTAACCCACGTTCCCGTAAAATCAGCGTCGCCGATAATCTTTAACGGGGCTTGCGGAATACCGCGGTTATAGATTTGCTTATAGTGTTTGCCGTTTTGATAAACCTCAACCTCCAACCATTCGGAAAGAGCGTTAACTACCGAAAGACCTACACCGTGCAAGCCACCGGAAATTTTATATCCCCCTCCGCCGAATTTACCGCCTGCGTGAAGTTTGGTTAAAACAACTTCAACCGCAGAAATACCTTCCGTATGGTGAATTGCGGTAGGAATACCCCTGCCGTTATCGGTTACCGTACAAGAACCGTCGTTATTAAATTTTACGGTTATTGTATCGCAATAGCCGCTTAAAGATTCGTCGATAGAGTTGTCGACTATCTCCTGAACGAGGTGATGCAATCCTCTTGCATCGGTCGAGCCGATATACATACCAGGTCTTTTCCTGACGGGGTCAAGCCCTTCGAGAACCTGAATTTGACCTTCGCCATAGTTTGCAGTTACTTTTACGTTATCTTCCATTAGAACACCCACATTGACAATTTTTATGTAGTTATTATATCATATCCGCATTTTTTTTTCAAGTGTAAATTTAAACTTTTAAAACTATAAATAGTTTTAACCGACAAAAAATTATAAAATACATACGGCTACGTTTTTTACACATACTAAATATTACACTAAAGGAGAAATTTATGGGAGAATGTAAAAACTGCCATAGCGAACTTAACGACGGCTTCGTTATGGAATGTCCTAATTGCGGAGCGCAATACTGTATGGAATGTGGGATACAATCAAAACGTATTTGTCCGTATTGTTATTCCGATTTGGATTTTATGGGTTAACTTCAAAAGCACGGCGAAACGCCGTGCTTTTTAAACTAAAAGTTTTCTTTCAATTCGTTAAAAAGTTTTTCTTCCATTTTGGCAAGCCCTTTAACGGGGTTTCTCTTACACTCACGCATTCCCTTTTCGTAAAAAATTTCGCAAGCGTCTTTATTTTTAGCAACGTACATAAGGTAAGCAAGTTTTACCCTCACGTTCGTAGCGTCGTTTACGTTATTTACGTATTTTTCCACTTCGTACATAAGTTCGTCCGCCGTTTCTTCGTTGTAATCGAAAGTACAAGCGTTATAAAGCGCGTCGGTTTTTATCACCGCTCGATACGTTTTAGGCATATAGTCGAGCAAAGTCATCAATCGGTCGGACGTCGACTTTGCGTTAGCGTAATCGCCCTTATCGAGATAAAAAGAATACCGTGCGTTAAGCAATAAAATAAAATTCAAATCATCTTCAGGCAATTGGGGAACTTCAAACAAAAATTTTTCGTCGACTTCCGACGGAGTATCGCCCGCCGTCAACCTTGCCTGAAAAGCAAGAATACCCGTCATAACCTGTGCAGAAGGCGTATTTTTTTTTATACCGTAAACGGTTGCGCCGTCGTTTAAAACTCCTTCCGACGACATCGGGAGCGCATTACCCACGAAATAATAAACGGAAACGGGAAGCATCATACCGAGAACGCAAAAAGCCCATAACGGCAAAACCGAATACAAAAACAAGGGTACTATTCCTATTACGGCCATTATCGCCGAAGCGACTATTCCGCCAAGCGTCATATTCTTGAAACGCGTTGCTATGTTATCCGTATAGTCGGTAATCATTTCCGACGACCCTGCCTCTTCGCCCATCATAACGAAATCGAAGCGAATATTCTTGTTAACTCTACGCCATTTAAAAAACCAAACCGTAACCGACACGAAACGGAATCCGTTTTTTTTGCCTACGATTATATGCCCGAATTCGTGAACGAAAGCATTTAACAAACCGAACAAAAGCGCGCCGACGAGAAAAAATAACAATACTTCGATAAATTCCGCGTTATATTGCGAATTACAAATCATTACGACACACAAAACCGCAACAACGGTCAAAGCCATTGCAATGACGTTACTTATAACATTAACTTTTTTACTCATAAATTCTCCGTTTTTTATAAAGATAACCTTCGAGATTGTCCTTTTCGCTTACTGTAATTTTATCTATTTTTAACACGTTCATAACCGAAAGTAAAATCGAAACGCCACCTGCAATTACTTCAGCGCGTTCGGGCTGCAACCCTTTTAACTTTTTACGTTCGTCAACGGTCATCGAATACAATCTGTCTTTAAGGCAAATAAGGTCTTTTTGGTTAATAACGTAACCGTGAACTTTTTCGGAATCGTACGGGTCAAGACTTTGCAATATTGCGGCAATACTCGTCGCCGTACCGCCGATACCGTAAAAAGTAGTCAACGGAGCGTTATTAAATTCTTTGGCAAACGTTTCCGAAACCGATTGAGCTTTAAGGCAGTCTTGTCCGCAAATATCGGTTATTTTAACGCAACCTATCGAAACGGTTTTGCAAAACGCCGTTTTACCGTCCGTTAAAACACTTATTTCAGTACTTGCGCCGCCGACGTCGATTATCCCGCCGTTTTGAAACGAAACCGCGCCCAAAAGCCCGATTTCGGCTTCAAGCATTCCCGATATAACGTCAACGGTCAGACCCGTGAGTTCCTTGACTTTCATTACCAATTCCGAACCGTTTACCGCCTGTCTCACCGCGGCAGTGGCAAAAACGAATATTTCGTCGGCGTTTGCCTCGCGCGCTTCTTCCACAAAAAAAGAAACGGCCCGAGCGGTACGGTCAATCGCACAATCTTGCAATTGCGAACCGTTACCCAGACCTTCGGCAAGTTTTGTAACTTTAACTTTTTTATACAGTGTTTTCTCGTTTCGCCACAACATCAAACGAACGGAATTAGAACCGACGTCTATCACACCGTATAAATTACTTGAATTTTTTGTCACCATCGAAATAATACCCGAGTTCTCTTGCTCGCTGAACAATCCACCAATAAGCAGAACGTTCTTCCAGAGCGTT
Source organism: uncultured Christensenella sp. (assembly GCA_964435195.1). Lineage (GTDB taxonomy): Bacteria > Bacillota > Clostridia > Christensenellales > Borkfalkiaceae > UBA1259. Next base: position 15,512 of record CAYSYT010000030.1, on the reverse strand, counting down.
TTCGTTAGTTTCTTTAAGTTCCTTGTAAATTGCTATCTGTTCGTCGAGTCTTTTTTCTCTTTTTCGTTGAACGCTTATCGAAATCAGTTGAAACACCATAACGGCAAGAAGAACGACGAGCAACAAAACGGCGCCCACCGTCGTTGCAACGATTACTCTTTTTGTTTTTTCTTCGTTCATACTTACACCTACGTTTATCTTTTTCTAATTGAAGTCTATTATACCCCTTTTTTATAAATTTTGCAACAAATATATGAAAAGTTTTCATATACGCCGTAATTCCCGCAAAAACACCGAACAGCATATAAACGCGAAGAGAAGAAAATCCGAGCCGATACGCATACAATACGTATAAAACGGCAATTACGAAAAAAAAGAACACGTCGAGTATGATTTTCACAAAACTTGTTTTTACCGTTTTTTTCAACAAAGTCGAAACCGATACAAATATTCCCGAACCGACACCGAAACTTATACAAGCAACGAACGTACAAAACTGCGAAAGAGTATCGAACATTATTTAAAAATCCTTTTTAATAAAGGCTTTTTTTTGCAGTTGTATTTTATTTCGTAAAAATTACCGTCCGCCGAAAGCAGACCGGAATTTTTATCATAAGTCGTTATTTTTATATTTTCGCCCGAAATTTGCACTTTTAAACCGCCGACCGTGAGTTTTAACGCTTGCTCGGAAAACCCGTCAACCGCTTCGACACTTGTCATTTGCAAATTTTTTCTTGCGTCGAGTATAAGTTTATCATTATCTTTGACAACCTGTTGCATAAAAATCTCCTTTTTCGTTTATTAGAGTTTATGCAAAGAAATCGGCAAATAACACAAAAAGGCGGTCAACCGCCTTTTTGCTTAATCGGGGAGTTTCATATCTCCGAATTTTATCAAATTCTTCTTTCTCATAAATTCGGTTATGATTATATTTAATATCGCAGGTAATATAACCATAAGCAAAATTATACCCAAAACACCTACGAAATCAATCGTAGTATATTTAAAAAGGTCAAATACGCCGACCAAACCACTCGTTCCCATTCCTCCGCCCGAAGCACCGCAACGCAGACCGAAAACACATGTAGACAACGGTCCTAAAATTGCGCTTGAAATTATCATCGGCAACATTATAATCGGTTTTTTCATAATATTCGGAATTTGCAGCATACTTGTTCCTATCCCTTGCGAAATCAATCCACCGACTCCGTTTTCACGGAAGGATGCAACCGCAAAACCTACCATATGACACGCACACCCGACGGTAGCCGCGCCGCCAGCCAAAAGCATTGCGTCGTAAATTTCAAAAGAAAACGTTCCGTCGGCATAGCCTTTAATAACGGGAGTAGCAACGGCAACCCAAATAGCCGCAGACGACGTGGGCATCGTAAGAACTATTCCCATAATAACCGAAATAAGCACGCCCATTACGAAAGGAGTAGTTTGCGTAGCCAAAGCGATAAGAACGCCCAACTGATTAACTACCCAAATAAACGGCCAGGCAACGAACACTCCGACAAACGACAAACACATTGCGCCGAGCGGAATTAAAATTATATCGAGTTTGGTTTTGCCTGCGTAAAGTTCGACCACTTCGACAACCAACATCGTAATGACGTATGCGCCGATAGGATTACCCGGAAGTGCCGAACCGAGTTTCGTCGTAATTGCGGAAAATCCGCCCCCACCGACAATAAGTTGGTCTGCCCAAGCGCCTATCATACCGGCAACGGCGGAAGTGAATATCAAAAGTTTGTTTTTACCGAGCGCGTGCGCTATTCCGACGCCTATCCCCGCCCCCATAAGTATTTTAGCGATATTCGCTATAAACAACAAGGTATTGCCTATGTAATTATCGCCAATCCAACCTGCAATCTGCGCCAAAATCGTACCCGCGATAAGCGTTACGAAAAGACCTTGCGCCATACCTGAAAATGCCGTTATAAAATAACGTTTAGGTAACGTTCTTAAATAATTAAAGAATTTTTCTTTTAATAAAGGGTTTTCTTGACTTTTTTCACACGTTTGTTCGTCGCAAACGGATTGTTTTTCTTCCGTCATAATAATATCTCCGTTAATTTATTGTCAACTTGGTCGCACGAAGTAAGATAATATTTAACTCCGTTTTTCACGACTAACTTATCGGCTCTTACGTCTTTCCCGTGCAAATGTCCGTATATAACGGAATTTACGCCGTATTCTTCAAAAAGGTCGGTAAATGCAGAACTTTCCCGTTTTACGTTAAAGGGCGGGTAATGTATAAGCGCAAGTAATTTATCGTCTTCACTTAAGTTTTTCGATGCTGATTTTAACGAAAGCTTTAACCTTTCGATTTCTCTCAAATAAAGTTTTTCGTCGCGAGCGTTAAAATCGGGGCTACCGGGGACACTCCAACAACGCGAACCGCAAATAACTATATTTCCGAAACGGATGCTGTCGTTTTGAAGGGCATAAAAATCCATCGGAAGCATTTCTCTTACCTTATTTATACCGCTCCACCAGTAATCGTGATTGCCCTTTATCAAAATTTTTTTTCCACTTAAACAGGCAAACGTATTTATATCTTTTTCGGCATCGGAAATATTCATTGCCCAACTTATATCGCCGCCTATCAAAACCAAATCTTCGTCGGTAACCTTTACCGTCCAATCGGCTTTGATTTTATCGAGATAACCGACCCAATTTCCACCGAAAACATCCATCGGTTTATTTGTATTCGTCGATATGTGAAGGTCGCTGATTGCAAAAACTTTCATAAATATATTACACCGTTCGACTTAAAATTTTTTCGGTAGTTATTGCGCGTAAAAATATACCGTCTAACCCTTGCAAGCAAGTTTTCTCTTATTATATCGCCTCGCGCAGGCTTTCGCCCTTCGCCTTTTTTCAAAAGCCGCTTGCTAACGCAAGTGCGCTCGCGATGAAATACTACGCTCGAAAACCCTTGCAAGCAAGTTTTCTCTTATTATATCGCCTCGCGCAGGCTTTCGCCCTTCGCCTTTTTTCAAAAGCCGCTTGCTAACGCAAGTGCGCTCGCGATGAAATACTACGCTCGAAAACCCTTGCAAGCAAGTTTTCTCGCTTGTATTATAGCATTAAGCGACGAATTAAACAAGAATTTTACCGTTTAAAAAGAAAAAAACGCGGATTTCCCGCGTTTTTTCACACAATCCTATTCCGGATACATGGGCAATTCGAAAAAGCCTGCACATACCTCCTGCGTGTATTCCTGACAAGGTGGTATAGGCGTATAACCATACGAAGGGATTAACAATTCCACCTCCATTACGATTTTTAAAATTACCGATATACATGCATCCATCGTAAATTGACCGTCGCCCGAATAACTGCCCTGTGTAGACACGAGAGAAACAAGTGCTTCGACGTTATACGGCATAATAGACGCCGACGGTATATTCAAAATTACATCCTTCGGAACAGTAACCGTCGAGGTCGCAACTCCTTCTACCCCGTTAGCGTCGGTATACGCAACGGATACGGGAATTATTACGTCCGTTTTCACTCTTGCCGAATTCGGACGTTCTGCAAGAGGTTCTACAAGCAAATTGCTCACCGTACCTTGCGAAACCGTACTTTTTGCGCTTATAAACGTCAGCGGATATGTAGGATTAGAAGGCGTGGGATTATCTATTGCGATTACAACGTTCGTCAATTGAGTTTGTTGCATACAAGCGTCGAACACTTTTTTTACTTGAACACACACCTTTTCACACAAACCCGTAAGCGGATTGCCGTTTATTTGCCCGGGACATCTGTCGGATTGAAAATTACAGAAAAACGACATTTTTATCCTCCTTTATGGCTTTTCTACTTCAATATATGCACGGTTCGACCGATTATGTCACAAAAAAATAACCCGCAAAAAATTATTTCACGGGTTATTTACGCTTTATTATAGTTTAATAATTAAAACCTAATTCAATAGCTTTAATGTTTTTAGCAAGCAATTCCTGTTTTTTCGCGGGAACCATTTTTGTTAAACTGTCTTTTACCTGTTCGAGAGTCAAGATATCGGTTTCTTTAATAACCTTGCCCATAATAATCATATTAGCTAAACCGTCAAGCGCGTTATCGCTTGCTAATTTAGTTGCCGGAATCGCGACAATATTAACGCCTTCGGTATTTATTTCTTTTGAAATAAGCGAACTGTCATATATAATATAACCGCCCTTTTCGGTTTCGTTCTCGTATTTTTCAAGAGAAGGCAAATTCATTGCGATAAGTACGTCGGGTTTATCCACTATGGGAGAACCGATAGGAGTATGACTTAAAATTACGCTGCAATTAGCCGTACCGCCCCTCATCTCAGGTCCGTAAGAAGGCAACCAACTTACTTCAAGCCCCGCGTTAAGACCGGTATACGCAAGAGCCTTACCCGAAAACAAAATACCTTGTCCGCCAAAACCCGCGATAAGTATTTTCGTGGTCTTATTCATAATTATTTATCCTCCTTGTATTTATCTTTATACACGCCGAGAGGATAATACGTTTCCATATTTTCGTCAAGCCATTTTATAGCGTCTTTCGGACTTAATCCCCAATTTGTAGGGCAAGTTGAAAGAACTTCTATAAGAGAAAATCCTTTACCTTCGATTTGATTTTTAAATGCCTTTAATATCGCTTTTTTTGCTTTTTTAATATTTTTAACGTTATTTACGGCAACCCTTTCAAGATAGGTAGCGCCGTCTACATGTGAAAGCATTTCGCAAACTTTTACCGGATATCCCACAACGGTTACGTCTCTGCCGTAAGGTGAAGTTTGCGTAACCTGACGGGGAAGCGTCGTAGGCGCCATTTGACCGCCCGTCATACCGTAAATCGCGTTATTGACGAAAATAACTGTTATATTTTCGTTTCTTGCTGCGGAATGAACGGTTTCCGCCGTACCGATTGCGGCAAGGTCGCCGTCACCTTGGTAAGTAAATACGACGTTATCGGGATTAGCCCTTTTCACACCGGTCGCAACTGCAGGAGCCCTTCCGTGTGCTGCCTGAACCATATCGCAATTGAAATAATTATACGAGAATACCGAACAGCCGACCGACGCAACGCCTACGGTTTTGCCGAGAACACCGAGTTCTTCGAGCGCTTCCGCAACGAGCCTGTGTATAATACCGTGCGTACACCCGGGGCAATAATGCAATTGATTATCGGTAAGACCTTTAGTCTTTTCAAATACTACCATTCTTTTGCTTCTCCTTTTTGAATTTGGTCGATTTTTGCAAGAACTTCGTCCGGCGACATAAGAACACCGCCAGTTCTATTGCAAAGATATACAGGTTTAGAACAGCCGATAGCAAGTTTAACGTCGTCAATCATCTGTCCCATATTAAGTTCTACCGAAAGGAAAGATTTCACCTTACCCGCCGCTTTTTTAAGAACGTCTTTCGGAAAAGGCCAAAGGGTTATAGGTCTAATCATACCGACTTTTATCCCCTTCTTTCTTGCTTCCACGATGGCGTTTTTGGAAATTCTGGCGGCAATACCGAAAGCAACTACGCAAATATCGGCGTCGTCCATCATAAATTCCTCGTACATAACTTCGTCTCTTTCCACAATCGCATATCTTTGGTATCTGGAAATATTCCATTCTTCGAGTTGTGCGGGCGAAAGCGATAACGAGTTGATTACGTTTCTGCCTTCGTGCGTTGCCGTACCCGTGGTAGCCCAAGGCTTTGCGTATTCTTTTACTTCACCGAGGTCCAAACTTACGGGTTCCATCATTTGTCCCATAGTACCGTCGGCAAGTATCATACTAGTCATTCTGTATTTATCAGCAAGGTCAAAACCTTTAAAAGTAAGGCTTACCATTTCTTGAACCGATGCAGGCGCTAAAACGATAAGTTTATAATCACCGTGTCCGCCACCCTTTGTTGCTTGGAAATAATCCGATTGCGAAGGTTGAATACCGCCGAGTCCGGGACCGCCACGCTGAACGTTTACTATAAGAGCAGGAAGTTCACAGCCTGCCAAGTAGGATATGCCTTCGCTCTTTAAAGAAATTCCCGGGCTGGAACTACTCGTCATAACCCTTTTTCCACAGGAAGCAACGCCGATTACCATATTTATAGCGGCGATTTCCGATTCTGCCTGTAAAAACGTACCACCGATTTTCGGCATACGCTTTGCCATATAAGCAGCGACTTCCGTCTGCGGAGTAATAGGATAACCGAAATAATACTTACACCCCGCCATTATAGCGGCTTCCGCCAACGCTTCGTTACCTTTCATTAACACTTTTTCTGCCATAAAACACCTCTACTTTTCAACGGTAATAACCGAATCCGGACACATCGTGGCGCAAAAAGCACAAGCAATGCATTTTTCCTGTTCGGTAATGTTTGCGGGATGATATCCCTTACCGTTGATTTTTTCTTTTTCAAGAGCGATAATTTGTTTGGGGCAAACCGTTTCGCACAGTCCGCAACCCTTACAACGCTCTACGTCAAAAGTTACTTTTGCCATAATTTCTCCTTTACAACCAATCGCCGTATTTTATCAAATTTATCGGCAACGGATTTTTTATTTTTTCTTTAAGGACGTCTAAAAGATTTTCTTCCACGGCGGTAAAGACGACGGGAAGTTTCGTTGCGTCGCTTATTTCCTTAATAAAATCCAAACTGCTTACGACCGTTTCCGCGGTAGTTTCCCTTCCGAGGTTTGAATTATTTACAATACCGCTGAATTTCATACGGGAAGCATATTCGATTTCATTTTTTATTTGCAAAACACCTTCCAAATCACGCGTTTCAGGTCGATATTTGTTTACGACAAACAAAAACTCATAATTATCTTCTTCCTTTAATTTATCGGAAAATCGCCCGAGCGCCAATGCTCCGCGGTCATCTCCGCCCAAATCTACGACAGCGTATCTCGTTAAATCGTCAATCATTTTATACGACGCCGCGTTCATCGCGGGAATATCGACGTTAGTTTCCGCAAACGGAGAAACTATTAGTTCCACTCCGCTTTTTGTAAGAACGTTTTGTGCGTCAACCGTACGAAAATACGGATTAACTATGTCTAAATCGTAAATACTTACTTTTTTACCTTTTTCGGCAAGCGATAAAGCATAGTTAACGGCAATATTCGTTTTACCGCTACCGTAATGCCCCGAAAATAACGTAACGCGTTTCAACTTATTTTACCTTAACCTTATAACACCAACCACGAGTATCAGGTCTTAACCCCCATTGTATACCCGTGAGTTCGTCGTAAAGTTTTTGCGTAAGTTGTCCTATCTTATTACCGTAGACGGTATGGTCGACGTCTTCGTAAACCAAATGACCGATAGGAGAAACGACTGCAGCAGTACCGGTGCCCCAAGCTTCTTCCAACGTTTTGTTATTAGCGGCTTCTAAAAGTTCGTCGACGGAAATCAATCTTTCGTTTACGGTATAACCCCATTCTCTCAAAATTTCGATACAAGACTTTCTCGTTATACCGGGTAGAACGGAGCCCGTAAGTTTAGGCGTAGCGATTTCGCCGTTAATTTTGAACATAACGTTCATCGCGCCGACTTCCTCGATATACTTTCTTTCTACACCGTCAAGCCACAAAACTTGCGAAAAACCTTTGTCGGCAGCCTTTTTGCCCGCTCTTAAACTTGCGGCATAGTTTCCACCGCATTTTGCATAACCCGTTCCGCCGCGAACCGCCCTTACATCTTCGCTTTCTATCGTAATTTTTACAGGATTAAGTCCTTCCGCATAATAGCTGCCAACCGGCGATAAAATTATAACGAAGGTTGCGTTATGAACGGCGTGAACACCCAAAGATTCGTCGTTACCGAACATAAAAGGACGAATATAAAGCGAAGTTCCGGGTCTGTCGGGAATCCATTCGTATTCCATCGTGATAAGAGTTTCCAGCGCTTTAATCGTAAAATCCGCGTCAAGCGTAGGTAAACAAAGCCTTTCCGCGGAATCGTTCATTCTTTTGATATTTTCAAAAGGTCTGAACATTTGATAACCGTCGGCGGTTTTATACGCTTTCATTCCCTCGAAAATTTCCGCACCGTAATGCAAAACGGTTGATGCGGGATGAATGGGAATATAACCGAAAGGTATAATTCTCGCATCGTGCCAGCCTTCGGCTTCCGAATAATCCATCATAAACATATGGTCGGTAAAATATTTACCGAATCCGAGATTGCCAAAATCGGGCTTTTCTTTTAACGTTTTTGCCTTTTCAATTCTGATTTCCTGCATAATAACTCTCCAAATTTTATTTACCCAAATTTTTTATTTTTTGAATTGCGTCTTCACGCATTTTGTATTTAAGTATCTTACCTGCGGCGTTCATCGGGAATTCGCTAACGAATATAAAATACCTCGGAACTTTATGCTTTGCCATATGAGCATTGCCGTATTCACGCATTTCAGCTTCGTCGGAACTTTCACCCTTTTTAAGAATAACGTAAGCGCAAGCTTCTTCGCCGTATCTTTCATCGGGCACACCGACTACTTGAACGTCTCTTACCTTTTCGTGTGTCAGATAAAATTCCTCAATCTCTCTCGGATACAAATTTTCACCGCCGCGAATTATCATATCTTTCAACCTTCCGGTAACCTTATAATAACCGTCGGGAGTTCTACAACATATATCGCCGCTGTGCAACCAGCCGTCGGCGTCAATCGTCTGCTCCGTCGCTTTGGGCATTTTATAATAGCCATTCATAATATTATAGCCGCGTGCTACGAACTCACCGTTTTCACCGTCGGGCATTTCCTCTCCCGTTTCGGGATTGATTATTTTACACTCAACTCCCGGAAACGCGCTACCTACGGTTTCTACACGATGGTCTAAATCTTCGTTGACTTCGCCCATCGTACAGCCCGGCGACGCTTCCGTCTGACCGTAAACGCTGATTATTTCTTTCATATTCATTTCGGCGGCGGCACGACGCATAAGTTCGGGCGGACAGTTAGCACCTGCCATAATTCCCGTTCTCATATGTGAAAAATCCGTCTTAGCAAAATCGGAATGATTAAACATAGCGATAAACATCGTCGGAACGCCGTTAAAACACGTTATTTTTTCGTCGTTTATGCAAGCAAGCGACGATTTCGGCGAAAAATACGGCATCGGGCATATCGTTCCGCCATGAGTCATAAGGTTGGTCATCGACAACACCATACCGAAGCAATGAAACATAGGTACTTGTATCATCATTCTGTCCGCAGTGGAAATGTCCATTCTATCGCCGATAATTTTACCGTTATTGACTATATTCGTATGCGTAAGCATAACGCCTTTCGGAAAACCCGTAGTTCCCGAGGTATATTGCATATTGCAAACGTCGTCGGGTTTTACCTTCGACGCTCTTCTGCGAACTTCCTCAACGGGAACGAGCGAAGAACGTTTAACGAATTCATTCCATTCGAGGCAACCGTCCATTTCAAAACCGACGGTAATTACGTTACGGAGAAACGGTAATTTTTTAGAATAAAGCGGTTTGCCTTTTTCTATCGTTTTTAATTCGGGGCAAAGTTCTTCTATCGTAGCTTTATAATCGGAATCTTTGCAACTGTCTATCATAACGAGAGTGTGCGTATCCGACTGTCTTAAAAGATACTCTGCTTCGTGAATTTTATACGCCGTGTTGACGGTTACCAAAACCGCACCGATTTTCACCGTTGCCCAAAAGGTTATAAACCATTGAGGGATATTCGTTGCCCATACGGCGACGTGATGCCCTGCTTCCACACCCAAAGATATAAGCGCAGCAGCAACTTTATCTACGTCGTCCCTAAATTGCGAATAGGTACGCGTATAATCGAGCGTGGTATATTTGAAAGCATACTGGTCGGGATATCTTTCCACCATTTCGTCCAAAACTTCCGAAAACGTAAGATTCAAAACGTCATATCTTTTCCAAGGAAAAGTTCCCGTACGACTTCTGTTATAATAAATCGGTTTACAAGTTATATTTTCCGTCTTCGCTGCCAAATAACTCTTAAAATGAGTTAAAATTATATCGGCAGAGGTAATTTCACCCGATTCCATTACCGAAACGAAACCATCGTAATTAAGCGAACGGAGAGCGTTCATAAAATCTTTTACGGGCAAATCACCCTCGCCTATCAAAACGTCTTCCCCGTTTTTTCTGTCTCCCAAACGAACGTAACTTATATATGCACCGAGAGTTTGTATCGTAGTATCTGCAGATTCGCCTGCGTCAAAGAACGTTCCGCGAATATTCCAACAAACCTTTAAACACGCCTTTCCGAACAAATTGATAATATCGAGAACCTTTTCGGTTTTAGACAAAACGTTACAAGTTTCGATAAGTATATCTACCCCGTTATCTTCCGCAAGACGTATTGCGGGAGTTAAAATCGCCCTTAATGTTTTTTCGTCGGGTACGGTTTGAAATTTAATAACGACGTTTTTAACCCCAGCCAAAGCGGCGTATTCGACGTATTTACCGAAAACGGTGCAATCGGATTTTTCCGAAACGATTTCGGGACAGGTTATTGCCGGAATGGTTATGTGTCTGTTAACTAATTTTCGTTTCGCATCGGCAGTAACCGACGAACGGAATATACTATCTTTATGACAATTTTTTTCAACGGCAGCGTCGGAAATTTCCATACCGTCAAATCCGTAACTTTGCACGAAGTTGCAAAGTTCCACAAAACTTGCGCAATTAATTAATTTATCTGAAAACGAGTACTTCATATCTTAATTTTCCCCGTAGACGATTTTATTGATTGCATTTATATACGCACGTATACAAGCGCCTATAATATCCGTAGAAACACCGTTACCGGGATACAGTTTCCCGTCGGCGCGCAACCTTATAATGGACGAACCGACCGCACCCCTGCCTTTAGTTACGGCGTGAACCTGAAAATCGTCAAGTTCGTAATGATGACCGATAATCTGTTCTATGGCGTGAAAAGCCGCGTCGATCGGACCGTCGCCTGTAGACACTCCCGTAAATTTTTCGCCGTCTTTTTCAAGAGTTACGTTTGCAGTTGCGGAAATTATATTTCCACTAGTCACCACGTAATTTATCAAATGATAAGTAGACGGAACTTGCATAGCCGTGCTCGCGATAATCGCTTCGAGTTCTTTAACTTCTACCGTTTCCTTTTTCTGTGCAACCTTTTTAAATTCCTCGAAAACGTTCCCCACGTCCTGTTCGGAAAGTTCGTAACCGAGTTGAGAAACGACTTCCGCAACGTCCTTAAAGTTAGCAGAACTTTCGATAAATCCGTTAGGAATTTTTATTTGTTGTTCGGAAACGCCGTCAACGACGTCGTTTATCGATGTGGAAATTGATTTAATTTTAGTAACGTCTAACGAGCAAGTAACGTCCATATCGAATTTTTTTGCTCTTATAACGTCTGCAAAAACGGTAGCGGAAAGATAATCGCCGAATACCGAAGTTTTAACGCCGTCGGCACCTGCCTTTATCGCCTCAACTGCACAGGCAACGGACATTTTCAATGCGTCTGACGGCTGAACGAATAATTCCGCCGTAGTTACGGCTTTAATATTTTTTACGACCTTTGCGTAATCTTCGGGGAAAGCGATACCCGCGTCGTCGGAAACGGTTACCGCGCATGCGCCGTTATCGACTGCCGTTTTTACGCAAGATTCCAAGAATCCGTTTTCGGCCCTGAACGCGTCGAGCGCAACAAATTCTACGCTGTCGCAAACTTCTTTTGTCTTTTTAACGAGTTCGGCAATTTTTTCCAACATAAGCGGTGCTTTTAAGTGATATTTATATTCCATTTGCGCCGTAGAAACAGGCAAAACTACTTGAAGACACAATTTTTTTGCTTTCTTTCCGCATTCAACCGCAAAATCAAAAAAATCGCAATCAAATCCGATCGGAATTTTAACCGCAGCATTTTTTACGGAAGAAACGATAGTTCCGTAAATAACGCCGTTTTCTTTTGAGTTCGTTAGCGTAGGCAATTCAATATAATCAATGCCGCAAGCATCTATTTTTTCGGCAATGGCAAGCCTTTCTCTAAACGTTAGAGGTAAATTTTGCGCCGCGATAGTCGATAAAGTAACGTCTGAAACAGTTATTTTTTTCATAATTCATCTCCTTTTAATAAAAAACCCTGACCGAAAAATCGGTCAGGGACGATTTGCACCGTGGTACCACCCATATTATTGCATAAAAACAATCTCTCTTTTGCTTTTAACGGGGCTGACCGAAGACGACTACTCAGACGTTAACCGTTTGTGTTTTACGACATTCGACACCGCATTTATATTAACCCGAACCAAAGGTTGAATTAAAATTTACGCGTGTACAGGCTTCCGTTTGTGTTGCTATGTTAAAATATATATAATTATATAATTTACGCAAAACTTTGTCAAGCGAATAAGCGTTTTATATTACGGGTAAAAAAATAAACCCCCGACTGAAAAACAGCCAGGGACGATTCGCACCGTGGTACCACCCGTAATTACCGCAACCGCAAGGTTGCAATCACTTATTCGTCTGTAACGGAGACTTGCCGAAAACGATTACTGAACTTTTCGCCGTTTCCGCTCGGGAATGAGTAACGCAATTATGCCGCATTGACTTGCACCGACCGTCAACTCTCTATATTAGCGCGAAAGCGTCTGTTTCCTTCAAAGCGTTTATTGATATTTTTTGTGATTATAACATTAAAAAAGCCTTTATGTCAAACGTTTGAAAAAGGATTTTTATAAATTTAACAATTTTTTTATATTTTCGGAAAGTATCATTTTTCGTTCTTCGTCGGTCAAAGGAATCGAATAAAACCTTTTCAATTCCTCTTCGGCGTCCCACATAGGAAAATCATCACCGTAAAAGAACTTTTCCGCGCCGAGCAAGTCTATTATCTCCTTTGCCCTTTGCGGCGTAATAAACGGAAGAGAAGAACAGGTATCGAAATAAACGTTGTCGAGCCCCTTATACACTTTAACGTCGTTCCAACAACGGTAACCGCCGAAATGTGCGGCGATAAAAGTAACTTCAGGATACTTTTTTGCCATACGGGCAAGCCTTATCGGTTTAGAAAATTCGTATCTGTCGTCGCCTACGTGCAACAATATCGGAAAAACTTTACCCGCAGTTAAAGAAGCGCGATAAAATTTTTCGGCAACTTCTTCGTCAATGTAAAAACGCTGAAAATCTGGATGGAGTTTAATACCTTTAAATCCGTTTGAAACGCACCATTTAACTTCTTCCTTCATTTCTTCTTCCGAAAGGTCTTGATGCAACGTCATAAAACCTATAAACTCTTTATGCAAGTCGATTTCTTTTTTTATAAATTCGTTAATAGAACGAACCTGTTGAGATTTAGTCGCGCAAGAATGAACCACGTAACCCGTGTATCCCGCACGCGAACCGTCTATTAAAAGAGTTTCGGTAGTACCCGCGGGCATATCCATATGAATATTGTAAAAATTCCCTATCGTTTCCGTTGCTTTCTCCGCTATTTTTTGCGGATAAATATGAGCGTGAGCGTTAATAATTTCCATAAAGCAATACCTAATAAGTAAATTTTACAAAATTTTATCACAACGAAAACGAAAAATCAAACGATTTTGCCGTATGCCGAAAGTTTAAAAAATATTTAATTAAAACAATCAAACCAAAAACGGTTCTTTCGAAAGACGGTGAACGATAATTTCGTCGATAACGGCGTTTCCTCTGTTTTTCAATAAAAAAACGACTATATCGGCAATGTCTTGCGGAACAATCATTCCCTCGTCCGTCAAATCGGGTCGTGAAATTTTTATCATATCCGTATAAACGCCGCCGGGAGAAACGGCGTGAACCCGAATTCCGTCGTTATAAACTTCTGCGGCAAGAGATTTCGTAAACCCGAGTAAGGCGTGTTTGGAAGCCGTATACGCGCTTTGATTTTTATAACCCGAATGAGCCACTACGGATGCAATGTTTATAATGCTTGCTCTTTGCGATTTTTTTAAATAAGGCAATAATTTGCTCGTTAAAATATACGGAGTACGGATATTGATATTCATAATTTTATCAAAAGCACAAGCATCCGTTTGTTCGACGCTTGCGTTATAAGCCACACCCGCGTTATTTATAAGAATATCTATACTATGAACTTTTTCGAGAATATTTTTCGGAGCATCTTCCAAAAAACCGTCATCGCAAAGTTCACCCTCGATAATTTCCGCAAGAACACCCTCGTTACGAACTAACTTAGCGGTTTCTTGAAGTTTATCGATATTTCTGCCGCCGAACAATACGACGTTCACACCTTCTTTTGCAAGCGAAACGGCTATTGCTCTGCCTATACCCCCGCCTGCACCCGTTATTACAGCGTTTAAACCTTTCATTTTTTCACCTAAAAAATTTATAAAACAAAAAGGGTCGTTAAACCCTTTTTAATTTACTATCGTTACGAAACAATAAGTTGAAGTTCGGACACAACAACGCTGACGTCGGTGGATTTTATTAAATCTATAATGCAACGATAATCCCCTGTTGACGACAATTGTCCGTTATCCATTCTTATTCTACCCGTGGCAAAATGTTTTTTTCCGCCAGTTAAATCATACGTTTTTTCTTTGGCAGACGTTTCCTCGCCCAAATCGGTTTCTTCCTCTTGAACTATTTCCGTTGGAGTATAAGCGTAAAATTTACAATCGATTGCATACGCGCCCGTGGAAGGCAATTCGTCGCGACGAACATTCTTTAAATAATTGAAAATAAGTTGATTTAAATCGAAAGTCTCCTCGTAAGTATCTACCAATAAATTTTTATAATCGTCATTAAAAAATTCATCGTCGGTTTCTTTTATAGACACACCGTCAACGTAAAGATTTATAGTCTTTTTCTCGCCCTCTCTTACGGTTATAGTCATATCGCTTTGAGGAATAACTTGAACTTCGTTTTTAAATTTCAAAACTTTACCTTCGCCGGCAACTATTTCATACGAATTTTTTTCGTTTACAAAATCCAACTTAAAAGCCACCGAACGCACGACCATAAATGTTCCCGACAATTGCATACTCGTTTGAAAAATTTCACCGTTTTCGTCTTGTTCTCTTTTTACTTTATAAACCGAAACGTAATAATTATTCTCTCCGGACGGTGTAATACCCGAACAAGCAACCAACTGCAACGAAAAAGATAAAACCACGAGCAACGCTACAAAAGTTAATAATTTTGACTTTTTCACAAATTTTCTCCTTATGTTTAATGAACGGAAATCTTACCAAGTTTGAAGTAAGTTCCGTTATACCGCCTATCGTCAATAAAGCGCTTCCTTTATATCGCTACGCACGGGCTTTCGCCCTACGGCTTTTTGCACGCAAGAAAGTAAATATTTCGTCTTTCATAAAAATATTGAAAATCATTACGGATTTTTCATAAAAACTTGCGTTTTTAATCTTCTTGTTTGAAATACTGCGAAGTTATCGCTCTTTGTAAGCAAAGCGCTAACTTCTTGTATTATAAACCATAAGAAGTTAATATTTTGTTTTGCAACAAAATATTTATAAAACATTCTGTTTTA
>CAYSYT010000029.1:0-23206 GCA_964435195.1 uncultured Christensenella sp. | reverse complement strand
TTTTTTAGGAGAAAAAGAAATATGAAAAAAATTACTAGACTTGTTGCGTTGCTTTGTGTATTGGTTGGAATTTCCAACCTTGCAACCGCATGTAGCGGTGACAAAAAAGAAAGGGATGAAACCAAAACCTATCTAACCGTTTATAACTATGACGGTGGCGTAGGAACGGAGTGGCTTTACGAAACTGCGGAACGTTTTGAAGAGTTGTATGCGAATAAGGAGTTAGAAGATGGTAAAAAAGGCGTTAAAGTCGAAATCACTCCGGGTAAAGATAATTTATCTACAATCGCCGGTTCGAGCTATAATGTATTTTTCACCGAGCAATTTGCATTTAACGATTTTATAGCGCAAGGTCAATTACTGGATATCAGCGATATGGCAAAAGAACCTTTCACGAAATTGGGTCTGACGGAAACTGGTAACGTTTACGACAAAATTCCCAAAGAAACGAGGGATGCGTTGATGGCACAAGACGGTAATCTTTATGCGCTACCCCACTATGAAGTATATACCGGTGTAAGTTACGACAGAGATTTGTTTGATGAAAAAAGTTTGTTTATTCAGCAAAGAGCGAATGGGCAAACGACGACTAAATTCTGCAAATCCAATAATGCGAATATTTCCGTCGGCCCTGACGGTGTAAAGGGAACTTATGATGACGGATTGCCGTCTTCGTATGAAGAATTTTACGATTTAGTACAACAAATGTTTAAAGCAAAAGTTACGCCTTTTATTTACACCGGGCAACACGCAACGTATATTAACCATATTGTAACCGGTATATGGGCTACCTATACGGGGAAGGACGAATTTAGATTGAACGTCACGTTTGACAGTATGTTAGAGGCGGAAGAAGACGGAGAGCCTATTACGACTGAAATTGTTACCGGTTGGAATACGGACGGTACACCCGTAACCGAAAGAACCGAAATTACAATGGCGACCGGCTATAAAACTCTTTCGCAAGCAGGCAGATATTACGCATTGGAGTTTTTGAGAACGTTGATGGGGAGCGGTCCTAAAGGCGAAATGTGGGCGGGTGACGGCAACGTGTTTTCCGATTTAGTTGCTACGTCTTCGCACTTGGATGCGCAGATGCATTATATATTCTCTAATTTGGATTCCTATTACGACCAGCCGATTGCAATGTTAATCGAAGGTTCGTATTGGTATAACGAAGCGAAATCGTCTTTAAATTCTTCCGTGTCGCAGTTTGGCGATGAAGCGAAAGACAGAGATTTTTCGTTCATGCCGTTGCCGGTTCAAAAAGAAGGGCAGGTTACGGAGGGTAACGGTAAAAAGAATACTCTTCTCGATGCAAACATGTCGTTTGCGTTTATAAATGCAAACGTTGCTGATAAGCCCGTAATTTGTCAATTGGCAAAAGATTTCTTGCAATTCTGTTATAGCAATCAAGAGTTGGTAGATTTTACGAGTACGACAAGCGTTTTTAAAGGCGTTAATTATAACGTGGATAGTAGCGTTTTTGCCAATAGTAGCAAATTTGCACAACATATGTTCGAGATTCGTTCAAATTCAGACGTTATTCGTCCTTATGCGGCTAACAAGATTTATATGAACGCGCAGAGTATGTTTAATTATGCCGGAACGGGTGGAAGTTGGGCAAGTACGGTTAACGGTGCTCCTTATAAATTCCCGCGGGAGGCTTTTAGAAACGGTGTCTCGGCAAAAGAGTATTTTTTGGGTATGCAAATAAGCCAAGAAAAATGGAATACTTCATACGGCAAATATTTTAATAAATAGAGAAGTTATCCAATAACGCCTATACGCATATGCGCTATCGGATAATACTGGTTTAACAGTAAATTTGTAAATAAGGATCGATTAGCAAGTGATGATTGGTAAAAAGAAAAAAATAAGCGGAAGAACAATCTTTTATATTTGCATGGCGGCTTGGCCGGTTGCTCAATTTGTCGTTTTTTACTTATTCGTTAATTTCAATTCTATTTTATTGGCGTTTAAGGATTTTGAATACGGAGAAGGTTATTTTTTTGTCGGGTTTGATAATTTCGTGCAAGTTATCAAAAATATTAAAGAGGTACCTTTTATGCGTATTGCGATAAAAAACACCTTTGAAATATTCGGCATCAATATTGTGGTAATGTTAATCCCGATGATTTTGTCATATTATTTGTTTAAAAAATATCCGTTGAGCGGTTTCTTTAAGATAATGTTGTTTTTACCTTCCATTATACCCGTGATGGCAATGTCTATTTGTTTTAGGAATTTTGCCGATTTGGGTATTCCGGAATTATGGAAAGCGCTCTTTGGAACGAAATTGCCTTCTTTATTGTATACGCTTGATACACAATGGGGAATGATTGTGCTTTATAACGTTTTCTTTGGTATGTGCGGAAATTTTCTGTTATATACGGGGGCTATGTCGGGGATTTCGGAATCGATTATAGAGGCGGCTCAACTGGACGGCGTAACGCCTACTCAGGAATTTACTAAAATTATATTTCCGATGATTTTCCCCACTTTTTCTACGTTCGTAATTACTAGTTTTGCCGTGCTTTTTACAAACCAAGCGAACGTTTTTACCTTTTTCAGCAGCGAAGCGGAGTATTCGTCGTATACGATTGGTTATTATTTGTATAGCGCTGTTTTGGGTGACGGTGCAATGGAAAGATATCCTTATTTATCAGCGTTCGGGTTACTATGTACTTGTGTCGCCGTACCGTTGTGTTTTGCGACACGATACTTGTTGAATAAATTCGGACCGAACGTCGATTAAGGAGAAAAAATATGAAACATAAAAAAATTACACCTTTTAGCATAATTGCATTTATCGTTTTGTCTATATTTTCTTTAGTGTTAATTCTCTTTCTCCTTTGGGGATTGATGGCTTCCGTGAAAGAACAATTCACCGATTTTAGAATAAACGTATTGGGTTTTCCGAAACAATTATATTTTCAGAATTACGTAACGGTTTGGAATCATATCGAAGAGGTTGTAGATTGCAGTTATTTAGAACTGGCTTTTAATACTTTGTTCATCAGCTTGATGGTGGCGTTATTAGGGACGTTCGTTCCCTGTGTGGTTGGGTATTTGGTTGCTAAATATCCTTGTCGTTTCAGTAACGTGTTTTATGCTGTTGCGTTAATCGTTATGTCGTTGCCTATCATCGGTGCGTTTCCGTCGGAATTGCAGTTGTTACGTGCTTTAAATATATATAATACTTTTTTTAGCGTAATCTTTCAAAAGTCAAGTTACTTAGGTCTGTATTTTTTCGTTTTCGTGGCGATGTTTAAGGGGCTTTCTAACGATTTTTACGATGCGGCGTCCGTAGACGGGGCTTCGGATTTTAGAATATTTTTTCAAATAATGTTGCCTATGGTACTTCCGACTTTGGGTACGATATTCTTGTTGATTTTTGTTGCTAATTGGAATGATTATCAATACCCGTTATTGTATATTCCCGATAAACCGACACTTTCTTACGGCACGTATTTATTAAGTACTGATACTCTTCAAGATTTAAATAATACGCCGGTAAAAATGGCGGCTTGCTTTATGTTGATTATGCCCGTACTGATTATCTTTATTATATTTAAAGACAAATTGATGGGCAATATATCGATGGGCGGTTTAAAAGAATAGTAATCGTACTATCTCATTACAAAAATAAAAGGATGAAATGAATATGACAAAAAGTATGAAGAAAAAAAGTTTAATATGTTTAAGTATTCTGTTTTGTATATACGTTGTTTTCGGTGGAATATTGTTGGGTGCGTTGCAAAAAAACGTTTCTGCCGAAGAAGATACGTTGAAAACGGAATACACGCTGGATTACGATTTATATATTCCCGAATTAACCGTTGAAGGTATAGCGGCAACGGAATATTCTTTGTTGTATCCGAGCGGATTGCTGAAAGACGGCAGAGCGCATATTTTAAACGAAACGGGAAAATATATCGTGAAGTATTCTGCCAACATCGACGGTTCTTTGGTGACGAAAACCGAAACGTTTGTCGTGCAGAAGTCAATCGTTACGTTTAGTTCGGAAGATTCCTCTGCTTATTACGGGGTACACGAGTATGCTCCGAATACGTCCGGATTAGTTGTTGAAGTCGCAAACGGGGATTGGTTGAGGTTTAATCAAATTGTCGACGTTAGCAAAATGACTTCTTCGGATTCGTTGTTTAAATTCTTCGTAACCCCCAATGAAATCGGTCAGGAAGACGTAAGCACAATCGTGTTTCGTATGACAGATATTTACGATGAAAGCAATTATATTGACGTAATGATGAAAAATTTATCCGCAACTTACGGAGATTGGGCGGATAGACAAACTTACTATGTCGTTCAAGCGGGTGAAAACGATCCTGTAGCGGGACCAGGATTGGCAGGTATATGGGGATGGCCAACCTACCAGTCAACGACAGGTGTAGATCCGTATGGACAGTCTATCGGTTCTAACCGTCCTTGGTCTGTCTCGTTAGATTATAAAAACCGAGATATTTGGTGTCACGAATATTGCCTATACGACGGTACCGGCGGAAGCGATAATTGGAACGGTATACCTCTTGCGGATTTGGATAATACCGAATATATGGAAACGCCTTGGCAAGGATTTACTACGGGCGAAGTGTATATTTCATTTTACGGTATTTCCTATCAAGCTCCGACCATGAACTTGCTTATTACGGAAGTGGCGGGAATCGATTTGACGCAGGAGAGTTTCTACGATACGGAAGCACCCGTAATAAAAGTTGATTTTGTCGGCAACGACGTTGTCCCTGATGGGGTACTAAATAAAGGTTATAAGATTTTCGACGCGACGGCTGTCGATTCTTACGACGGTGATAGAAAGGTTGATGTCAACGTTTATTACAATTATAATACGCGCGGACAAGTAAGCGTGTATACGAAGGACGGATATTTTTACCCGAATAAGGCGGGAATCTATACCATTGAATATTCCGCAACGGATACTTTCGGTAATAAAGAGATTAAGACGGTAGAAGTAGAGGTGAAAGCCGATGTGGACGGGTTGGACTTTGTTATTAACGATAAAGTAATTACGGCGTCTGCCGGAGAAATAGTTCGCGTAGCGAGTTCGGTTACCGTTTCTAATGCTCGCGGTCAATATTTTGTGTCGGGTACGGCGAGTTTGAACGGCGACGAATATGATTTGTCGAACTATTCTTTCCGTCCTATGGAATCGGGTATTTATACGATTACTTTGACGGTTGCCGATTACACTGAAACCGTTGTTAAGACGTTCGCACTTACCGTAAGCAATAACGATACTCCCATATTTATCGACGAGGCTGTATTTCCGCAATATTTCATTGCCGGAGATAAATACGAAGTGCCCGTTTTGAACGCATACGATTTTTCGGACGGTACGGCAAAACTTCTCGATTCGACGGTATATGTTTCGCAAGATGGTGGTGAAAGCGTTCTTTTGAACGGACTTTTGGAAGTGACTGCAACTAAAAAGGTCGTTATTACTTATAAAGTCGACGGTGCTAAAGGAAATCAAGAAGTTTCTTATGAAATTCCCGTTGTCGTCGTTTCTAATGCCGACGAAAGTTACGATATGGCAAAGAATTTTAGGGTTATTGACGGCAACGTTTCGATTAAAGTCGGAGCATCGGCTTTAGGCTTTGAAACAACGGAAAACAGTAAGATTAGATTTATAAATGCCGTACAATCCGAACAATTCTCTACTTCGTTTAGATGCAGTTCGGACGAAAGTAAAAAAAATTTCACAAAAGTCAATATATATCTTACCGATTCCGGCGATGCTGATATTTGTGTAAAGATTACTTATTTTTGGCAAGGAACTACCGTATACTTTGCAGTTAACGACGGTTTGGCTGTTAAGGTGCCGGTTAGTGTGTCCTCTATTAACACAAACATATTATCGCTAAATTATAACGAAGAAACCAAGCAAATTTATCCGTCGCAAACACGTAAAGTAAACGTAGCGCAAACTTTGAACGGGGAGACGTTTAACGGTTTTACATCTAATAGGATTTACGTGGATTATGAGATAGCGGAGGTTACGGGACTCGCGGAATTTTTTGTTCAAAGCATCAATAACCAATCTATTTGCTATTGGGACGGGGATTTCGTTGAACCTCAAATTTTTGCCGAACGTACAAACGGTGACGTTGCTAAAAATACTTTGGTGACGATTTTCGGCGGAAGGGCTTATGACGTATTGTCTAATTACGTATCACTTTCCTTAACAGTGAAGGATCCGTCCGGCGTTGTCGTTAGTTCGATAGACGGAGTGTCTTTGAACGGAAGTTGTGATGCCGGCATCGACTACGTTATAAAGGCATCTTATTACGGCGAATATAAAGTAGAGTTTGCAGCGAAGGACTTAAACGGGAACAAAAAGACGTTAAGATACGTTTTTAGTGTTGTAGATACGGTCGCGCCCGTTATTGAGTTGAACACGTTGAGCGTGAACGCTTCCTTGAATAAAACGGTCACGGTTAAGAGTTGTGAAATTTCCGATGACATAACTGCTAAACAAAATTTGAAATTATACGTTTTCGTAATGTCGCCTTCCGCAAAAATACAAGCGGTAATTGATAACGGTTTCGTGGCAAAAGAAAAAGGGACGTATACAGTATATTATTATTGTTATGATGAAATAGGTAATTTTACGATAGCAAGTTACAACATAGTGGTGAAGTAAGTAGGAGACGATTATGAAAAAAACGATTGCAATGTTATTAAGCATTCTATTGATTGTTTCGTTTGCCGTAGGTTGCGGTAATAACGGACCTTCGACTAATAAAAACACAGAAACAGGTGAATACATTATTCAGAACGGTAAAACGCAATATCAGGTGGTTTACCCTCACGACGGAGGTTCGGATATAGTTCTTGCTATCAGTGAGTTGAACTTATTTATGAACGAGGCAACGGGTGTTAAATTTAACGCAGTACCCGACACTTCGGTTACGTATACAGCAAATAGCCGTTATATTTCTATCGGAGATACTTCTTTGATAGAAGCGGCGGGAGTTGAATTTAGCGATGAGTTGAGTTCTTCCGGTACGCATATTGTTACAAAAGACAAAAGTTTGTTCCTTTATGGCGAAACAGAGTTGTCTTCGTTGTATGCGGTTTATGATTTTTTGGAAGACGTTATTAATTGGGATTATTTTGGTTTAGAATCTTACTACGTCGATACGGATGTGAAGAACATTCCTTTAAAGAATTATGACGAGGTTAATATTCCCGACTTTAAATTCCGTTCTACGAGTTACGGATGGCAGATAAGTAATCCTATTTACGGAAAGAGAATGCGACTAACTCATCACTTCGGTCAAATGCCTGAAGTAAAGGGTTATCAGGTGCATAACTCTTTCGGTTACGTGGAGGACTATATTGGCGGGCACGAATCATATTGGTATTCTGACGATGGAACACAACTTTGCTATACCGCGCATACGTCCGAAGAAGACAGATATACAGAAGGCAGTGAATATTTGCAATTGATAGAAGCGTGCACCAAGACCGCGATTTCAGCATTAAAGCAGTACCCCGATACGCGTATTTTGACAATGACGCATCAGGACGTGGGTACTTGGTGTACTTGTGAATCGTGTGCTGCCGTGAAGGCGGAATACGGCACAAATTCTGCACTGTTGGTTCTCTTTATGAATGACTTGCGTGCGGAAATAGATAAGTGGTTCGAAACGGATGAAGGACAGCAATATTATCGAGAAGTTACTCTTGCTTTTTTCGCATACTTGCTGACCGTGGAAGCGCCTGCAACCTTAAATGCAAACGGGGTGTGGGAAGCAAATAAAGGGTATGACGGTGAACCGATTAAATGTGCGGACGGAGTTGCCGTATGGTATGCTCCGATCGATAGCGACTTTATGCAATCCATTTATGACTCTGTCAACGAGACTACGCTGAATGCAATTCAGGGTTGGGGTGCGGTATCGAATAAATTGATGCTCTGGTTTTATTCCGCAACATTCTTCGATTATATGAATTTTTACGATACGTTCGATTATATGCAAGAATATTATCAAGTAGCCCATGATTCAGGTGCTATATATATGTTCGATCAAGCGCAATATAACGTCAACGAAACGTCGTTTTCATGGGGCGTATTGAAATCGTATCTCAATTCGAAGTTGGCGTGGAACGTTGACGCGGATTACGGTGCGTTGATTGAAAAATGGTTCGACGGTTATTATGGTTCGGTTGCAGATTCTATGAAGAATTTATTTGATTATCAACGTGTTTATTTTAACGTGTTGAAAAGTAGAAACGTCGGATACGGAGGTACGCGTTCATGTATGATTCAGGTTCGTTCGGAGTTTTATCCCAAAGCTGTTTTGGAAACGTGGCTTGATATGTACGACGAGGTTTACGCGCAGTTGAAACCGTTAAAGAAAATAGACGAGGAATTGTACGAAACCTATTGTACCAGAGTGGAAAGAGAACGCCTTTCCGTATATTATTTGTACGTCAAATTATACGAAGGTTCGACGTCATCCTCAACGATTAAGCAATATAAATTGCAGTTCAAGGATTTTGTGGAAAAAATCGGAATACAACTGTACGCTGACGGCTCGGCTTCCATTTCGAGTATTTTGTCGAATTGGGGTATGGGGTAATTTTCGGATTACTGTATTCAAACGGAGGTAATTTATGAAAAACAAAAATAGTTTAAGATGGAATAAAAAATTTCTTATATCCGTCCTTGCCGTTTGTATGACGTTTTGTTTTGCGTTAGGTTGTGCGGGACGTGACGATTCGCCGAATACGGACGTTAACGATAGTACAACGTTCGAGTTGAACGTATTTAGTCATACGATGCTTGTAAACGAAACTTATCAATTATCGATAGAATCGAGTATTTCGATAGACGAGTCGGCTTGTGTTTGGACAAGTTCCGACGGAAAAGTCGTTACAGTCGACGATAACGGATTTGTTTTAGCGGTAGGTACGGGTACGGCAGACGTAACGGTAACGATGGGCGAATATAAAAGTGACTGCACGTTCGTCGTGCCGCAAAGCACTATTAAACCTTATTTAAAACTTAACGTAGCCGGTAACAGACTTTCCTTACTAAAGGAAGATAAGTATGATTTGTCGGCGACGGTAGAATATAACGGGAAAGCGTATACCGATTTTTCCCGTACGTTTGAAAGCAAAAACCAAGACGTCGTTACCGTTTCGGAAGCAGGTGAAATCACCGCAGTTGCTTTCGGTAAAGCAAAGGTTGTTATGAGTGCGGTTTGGCACAACGGCATCACGATGAACGAAGTAATCGACGTAGAAGTTATTTCGGGTAACTATATTTCCGTGGATAAAACGGACGTTGAACTTTTCGCGGCTAATCCCGACGGGTATGATTTTGTTACGTCCGCAAAAGTGAACGCAACGCTTTTCGACGACGGAAAAGCAAAAAAAGTTGATTTTACCGTGCGAGAACTTGTTGACGGCGCATCTATCGGCGAAGTGGCGGTCTATAACGATGGGCAAATTTCGGCAGTCGACGTTGGAAGCACGAAGTTCGTGTTTACATGCACTTATGAAGGCGAAGAGTTGGTTTCGGACGAGATAAACGTTAAGGTAAAAGTTCCTCGTATTTCCTTAAAACAAGATTTTTATAAACTAAAAGCAACGAATATTTCCGTAGACCTTACGCAAGCAGGCGTAGATATTGACGTCGTTAACGACGTATACGTCGACGGCGAAAGGGAATCGGTTAGCGGAAAGAGTATAACTTTAAGTTCCGTCGCTACGGGGAGATACGAGATTGCTTTCTATATAAATAACGAAAAAGTCGAATATATCACGGATTTAATCGTTGCCGATAAGTTTATTTCGAGTGTAGACGATTTGGTTAATATGAAGAACAACCTTACGGCGTATTACGTTTTGACGCAGGATATAGACGCGCAGGGCGCGAGTGTAGGTCATTTGTTTGATGCAAAATGGTATGGCGCTTCTGGTGGGGCTATAAATATACACACGTATAAAGATAAAGGCTTTAAGGGTACGCTTGACGGTAACGGACACACGATTTCCAATATTAAGGTAGACGGTTACGGTCTGTTTGGTACGGTCAGCCCCGAAGGTATTATTAAAAACCTAGGTATCCGTAACGTAATGTGTACGACGACGGACGGCATCAACTTCCCGTTGGCAACGGAATTTTACGGTACTATGGAAAACGTGTCTTTCCACATGACTAATCATACGGAACTTGCGCCTATCGGTATATTGCAAGTGAATTCTACGCTTAGAAACGTTGTGTTCTACGTGCCTGATACGTCGTCGGGGGCTATTTGTCATATGGGTGACGCACTTTACGGTCCGATGACGTTTGAAAACGTATTCGTGTTCTCGAACAAAAAAGTCGGCGGTATTCAGGGTAACGCACCCACGGCAACTGTTTTTGGCGTGAGTGATTATTTGTCCGACGCAAGATTTACCGAAACGGATTTTTCGAAAATTTTCGATATGAGTGACGATGGCGAGTGGTTTATTGAAGAATCCACCGGCTTGCCACTTATCAATTGGACGCCTAACGAATACTTGCCTTTGATTAACGGCCAAAGTAAACCGTTTAAGAATAATCAAGACGTCGTATTGGAACATTCTGCATTCGATACGGTTAAAGGAATTTATATCGGGGAAGATGAACTTGCGAATGAATATTGGAGTTCTGCTAACGGAAAGGTCACTATTAGCGCAAATTATCTTAAAACGATGACTAAATCCACAAAAATAATCGTTAAAACAAGTTCGTATAAAGTGGAATGCATCCTACAAATCGTATACGAAGTTTCTACGATAGAAAGTTTTAAAAATATCGCGCACGATTGGTACGGTTATTACGAACTTAAAAACAATATCGATTTTGGTGGCGAATTCGTACAATTGAAGAGTTGGGGTGATGGCGGCGCCTGGTTCAACGAGAGCGTCTCGACGACGAGTACGGGCTTCTACGGTACGTTCGAGGGTAACGGAAACGTTTTAAAAAATTTCAAAACTTCTTGGGGTATCTTCGGCGGTGTCGGAGATACGGGCGTGATACGTAACGTCGGTTTCGAAGGTGCGCAAAACAATAACAGTTCGTTAGGTATTGCAGCGGCAATCGCGTTGTATAGTTACGGCAAGATTGATAATATTTCCGTTAGAACTGACGATACGTCGAATTTCTACGCTGTAATCGCACGTATGCGTGGAAGCGCAAAACTTTCCAACGCAGTCGTTTATTTGACAGACGGTGGTTTTATGGAATCCAGCTTCGGCACTACGGAAAACGTGTACCTCGTTAGTAAAAATGAAAATATATTCTGTAACCATTGGTTTAACGTAAACGGTTACTTGGAAAATAGTGCTTTCCTTGGCGTAGACTTTACAAACGTATTCGATTGCGGTAACGACGGCATGTGGAAGATTGACGATACTTTGAAATTGCCGTTTATCTATTCGACGAACGAGTTGTCAAATATTGAAACCGAAACGAAGACGTTCACGGTGACGAGTACGGATTGTTTAAGTTGTTCAAGCGAAAATATATCGCTTTCGGTGACCAGTACGCAAATATTTATGAACGGCGCATTCGATGAAAATTGGGTGGTTTTAACGATTACTCTTCCCGATACGTACGTAAAATTGACAGGTGTTAGTTTGGGTGACGTGTGGAGAAATGCAGTTGTAAACGTATATTTAGGCGGAGGATTCAATGCCGATACTGCTATTGTGAACGGCGAAGGGTTGAATTATGAAAATGCCGACGTAAATTGGGGCGGTACTACTTACTCTGCGACGGCGGCTCAGATTGCCGCAGCGGGATATACGGTTAGCGGTAACTCCGTACAGATAGCAATCTTATATGACGGCGGTAGCCAAGTTTGTTTTTCGAACCTTACGCTTACGTACGAAGTTGTAAAAGCGTAGTGTTATTGCTTGAAAAACTGCTTACTGCTTTCGGTCAAAACGACGAAAAAGAGTTGATTTGCTAAAAACGTTTTACAAGGGAGAAAATCGTTTTAAAAAAAATATTACGCGGGGTAAAATTATGTGATAATTATACGTTAATTTGGTAAAAAACAATTCGACAGTAAAGATGTAAATCATTTAACAAAAAAGTTAAAATTTGGGAGGAAAAATTATGAAAAAAATCAAAAAAGCATTATTGTTGACCTTGACGTTAACGTTGGTAGCGTCTGCAATGTTGTTTGCGGCTTGTAGTCATACACACGACTATAACGTATTAAAGTATGACGAAAGCGGTCACTGGTACGAATGTTTGTGTGGCGAAAAAGACGAAAGCACGACGGAAAGTCACAAAGGCGGCACTGCAACCTGTACGGCAAAGGCGGAATGTGAAGTATGCGAACAGACGTACGGCGTATTGAACGCGAATAACCACGTAAGCAGTACTTATACTTATACGAAGAATAACGACGGTACTTATAACGAATATTATGCATGTTGCGATAACGTTAAGAGAGAAAACGTTCAAATGGACGATAAAACGTTCACGGTGATGAGTACGGATTGCGTAAGTTGTTCTAACCAAACCGTAAAGCTTTCGATGATTGAAAATCAATTTTTTATGAACGCCGCTGACGGAACGTCGTTTGACGGAACGCCGTTCACGTTGACGATTACTTTACCCGAAACGTATTTAGCAGTGACGAGTATTGATATCGCTAACGTATGGACAAACAGCGGAAATACCGGTGTGCATGCATGGTTGGGGACAGAAGAATATAGCAATGGCAATAGTCTTCTCGACGGCCCAACTGGCTGGGGCGGTAGTTGGGTAGAGCAATCTTATAATGCGGGGTATAATAAAATTCTTGCGTCAGGATGCGCAATCAACGGCAATCAAGTCGTAGTTACCGTGCAGCCGAGTGCAGGTAGTCAAGTTATCTTTGCAGGATTTAAATTTACGTATATAGTCGAACATACTCATGGCAGTACCTATACGTACGTAAAGAATGTCGACGGTACTTATAATAAATGTTATGTGTGTTGCGGTAAGGTTGTGAGTGAAAACGTTCAAATGGAAGAGAAAACGTTCACTGTGAATAGTACGAATTCAAGTAGTGTGAGTTGTACTTTGGGTGATGGACTTGTAGTTAATGGTGGTTGCTTGTTTATGGACGGAAACGCTGCTTCATATACGGTGACGATTACTTTACCCGACACCTATAAAGAATTGACGAGTATCACGATTGCTAAAGTAGCCACAAGCTCGACAACTAACGTATATTTAAGCGGAAATAATACGGACACTACCAAAATTGTCAACGGTGCTCATACGTATGGTCAATTTTTAGCATTAGAGACAAGGGCAACGTCAGACAATATTGTTGCGGCAGGCTATAAGAACGATAATAACGTAATAACATTTACCATAAATAGGGAAACTGCGACTGCTCGAGTTGTATTAGAAAATATTACGTTTACTTATTTGGTGGAAAAGACGGCGTAATGATATAGTATATTTATCCCGAGCAAAGCAGGGTAGTTATTATCGCAGTCACGCAAAGCGAACGTAACTATACACTATCGTATTGCAACGTTATTCTAAATAACGCAATCGATACGCTCGGGACGATGTGTTCGAAGAAAAGACAACATCTTTATTGTGAATGATTTTTTATAATTAAATTTAAGTAACGGATGCCCCATATTAATGTAGATTCGTATGGGGTAATCGTTGCCTATATAACTGTTTTTTTGATTGAAAAAGACAGCGCGGAGTATATTCGTTTTGTAGATGAACTAATTGACTTAAGCGAATACTGTATTTGAATTGGGAAAATTTTATAGAGTTTCGGTATAATAACGTACCGAGTTGACAAAAAACTGAAAACGTTTTTTTGTAATACAGATTTAAATTAGAAAATTTAGCAGTATATAATTGCTTTGAAATAAAATATTAAAAGAGGTTAAAAATGAAAAATAATCCGATGAGTCAAAAAAAGTGGGGTGTTATGTGTCATTATTTGGAAAGAATTCAAAATAATGCTTTTCATCCGTCCAACGAAGGAGTCAACGTAAAGCCTTGGTCTGAACACGTAGACGACTTCGACGTAGAAAAGTTAGCAAAACAGTTGTACGAAATTCACGCAGGCTATTTTATGATAACTATGCAACAAGGCACACCGTGTATGATAGCGCCAAACACAACTTATGACAGGCTTTGCGGTTTGCCTGCCGGTTGGGCTTGTTCTAAACGTGATTTGGTTTTGGATATTTACGAAGCGTTAAAAAAATACGATATCGATTTATACTTATATTTTACGTCCGACGGACCTTGTGCGGAATCAAACGTGGCGATACCTTTTGCAAATGCTTATAATCAATACGGCGGATTCCACACCAACGAAAAGTTCATTGAAAACTGGTCGTCGGTGCTAAAAGAATATGCAGAACGTTATAAAGGAAAAGTTAAAGGATGGTGGATTGACGGGTGTTATGAAAACGTCGGTTACAATCCCGATAATTTGAAAAAGTATTATGAAGTTCTGAAAGCGGCTGACGAAAATTATATGGTAGCCTTTAATGATGGCGCGACGGTCGGCGAGCAGTTTGAGAAAAAAGAATTTCCTAAAGTTCACGTTCGTTGTCCTTATGAAGATTACACGGCAGGTGAAGTTATTTATCCTACGGTATACCCCAAAGATTCCGACGTCGGTGACAAGCAATGGCATATCTTAATCCCTATCGCGGGTCATGACGGATTTTCGTGGGGCGCGAATAAAATTGCTTACGAAAAAGAAGCTTTTACAAAATATTTCGACACCGTTATCGAGCAAGGTGGCGTAATGTCCATAGATATTGCATTGACCCGTTCCGGCGGCTTTTTAGATAACCAACGTAAGTTCTTAAAAGAAATGGTCGAAGGTAGCAATTGGTGGAAAAATCGCAATCGGAAGTAAAAACCGAAAGATTTAAATTGGATATTATTCCTATGCGTAGCATATCGATATATGTGCTAATCGGAAAATAAATCATTATAAATAAATTAGACTTATGATATTTAAAGACAAAAAATTGGCGTTTTTGGGCGACAGCATTACCGAAGGCGCGGTTGCGGGAAAACCTGAATTTATATATCACGCTTTGTTAGGTAAATTGTTCGGGGCAAGTAAAGTGCTTAATTACGGCATTAGCGGTACACGTATAGCGGTACAAACCGTTCCGTCGGTAAATCCGAGTGAAGATAAATATTTTCTAAGCCGCATCGACGAAATGGACGATGATTGCGATTTCGTGTTCGTTTTCGGCGGAACTAACGATTTCGGACACGGCGACGCTGAGTTCGGTTGTATGGACGATTGTAAAGAAAATACTTTTTGCGGGTGTTGCAGACAATTATTTGAAAAGTTGATATCAAAGTACGGGTGTGAAAAAATAATAGTTATTTTGCCTTTACATAGGGTCGGCGAAGAAAATCCTTACGGCGACGGCTCGAAAAAAATACCGAACAAGCAATTGGTTGATTACGTCGAAGTTATTAAAAAATTTGCGAAAAAATTCGGGCTAAA
This sequence comes from uncultured Christensenella sp., assembly GCA_964435195.1. Lineage (GTDB taxonomy): Bacteria > Bacillota > Clostridia > Christensenellales > Borkfalkiaceae > UBA1259. Next base: position 7,670 of record CAYSYT010000029.1, on the reverse strand, counting down.
AATTGTGGACTTATGGAACGAAAAAGAATTGAATCCGAATATAAAGGAATACGAAAATAACTTTTTCGACGGTTTGCACCCGAACAGAATCGGACATCGCATTTTAGCGGAAAAGATTTGGAAGGCTTGTCAATAAATTCGGTTCGGTAATTGCTATTTTTTAGTAAAAAATACGTTACGCGTTTTCGGTTAACGTGAAGTAACATTTAACAGAAAGCACGGTATTTTAATGATTTAAGAAAAAATAATGTGAGAATAAATATGAAAATCGTAGAATTAAAAAAATTCACCTGTCAAGCTCATTATCCTTACGCTCCGTTGCTCGGCAACAGCGTGGAAACGGGGACGAAACTAAAAGGAATAACGCGCGTTTTTCCGATTGCGGTCCCGGAGAGTATTTATACGGCGTTGCAACGGGAAGAATATATAATCGATCCGTATCAAGGAATGAATTCATTGACGGCGGAATGGGTTGCGGAACGTTGGTGGATGTATGAAACCTTTTTTGAAGGCTCGAAAGAAAAAAATTGCGAGTTGGTTTTCGATTGCGTAGATTATAAATGCCATATTTATCTCAACCGAACAAAAATCGCAGAGCACGTAGGAGCGTCCGCGGGGTTTTCCGTGGATATTTCTAATTATATAAAAAAGGGCACTAACGAATTACGCGTTTTAGTTGAGCATATGCCCGATGAATTCGGACAAATAGGATACACCAACCGTACTTCCACACAACGTCCGCGTTTCGATTACAAGTGGGATTGGTGTACGAGATTGTTGAATATAGGTATTTACCGCCCTGTATACCTGCATTTTTACGACGATGCGAAAATAGATTATATTAGTTTTCGCACTTTAGATTATAAAACGAAACGCGGGTTTATAGAAATTCAAATATCGGCAAAAGCAGGTTGTTATTCGGTATTGATGGAAATTTACCGAGGAGAAGAATGTTTACACTATATCCGAAAATCATTGTATCTGAAAGACGGGAAAAATTTGATATCGGAAGACAACGTATTTAACTGTTTGTCGTTATGGAACTTAAACGAGTTGGGTAAACCCGCAACGTACGATTTGAAAATAACCGTTAAAGGAAGAGACGTTTGCGATAGCAAAACGCAGTTGATAGGCTTGCGAGAAATACGTTTAGAGCATAACGAAGGCGTGGATTACGAGTGCCCGCCGTATACTTTTGTAGTAAACGGTCAAAGGGTTTTTTTAAAAGGGTTCAATATTACTCCGTTAAAACAGTTATTGGGGAGCGAAACCGAAGAGGATTATAAACGCTTGATAAAAGCGGCAAAACAGGCAAACGCTAATTTGATTAGAGTATGGGGCGGTGGAGTAATAGAAACTCCGATTTTTTACGAACTTTGCTCAAAAAACGGAATTATGGTTTGGCAAGATATGATACAATCGTCCAGTGGTTTGTGTAGTGAACCTTGCGTTAACGAAGATTTTCTCGAATTGTTGGGTCAAACCGTGGATTTTACGTTGCAATATCGCTCTTCCTATCCGTGTATGGCTGTAATTTGCGGCGGTAACGAATTGTTTTCTCCAATAAGAGAAGTTCCCGTTACTTTGAAAAACCGTAATATCCGTATGATTTACGATAAAGTTAAAGCGTTTGCGCCGGAATTGGAATTTGTTACGTCAACTTCGTCGGGCGGTTTTGCAGACCCCGATATTCATAACAGAAAAAATAATTTTGACGTGCACGGACCGTGGCTTTATATAGGAAACGAGCAACATTTTTACCATTATAATAATTTAAAAGCGCCGTTTTTCGGTGAGTTTGGCGTTAACGGTATGAGCTGTATAAAATCGTTGAAAAAATTTTTGCCGCCTAAAGATTTGGGTGTTTTTACTACCGAAAACAATGACGTGTGGCGTCATCACGGCGACTGGTGGGACAGTAGCGAATGGGTGGAGGAAATATTGGGAACGGATTATAATTTGGAAGATTTGGTCGTTTGTACTCAATTTTTGCAGGGGATTGCATTGAGTTATGCGGTAGATTCTATGCGCCGAAACGCTCCGTATACGTCAGGGTGTATGATTTGGCAACTGAACGAGGGATTCCCGAACATTTCTTCTACGGCGTTGATTGATTTTTACAATAAACCTCGTCCGGTCTATTATATGATAAAACAATCTTACGATAAGGTTGTTCCGTCGTTTAAATACGATAAACTGTTATTTAAAGAAGGAGAGAACGTCGAGTTTTCGGTTTTTGTTACTTTGGAAGAAGAAACGGATTGTGAAATATATCTTTCCGTCGAAAACGGAAAAGCGACTACTAAAGAGTTATTGCATAGAGGCGTGTTGGCAGTAGGTACGACTGTGTTGAAGGAAGATAAAATTTGCATGAGAGAAAACTATGTTCGTTTAACGTTGACGGTTAACGTTGAAAATAAAGAACATAAAAAAGAAGCATTATTTATGAAGAAATATTCCGACGGTCATGCAAATAAAGAAGTGGTTTTACCGATAATGCAATCGATATGCGGCTTAAAATAAGGACTATAAATCTCGCAAAATTGTGAAAGGGAAGTACTATTGTATTTATAAATTGCAATTAACGTTATTGATACAATATAAACGAAAGGTAGTAATATTTTATGGAAAAATTACTCAAATATAACGTGCCTGCAAAAGTGTTTAGCGAGGCTTTACCAATGGGAAACGGCTCGTTGGGCGCAATGATTTACGGTGCGGTCCAAAAAGAAAGAATATCGCTTAACCACGATACTTTGTGGTCGGGGCAACCGGGTCAACAAATGCTTGACACCGCGTACGAAGCATATCAAAGAGCACAACGGTTGCTCTTTGATGGAAAAAAATACGACGCGCAAAGAGAGTTAGAGGAATATTTTACGGGACCATGGGTGAATTCATATTTGCCGCTTGGCGCACTGTATTTTGAACGCGAAGGTTCAACGGGTAAATTCGTAAATTACGAGCGTGGATTAGATATTGAAAAGTCCGTTTCTTACGTTAAGTACGAAGAGGATGATATCTTCTTCGAACGTGAATATTTTGTTTCGCATCCGAACGATTGCCTTGTGATAAAATTGTGTTCTTCAAAGCCTGTTTCCTACGTATTATCGGGCGATTGCGTTGGTAAAAGCGCCGTTACGGCAGGACAAGACGTTTTGTTTTTTTCGGGAGAATGTCCTACGTCGATTGGCCCATCGTATGACATGAGGTTTAAACCCATTACTTACAACGGAAACGGCGTAAAGGTTTCCGCTCTCGCTAAGGTCATTTGCGACGGTAAGACTTTCTGGAAAACTGATACGCTTAAAATCGAGAACGCTCGAGAAATTGTGATTTATTTTTGTGCGGAAACGAGTTTTATCTCTTTTGATACGCTACCGACAAAACCGACTTTTTATTCGTGTCTAAAAAAGATGAATGACGTAATCGCCAAAGGCTATAAAAAAATTAAGTCGGAACATATATCCGACGTTTCGGAATTGTTTAACAGAGTTGTTGTGGATTTTGGGCAGAAATCTTCCGCAACGTACACAAACGAGCGGTTGGAGAATGCAAAAGAAGATGTAGGTTTATATGAACTTTTCTATAATTTCGGAAGATATTTGATAATTGCGTCGTCGCGGAAAGGTTCGCAGGCGACGAATTTGCAGGGAATATGGAATGAAAGCGTTTATCCGCCCTGGTCATCGGACTATACGCTGAATATCAATACGCAAATGAATTATTGGCCTGTACTTATGAGTAATCTTGCCGATTGCAATGAACCGCTAATCGAATTGATAAAAAATATTAGTAAAAACGGTCGGGAGACGGCGGAAAAATTTTATCACGCAGACGGTTTTGTTTCGCATCATAACGTTGATATTTGGGGAATCACTACACCAGTGGGCGCAAAGAGTGAATACTCGTCGTTATATGCGCTTTGGAATATGTCGTCGGGTTGGCTTTGCAGACATTTGTTTGAGCATTACGAATATACGTTGGATGAAAAGTTTTTGAAGGAAACGGCGTATCCGATTATGAAAGAATGTGCTAAATTTTATCTTTCTTTATTGGTAAAGCGTAATGGAAAATGGATACTTTCTCCTTCTACCTCGCCCGAAAATGCTTACAAACTGGGCGAAATAGATATTGCAGTGGCTGAATATACAACCATGACGCAGTCAATTTTACAGGATTTGTTTGTAAATATTGTAAAATGTGCTAAAATACTCGAAATATCCGACGAGTTCATTCGTGAAGTAGAAAAAAAATTACCTGATATAGGTATCTATAAAATTGGTTCGGACGGAGAACTTTTAGAATACGATGAAGAATATCGCGAAAGTGATTTGCATCACAGACATCTTTCTCATTTATACGCATTGTATCCTGCGGATATTATCACGGTCGATTCTTCAATTGCGCTTGCAAATGCTTGTAGAAGAACGTTGGAAAGGCGCGGTGACGGAGGAACCGGCTGGAGTATGGCTTGGAAAATGTGTCTTTGGACAAAACTCAAAGACGGTGAACATGCGTTAAAATTATTGAAAGAGCAGCTTATACTTGAAAAAAGGACGGAAACCGACGAGTATTACGGAAAAGGCGGAACCTACCCTAATTTATTGTGCGGTTCACCTTTCCAAATTGACGGAAATTTTGGTTTTATTGCCGGAATAACGCAATTCTTCTTGCAATGTGAGGATGGAAAATTAAAAATACTTCCTGCGTTACCTACAGAATTGAGAAACGGAAAAATTCATGGACTTTTGGCTAAGGGAAATGTAAAAGTGGATATCGATTGGAAAGACGGTAGGCTGTCGTATTTGGCTTTACGTTCCTCTTTTGCTCAACGTATAACGGTACGTTATGACGGACAGGACGTAACGATAACGTTAGAAAAAGATAAAAAAGCGATTCTGATTGATAAATAAAAAAATAACGGACGAATTTGAATATGAAGAGTTTTAATAGAAAAACGCGAGCACGTAAATTAACGTATTATAAAGAATATCTTTGTAAAAAACAAACGGAACAGGGTGAATTGTTTGTTTGGACGAAAGCACTTCAAACGGCAATAGATGAAAACGATTGCGTTTATATTCCTAAAGGGAAATATTATGTGGACGATAGCATCGTTTTATCTTCGAATAAACGAATAAAAGCGAATAAATATGCGGAAATTATTTTACTTGGAAGCTGTAAGAAGTTGCTGCTTCGTAATTCTCACGTCATTAACGGCAGTTTTGCAATCATACCGAAAAATGCGCCTATAACTGAAAATATTTGTATTGAGGGTGGAATTTGGTCGGAGAGTAATCGTGAAAGATTGGGCTACGGAAAGACCGGAAAATATGACGATGCGGATTCGTTGCACGGTGTTACGTGTACGATGCTGTTTAGCGGTGTGAAAAATCTTGTTTTGAAGAATATTGTTTTTAAACATTCTGCAGGCTTCTGCGTACAAATCGGTCGCTGTGAAAATTTTACGGTGAAAAACATTAAATTTATTAGTTGCTATGCGGACGGAATTCATATTAACGGCAACGTGCGAAACGGATACGTTTATAATATTCACGGCGAAGTAGGTGATGATATTATTGCTTTGAACGCTTATGATTGGGATAATTCTACGATAAATAACGGCGAAATAGAAAAATTGGTGGTAGAAAAAGTATATGCGTCTAAAAATATTGCAGGATATAAGGCAATACGTATTCAGCCGGGTATCTTACCTATTAAAAACGGAGAAATAGATTGTTATATCAAAAATCTTTGCATCAAAGACGTTAAGGGAGTGTCTGTGTTTAAGATGTTTTTACAGACGCCGCCCTATACTGAAGCGCCTATCGGTGCGCGCGTTGGTTGGATGGAAAATATATGTTTAGAAAATATAGAAGTCAATGCTTGTGAACCGATTGATAAACTTTCGAATTATTTAATGGGAGAACCTATTGTCGGACATTTCGGGGCTTTCGAAATAGGTAGTAATATAAACGGCGTTACTTTCAAAAACGTGCGAGTATGGCTGAACAAGGAAAAATACCCACTATCTCATTTTGTGACAGTCGGACCGAAATCGTGCCATATCGAGCGAAGAGAACTGGGAACGTTTGATTTGTATAAAGAAAAACAGACTGATATCGTAGAGATATTCGATCCTTACGTAGTTAATAAAGTAGATAAAATTGTATGTAAAAACGTAAAAGTCAATAATCGAAAATTAAAAGATTTGCAAAAGGAAATAGTTGAGATTTCTTTCCCCGACGATATGTATAAAAATCAATTTGGTAAAGGTGGCAACGGAAAAATAGGCGAAATAACTTTTGAGTGAATAAATACGTCGAATATAAAAAAAACAGATTTTAGCTTAAAAACTTGCCGACTACGGATTTAAACATTGATTTTTATAAAAAAGGTTCAATATATTATCGGTTTTGCCATTAAAATATTGACGTAAAATTTTATTATAAAAGGAGATTTGTATTGTGCTTAAAGGAATATCTAAAATATTGTTGCCCGAGTTGTTGAAAATATTGAGTGAAATGGGGCACGGTGACGAAATTGTAATTGCCGACGCAAATTTTCCAAGTGAAAATTTCGGAAAAAGAGTCGTCCGCACGGACGGTATAAACGGCACTAAAATGCTTGACGCGGTTTTAAGCGTTTTTCCGCTTGACACCTATTCTGATCCGAATATGGTTTTGATGAAACTTATGGATTGCGATGTGGGTAAAATTACTCCTACGATATGGAACGAATATAAAGAAACGGCGCAAAAACATGACGACAACGTAAGAATAGGTAATATTGATCGTTTTGAATTTTATAAAAGGGCTAAAGAGGCGTATGCGGTCATCGCAACCGGTGAAGAAGCGGTTTACGCCAATATCATTTTAAAGAAAGGTGTTATAAAATAGTATTGCTTATGAAATTTAGATATGATAATGATATTGAGATTTCAAAGGGCGGAATAAAAATTTTTTTCCGTAGAAATTACATCCGATAAAGATATAGCGGTACTTGTTCGTATCGAGGGGATAGATAACGCTATATGCTATAATTGTTGCAGCAAAGATTATTTAGGTATTGATTTTGAAAAAACGGTTGATTTGGTTTGCGGTAAGCCGTGTAATTTTTGGGTTTCCGTCAGAGATTCCGGGGACGGTTACATTGTTGTATGCGACGGCTGTGGGAATACGTCTGTAAAAGAAAAGCTTCGTGTCACAGAAACTGATAAAACGGATTCGAATCCTTTTTCGGATATTTATTCTCTTAACAGATTTCCTGCGACAGAACAATTTAATGCATTATATGAAGCGAGTAAAACTGTTATAGATAAGATATTAATACATAAAGGCTGTAAAATAACAGAGGACTTAATACAAAAATTTGTAAAATGCAGAAATGAGATTACACACGGAAACAAACCAAAGTTAACTAAAGAAATTGCAGATACTTATTACAGTATGATTGTTTTAATCTATGTTTCTTTATCTAAAAGAATTGGTTTAACTGATGATGAAATTTTCAAATCTTTTGAAAAGGCTTTTTAGAAAAAAACAGCATAGTAGAATGTTGACCGAATTCAAAGAAGAGTAAAAAATGCGCTACAATGCAAAAACGACCGAGAAAATCGGTCGTTTTTTGGTATGCCCGGCGAGAATCGAACTCACAATAGTGCCTTA
>CAYSYT010000028.1:19650-23258 GCA_964435195.1 uncultured Christensenella sp. | reverse complement strand
TGGCTGGTAACGTAGGGTTTTACCCGTAAAAGAAAAACCCCACGTTTTACGTGGGAATATTTATTTTTGTTTTAATAATACGATTGACAACGATTGTAAGTTGTAATAAAATATAAAAAAATAATAAAAAAGAGGAAATTATATGGACGAACAAAATAAAAGGATTAACGATTGGGAACGTATGATTACGGGTAAATTATATAATTCTTCCAGTGACGATATTGCAAAACAGCATTGGCAAGGGTTAACGCGTTGCGATAAATTTAATAGAATACCGTTACGGAGGGCGAAAGCGAAACAGCGCGCTCTTGAAAAGTTGATACCTTCGGCGAAAGGTAAAAATTTTGTCGTATTCGCTCCGTTTTATTGTGAATACGGCGTGAATATCAACGTCGGGAAAGAATGTTTTATAAACTATAATTGCAGGTTTTTAGACGTTTCGCCGATTACCCTCGGTAACGGAGTATGGATAGGCGCAAACGTTACGTTCGCAACGCCTATGCATCCGTTTATTGCGGAAGAACGGCTTAACGCAGACTACCCCGACGGCAGGCACGCCCTTGAATATTCTGCGCCGATAACGGTAAAAGACGGGTGTTGGATTTGTTCGAGCGCAACCGTTTGCGGCGGCGTTACGATAGGTGAAAACAGCATAGTTGCCGCAGGCGCGGTGGTTTTAAAAGACGTTCCGCCGAACAGCATAGTTGCGGGCGTACCTGCAAAAGTTTTGCGTTATATAGACGAGGGCGACAGAATGAACGTTTGGGAAACTTACGTTAAAAATCAAACGCCCCTTTCGGAAAGAAATAAAAATAGGTAATTTAAAACCGAACAACCGTTTTTTATAAAATATATAAAACGGTACGAACGTAACGTTATGGAAAAAGAATTTTTACAAGAAACAAACGGAATTTGCCGATTAAAAGTTCCGTTCGACGATTTATATACGTCGGTATTTTTAATAAGAACCGAGGCGGGTTACACGCTTGTAGACTGCGCAACGACCGATAACGACGTGGACGACCAAATAGAACCGGCGCTTAAAAAATTTCTATTGGATTTTTCCGATATCGATTGCGTAATCGTTACTCGCGGACACGGCGACCACGCAGGAGGATTAAACCGTATTTTGCAAAAAAATCCGCAAATTCGAGTCGTAAAAACTACGGAAATCGTGAGCGGGTTGGAAATTTATCCGATGCGCGGTCATACGGCGGATTTTATCGGTGTATTCGTGCCGAAAAGCAAAACTCTTATTTCGGGCGACGGTTTGCAAGGTGCGGGAATAGGGAAATACAGATGCAGTTTGGAAGACAAAAAAGCGTATTTGGAAACGATAGAAAAAATCGAACGCGACGAGCGAATAGAAAATTTACTTTTTTCTCACGCGTACGAACCTTGGTATAAAGACGGCGTGTTCGGAAGAGAAGGGGTCGAAGTGATACTGCAAGATTGCAAAAAATACGTATAAAGCGACAATAAAGCCTTTTATCGGCGCAAGTTTTCGGTAAGGTTAAGGGCATGATAAAAGAAGTTACGGAAAACGGAATTTTAATCGAGTACGATGGCAATTTGCAAACGGTAAATCTCGAATACGTTACGAGAATTCGCGAATGGCCGAGAAACGCTAAGGGTAAGAAGAAAATGTTTTTTGCGTAATCTTAAAATTTGTGAGGTGTAAAATGGAAAACAAATGCAGTAAATGCGGCGGAGAAATGATTAGCGGATATTTAAGGGCGGGAACGTGGCTTGTAGAATTTATACCGCAAGGCGACGAAAAGAAGTTAAAACCAAGACGTACCAAGGTGCTTTGCGATACCTGTACCGTGTGCGGAAACATCGAAAACATTCGCGTGGAAAAATCGGAAGGACTGAAATAAACGAGAATGAAAAGAACCTTAAAAGGAATGTATACATTATGGCTATATATTAGAGGAAAAATACTTTTCCTTATTCTTACAACTCAATACTACGTATTAGCGGAGGTTTAATAACATAAACTTCCGTTTTTTATATTGCGAATTCGTCAGACTAATGGCTATTTACTATGCACTCCAAAAAGTTAAATATTCGTGGGAAGTTAGGTAGAATCAAAAATTAAAAGCAAATGGCGAGTTCACTAAAGAAGTCCGAATTTTCTGACTTCTTCTGTTTTGCCTTCTTAAATAAACTTTCAAACCGAAGAGAAAAATGGTTGTAGAGAACGGCAAAATATATACGGAGGTAAAATATTGAAATATAAAGAATGGTTAAACGAGTGGCTTAAATTATACGTCAAACCGACGACAAAAATAAGAACGTACAAGAAATATCAAAGGCAAATAGAACTACATATACTCCCCACGCTCGGAGAATTTGAGATGCGCGACTTAACGGCAACCGTGTTACAACGTTTTACCGTGGATTTATCCGAAAAAGATTTATCGGCAAATACCGTAAACGGCATAATATCGCTGTTAAAAACGTCGCTTAAACGCGCCGTGCAAATAGGCGTAACGGAGAAAGAGTTTTCGTTTGCTATCGTCCGTCCGAAACAAAGAGAAAAGCAAGTAGAATGTTTCTCTAAATGCGAACAAAAGAAAATCGAACGCTATATCGAGGAAAAGAAAAAACCGAGATTATTCGGCATTATTTTAACCCTTTATACGGGATTAAGAATAGGCGAATTGCTTGCGCTTACGTGGAAGGATATTGATTTACAAAAAGGCATAATTACCGTTTCAAAATCTTGTCACGACAGTTGGCAAAACGGCAAATACGTAAAAAAAATAGATACGCCGAAAACCGATTGTTCCACGCGCGTTATTCCTATACCGAAACAGTTGTTACCGCATATAAAAGTAATAAAGAAACAGTCGAAAAGCGATTACGTGGTAGACGGCAAAAACGAATACGGCGCGGAAGTTCGCTCCTATCAAAATACTTTCGATTTGTTATTAAAACGATTAAAACTACCGCATAAAGGCTTTCATTCTCTTCGTCATACGTTCGCCACACGCACTTTGGAATGCGGTATGGATATTAAAACTCTATCGGAAATTTTAGGACATAAGAACCCGACGATAACGCTAAAACGCTACACCCACTTTATATTCGAACACAAAACCGAAATGATGAAAATAGTCGGCAAATTATTGCTATAAAACGGGCAAAAAACGGTATAAAAACGATAATTGCGGCGAGAAAAATTCTCGCCGCAAAAAGCTACATAGATTAAACTAATCTGTGTAATTATTTTATCACTATTCTATCAAAATTGCAATAATCTCAGGGCATTCACAACATTTTTTTAGAAAAAAATTCAATTTATCGTAATATATATGAATTTTTACGAGAATTTTCTACACAGATTAGTTTAATCTATGTAGAAAATTTGCCCACAAAAATTCATTTTATTTTAGGTGAATTTTATGAAAAAGAGAGTTGTAATTTTTGTCTTCACACTTACTGCTATACTCACATGTTTATTAGGTTTAACTGCTTGTAGTGGTAGCAATAATGACGGAAACTTTTCAAACGCAACCGTGACGTCGATTTCACTAAATAGAACAAGCGCAACGCTTACCGTTGGCGATACGTTAAATTTGACGGCTACGGTAAGTCCGAGT
>CAYSYT010000028.1:0-19550 GCA_964435195.1 uncultured Christensenella sp. | reverse complement strand
GCAAAAACGATTGCCGTAACATCGATTTCTTTAAATAAAACGAACGCAACGCTTACCGTTGGCGATACGTTAAATTTGACGGCTACGGTAAGTCCGAGTAACGCGAGCAATAAAAGCATAATGTGGAGCAGTTCGAATACGTCCGTTGCGACGGTGTCGAACGGTGTAGTAACGGCAAAATCAAGCGGAACTACTACGATAACTGCAAAAACAAGTAACGGCAAAACCGCTACTTGCACCGTTACGGTGAAAGCAAAAACGATTGCCGTAACATCGATTTCTTTAAATAAAACGAACGCAACGCTTATCGTTGGCGATACGTTAAATTTGATGGCTACGATAAGTCCAAAGACGAACACGGAGAGTTTTATAAAAGCGCATTTTCTTCGTTTAGCGATAATTATCAAGATTTTAGTTATTTCGGATATGCGATTGAAGTTTTGTATTCTAATCACGTAACTACGTATAAAAGACTTGACGGTACGAATGACTCTGTATATATGATTATTATGCAAGTTAGATAAAAGTATAAAATGCTTAAAAGTCAAAACAACCGGTGAATGAAATGCACCCCCCAAAAGTTAGACGCTAAAAGGAGGTGCATATTTTTATGGTAAAAAAGAGACAAACCTTTAGAAAAATACTAAACAATCAATTTGAAGTTATTGCCGTTTGATATTCAATTCCAACAGCGGAAAGTAACTTTTTACGGCTTTAATCGGACGAATGGCGGCGCATAAAAGCGTTGCGAGTATAAGACAGCACGCCCCTTGTAAAATATTGCCGACGACGTCGGGAACAGACACCGCAAAACCGAAGAAAATGCTTTCAAATGCAAAATAGCCTAAAACCATAAACGATTCGCCGATAATACCGGAAATAATTCTCGGAATAAAATCCAACGAATCACTTCTTATAAACGGTTTTAAAATTTTCCATAAACAGTAAGCGATAAGCGAGTCGAAAAATTTAATAATGAAAGTAGCGGGTGCGTAAGCCACGTAACCGCACAAAAGGTCTGCGAGCGCGCTGCCTATACCCGCGGCGATACTACCGTATATCGGACCTAAGAACCAAGCGGAAAGTAAAACGAAAACGTCGCCCGTATTAAAATAACCGTTACCCGGCAACGGAATCGATAAAACCAAGGTGCTTACGCAACAAATCGCCGCGAACAGCGCCGAAAAAGCAATTTGTTTCGTGATTGATTTTTGCGTGTCTTTCATAACTTACTTCTTAATATCGTTTTGATTTTCATTTATTTTAATATTTATTTTTCCGTTAGTCAATTATTCGGCTATGTTTTATTTTGAAAACAAATATAAAATAAAGTTATAGATTCATAAACCGACGGATAAATTCATATGTTTTTATTATGGAATTATCGTTTAAAGACTTAAAAAAGAGAGACGTAGTAAATATAGCCGACGGAAGAAGTTTCGGCGGAATAGTAAATCTTTTGATAAATTTCCCTGACGGCGTATTGTCGGGTATTATGGTGCGCGGGAAAAAGAACGGCGGTTTGTTCGGTTTTTTTAACAGAACCGAAGAACTTATAGACGTTTCTAAAATAATAAAAATAGGAAACGACGTCATTTTAGTGGATTTAAAATGCGGCGACGTGTGTTCGCCGAATACTCGCGTCGGCAGACCGAATCCGCCTAAAAACCGTCCGCCGCAAAAACCGCCTTCATGCGAAGATTTGTTCGGAACGGACGGCTGTTGCGGAACAAGAATAACCGACGAAGACGATTGCAGATAAAAATTTATAAAAAATTTTTAAATCCCTCTTGAAATATAACGTTTTTTAGGTTATAATGACATTAGCCCTTAACGGTTTGGGCAAAAAATTTACTTGATGTTTTAAGGGGGTATTTTATTATGGGTAAATTAGAAGCGAAAAATATAAGGAATATAGCCTTGATAGGTCACGGCGGCGAAGGTAAAACTTCTCTTGCGGAAGCGATGCTTTTTAACGGAAAAACTATCGACAGACTCGGTAAAGTTACCGACAAAAACACCGTGATGGATTTTGACGAACAGGAACTCGCAAGGGGTATGTCTATACAACTTGCTTGCGCGTATACTTATTGGCAAGACGTTAAGATAAACATAGTCGACGTTCCCGGGTTTTACGATTTCGAAGGCGAATTCGAGTCCGCTATGCGTGCCGTCGGCGGAGCGATTCTCGTAGCCGACGCTAACGGTCAGGTTTCGGTCGGTGCGGAAAAGGCTATGGATTATTGTTTACGCAGACGTATTCCGCTTATGATTTTCGTTAACGGCGTAGATAAGGAAAACGCGAATTACGTTTCTACGGTAGAAGCGTTCAGAGAAAAGTACGGAAGAAAAATTTCTCCTACGCATTTGCCTATAATAAGAGACGGCAAAATGAAAGGCTACGTTTCGGTTATTTCGGGTAAAGCGTTTGAATTTACATCGGGCGGAAGAACGCCGATAGACGTACCTGCGGGTATGGAAGGCGATTTAACTAAACTTAAAGACGCGCTTATAGAAGCCGCGGCGGAAACGAGCGAAGAATTGCTTAATAAATTTTTCGAAGAAGGAACTCTTAATAACGACGAGGTAGTTGCGGGTATAAGAAGCGGTTTATGTATCGGCGATACCGTTCCGATAATGGGCGGTTCTGCCCTTCAAAATATGGGCGTTTTGAATTTAATGTACGAAATAGTCGACCTTATGCCGTCGCCACTCGACAGAAGACCCGTTATGGCGTCTTACGTTGACACGGGTGACGTTGAGGGAATAACGTGTAATGCCGACGCTCCGTTCAGCGCGCAGGTTTTTAAGACGGTTGCCGACCCGTTCGTAGGTAAATTAAATATGATACGCGTATTTACGGGAAGCGTTAAAACGGGTATGACGGTGCTAAATACGGCGACGGGCGAAAAAGAACGAATAAATACCATATATATTATGAAGGGCAAAAAGCAAGAAGCGGTAGACGAACTTTTTGCAGGCGATATAGGTGCGGTGAACAAACTAAACGATACCGATACGGGCGATACGCTGTGCGATGAAAAACTTAAAATAAAATATTTCGATATACCTTTCCCGAAGCCTGTGCTTACTATGTCCATTTCCGCGGCTAAGAACGGCGAGGAAGACAAAGTTTTCCAAGGGCTTAACAGACTTATGGAAGAAGATTTGACATTTAAAGTGGAAAAAGACCTTTCTACGGGTGAAACGGTTATTCGCGGACAGGGTGAAACGCAGTTAGACGTTATATGCAAAAAATTAAAGTCTAAATTCGGTTGCGAAGCCGTTTTGAAAGAACCGAAAATCGCTTATAGAGAAACTATAACGGGCACGGCGGAAGCAGAAGGCAAACACAAAAAACAATCGGGCGGCGCGGGTCAGTTCGGCGTGGTAAACATTAAATTCGAATCGGGTGCAAGCGACGGCGAATTCGAATTCGTTAACGCGATAGTCGGCGGCGCGGTTTCCAAACCGTTTGCGGTAGCGACGGAAAAAGGTCTTCGCGAGGCAATGCAGAAAGGCGTTCTCGCGGGGTATCCGATGGTGGACTTGAAATGTACGTTGTTCGACGGAAAAGAACACCCCGTAGACAGTAAAGAAGTTGCTTTCGTTTCGGCGGCGAAACTCGCTTACGACGACGGAATACGCAGAGCGAAACCTATTATTTTAGAACCCGTTTACGCTTATGAAATTACCGTTCCCGACAATTATACGGGCGACGTTTTGGGTGATATGAATAAGCGCAGAGGCAGAATTTTGGGAATGGAAATGGTCGACGGAAAACAAGTTGTTTCCGCTGAAGCGCCTCTTGCCGAAATGATGAAGTACGCTACCGATTTGCGTAGTATGACGCAGGGCAGAGGAAAATTCACCTCGAGTTTTTTGAGATATGAAGAAGTGCCTTATCAATTACAGGAAAAAATCATTGCGGATGCGGCAAAAAATTAAAATAACGGAGAAATGAGAAAGAAATGATACTTACAATATGCCCGAATCCGAGTATCGACTGTACTATCGAATTAGACAGTTTGAACGTCGGTAAACTCAACCGTATAAGGAGCAAGGTTGAAACTTATTCGGGCAAAGCGTTAA
Source organism: uncultured Christensenella sp. (assembly GCA_964435195.1). Classification (GTDB taxonomy): domain Bacteria; phylum Bacillota; class Clostridia; order Christensenellales; family Borkfalkiaceae; genus UBA1259. Next base: position 15,458 of record CAYSYT010000028.1, on the reverse strand, counting down.
ACGTTGCGAAAGGAATTTCGAGGTTGGGCGAAAACAGTTACGCTACGGGCTTTATGTTTCATAATCACGGAAAACTTTTCGAACAGGCACTCGATAAAGACGGCGTGCCGCACGAATTCGTGTACAGCGAAGGCGGTGCGCGCGTTAACTATAAGATAATAGACAATAAATCTATGCTTACGGAAATAAACGACAAAGGTGAAACCGTAAGCCGCGATAAACAGTTGGAACTTATAGAACTCGTTAAAAAACTTGCCGAAGAATGTAATATCGCGGTTATGAGCGGAAGCCTTCCGAACGGAGTCGACCCTTCTTTTTACAACGAGGTTTTGTCGGTTATTCCCGACAGAGTAAAAAAAATAGTGGATACCGAAGCGGAAAATATGACGGAAGCGTTAAAAAGCGAGGTGTTTATGGTAAAGCCTAATCTTCGCGAATTGGAAATATTCGCGGGAGGGAGTTTACACACCAAGTCGGAAATATTGAAAGCTTCGTATAAGTACGTAGACGGCGGCGTAAAATACGTTCTCGTTTCGTTGGGCGCTGACGGCGCGATACTTACCGACGGCAGCGAAAGTTACTATTGTAAAAGCGCGAACGTGGCGGTTAACTCAACCGTCGGCGCAGGCGATTGTATGGTGGCGGCGGCGTGCGTTCAGCTTGAAAAAGGCGTCGATATGCGCGAACTTTTAAGGTGTTCGGTTGCGGCGGGCACGGCGGCGATTACCACCAGCGGAACGAACTTGTTTTACAGGGATAAATACGAAGAAATTTATTCTAAAATTTTCGTAGAAAAACTATAACGGCATAAACAGTCTGTAAATTACGCAGACTGTTTTTATGTTGAGAAAGACAGTAAATAAAGTAAAAAATTTCATATCGTTTTTATCGGAAAAACGCATAACTACCGTAGTGGGCGCGTGGGTGTTTTATTTTTTGACGTCTTCCGTGCCGTTTACCTTTTTGCTTATAACCGCTTTCGGGGTGTTCGGCGTAAACGTGACGGAAAGTTTAATTTCATATCTGCCCGATGAATTTCGTCCGGCGGGCAGAACCATAATGAGTGCGGCAACCGACGTTTCCAAAGGGGTAACGGTTTTTTTCGCCGCAACGGTTATAATTTCTTGTTCGGCGCTATTAAACCAAATGTCGAAAGACGGCGATTTTATTTACGGTGAGAATACAAATAAAAAGCGGGCTTTAACGCGTAGAATTTGGGCAATTATCATGTTGTCGGTTTTGTTTTCGGTTTTTCTCTGTGCGGCGTTTTTATTTTCGTTCGGTCAAAAATTTTTATCGCTTATACCGTTTGTCGGCAAGGCTAAATTTTTGATTACAATCATAAGTTTTTTGCTTGTAATATCAATTTGTTATGTTATAATAATTTTGCTTAATAAATTTATTTGCCCCGTAAATTTGCGCGGCGGAATTTTAGCGGCGGGGTCGTTGATTTCTCTGTCGGTTATAATCGCGGGAACGATAGGTTTTACCGTTTATTTAAGGTTTTTTAACGGATATAACGCTTTTTACGGTAGCCTTGCGGCGATTGTAGTGTTTTTTCTTTGGGCGTATATATTGATGTTCGGGTTGGTTTTGGGTGCGGTGTTTAACGCAAAAGCGATAAAAAAGGAGAGAGTAAAAGAAAATGTTGAAAATTTGCAATCTTACGAAAAGTTACGGGAACGGAATCAAAGCAGTCGATAACCTTTCTATTACGGTGAATAAGGGCGAAATATACGGCTTTATAGGGCCGAACGGCGCAGGCAAATCTACGACCATAAAAGCGGTAGTGGGTGCGCTTTCGTTCGACGGCGGCGAAATTTATATCGACGGGTTATCGTTGAAAAAACAACCGATTGAATGTAAAAAGAAAATTGCGTATATTCCCGACAATCCCGATATTTACGACCATTTGACTGGCGTACAGTATTTGAATTTTATATGCGACGTTTTCGGCGTAAGCAAGGACGAACGGAATTTGAGGATTAAAGAATATTCCGTGCTTTTCGGTTTGGAAAACAACCTCGGCGATTTTATTTCCGCTTATTCGCACGGAATGAAACAAAAATTAGTAATAATATCTTCGTTGATACATAATCCGAAACTGCTTATTTTAGACGAACCTTTTGTCGGATTAGACCCGATTGCTTCGCATAAGTTGAAAGAAATAATGCGTGAAAAATGTAAAGAGGGCGTGGCAATATTCTTTTCCACGCACGTTTTGGAGGTGGCGGAAAAGTTGTGCGACCGCATAGGTATAATAAAAGACGGTAAACTCGTTGCTGAAGGAGATATACAAACGGTTACGGGCGACGAATCGCTTGAAAACATTTTTTTGGAGATAGCGGGCAAATGAGCGGTTTCGGAAGTTTGTTGAAGGTTCAGTTACTGTCGGTATTCGGCATAAATAAATTGCTTTATTCCGAAAAAAAGAACAAAATTGCCAAAATCGTATTGCTGTGTTGTTTGTGCTTGGCGTTTTGCACGTTGGTTTCGTTGTTCGGATATACGTATTCCGAAACGTTTGCGGCGACCGTCGAAATCGGCGGTGCGGTCGAAGATTATTTCGCAAACGCGTGCGGTATGTGTTTCGTCGTTTGCTTGGTAACCGGTATTTACGAAGCGAGCAGTTTGTTTTACGGAAATAAAGATTACGATTATCTTTCGGCGTTGCCGCTTAAAAACGTAACGGTTATATGCACGAAAACGGCGGTTATGTTTTTTTCCAACTTACTGTTTACCGTTTTGCTTATAGCCCCCGCAACGTATTTGCTTTTTACGGAGATTATGCCGTTCAGTATCGGCGTGCTGTTTCGCACGGTGGTTTTAGTTCCTTTTTTGGCTGTAATTCCGCTCGTTTTGTCTATGCTCGTAGGCTCGATAGTATCTTACGTTTCAACGCTTTTCAGACGAAAAAAATTAGCGCAGTCGGTTATTTATTCCTTGATTTTTCTTTGTTTTTACGTTGCGTATATTTTTATCGTCGACGAAATTGCGTCAAGCAGTTTGTTCGGTAAATTTTATCCGTTGTACGGTTTAACGAAACTTTGTTTTAACGGGTGGGGGTATACGCTTCTTTATTGTGCGATAGGTATTGTGATTTCGGCTGCGGTTTTAGTTTATTCGGGGGTAACGTACAAGTGGTTAAACACAAAACTTGCGTCTTCTAAACGGGTTAAAAATTTCCGTTTGAAAAATTATTCCGCAAAGGGAAGTTCTTCCGCTTTATACAAAAAAGAAATCGGCAGATTGTTTTCTTCGCCCTCGTACGCGCTGAATTCGTTGGCCGGTTGTTTTATGGCAGTGTTTAGTGCGGTAGTTATTTGCTTTTTTTTCAGGGCGTTCGATATAGTATCCGAACCGTCGATAGTAGACGAGATAGCAAAATATTTTCCGATGATTGCCGTTTTTATGTTTACTATGTCTCCGCCGACTTGCGTTGCGCTGTCTATCGAGGGTAATTGTTTTTGGATAGTGCGTACCGCTCCGATATCGGTAAAAAAGATTTTTAACGTAAAAATTTTAGCCACGCTTACTTTTACCCTTTCTTCGGCGTTGATTTTTGCGGTGATTATATCGATAGGTGCGGCGTTGCCGTTTTTAACGGCGGTAGCCTTTACCGTTATGTCGGTTACGGTGGCAACCGTTAGCGCGGTGGTCGGTTTGCTGTTTAATCTTTTATCGCCTAAATTGAATTGGAAAAAAGAAGCCGAAGTAGTTAAACAAGGTTTGCCCGTTTTATATTCCGTTATCGCAACGTTCGTTCTGTCGGGCATAACCTTTTGCGTTTCGCATTTTATAAACGTAGGGGCGGTTTGGATTTACGTTATTATTACGGCGGCGTTTTTGACGTGCGGAATAATATCGTACCGTTATATTTTCAAAGACCCTGAAAGGTTTTTGAAAAAAGTCGAATAACTTTCGGAGAGTTTTATTATGAATTTCGTTAAGGGTATTTTTCAAATAATAGATAAAACTTTTGACCGTATACAAAACAGCGATTACGAAATCGAAGGCGCTAATAGAGTAAAAGTAGTAAAAGACGTTATATACAGCGTATCCGACGTTAAGACTTGCGTTCTCGACTATTATTTGCCGACCGAATGCGTCGGACCGTATCCCGTAATAATAAACATTCACGGCGGAGGCTTTACCGCAGGCGGAAAAGAATTCAGGAAATCGCTTTGTACGTGGTATGCTTTACAAGGTTTTGCCGTATTTAACGTGAATTACGGTTTATGCCCCGAATGTAAATTTCCAACTCCCGTTCTTCATTTGGTCGAAGCGGTAGAATGGGTGTTCGGTCAAGAGAAAAAGTTGAATCTCGACCTTAAAAAAACTGTCGTGGGCGGTGATAGCGCAGGCGCGTATTACGCGTGTATGATTGCAACGCTTTCCGTAAATAAAAGACTACAAAAATACTTCGGTGTAAATATGAACGCTACTTTCGGAGCGGTTTTGTTGAACTGCGGAATTTTCGATATGGACGAAGCGATGAAACACAGAATGATTTTCAGATTTAACGAAAAAGTTATCGAAAGTTATCTCGGAATTCCTTTCGGAGAAATACAGGAATACCGCCATAAAGATTTCGTTTCTCCTACGAAATATATAAACGCGAAGTTTCCTCCGTCGTTTTTGATATATTGCGAAAAAGATATTTTTTGCAAAGGTCAAACGGAGGAGGTTATAAATATTTTAGAACAAAAAAACGTATATTACGAAAGTTACCGTTCCTCTTCTATTTTGCGCAACCATTGTTTTTCGTTGGAGTGGAAGAGTAAAGAAGCGAAAGAAGCTAACGAACTGCTTAAAGATTTTCTTAAAAGGTTTAAAAACGGGGAATTGCCTAAACGACTGCCGGATTTAAAAAAAACGACGAATGGTCTTAAAAAAAATTGATATTTGTTTTTGAAAATACTTGACATCGTAATATTAGCAAGCGTATAATAAACTTAAATTTAGGGCAGAAACTATGAAATATTTAAAATCTTACTTTTATTTTTACTTTAATAGCGGGTTTTCAATATAGCGTTAGTAATTACTATCGTAATGTTTTTGCGTATCGATAACCAAAGGCTTTGTAGTAATTGCTACAAAGCCTTTTGAATTACAGGAGAATTATTTATGATTATAGCAGTAAAAAAACCTTGTGAAGAAAAACAGTTTAACAACTTAATCGATTGGATTAAGGAATTGGGTTTAAACGTTCACGTAAGCCACGGCGAACACTCCACGGTTATAGGTCTTATAGGCGACACGAGTAAGGTAGATATAGATTTGATTTCCGGTCTCGATATCGTTGAAAGCGTTCAGCGTGTTCAAGAACCTTATAAAAACGCAAACAGGAAATTCCATCCCCTCGATACCGAGGTCGACGTTTGCGGACGGAAAATCGGCGGGCTTAATTTTCATGTTATAGCGGGACCGTGCTCGGTTGAAAGCGAAAAACAAATTATCGAGGTGGCTACCGCCGTTAAAAAAGCGGGCGCAACGCTTCTTCGCGGCGGAGCGTTTAAGCCGAGAACGTCGCCTTACGCGTTCCAAGGCTTGAAAGGAAGCGGCATAGAACTTTTGCTTAAAGCCAAAGCCGAAACGGGGCTGCCCGTGGTAACCGAACTTACGAGCATAAATTATATCGATATGTTTAAAGACGTCGACGTTATTCAAGTCGGCGCGAGAAATATGCAGAATTTCGAACTTCTTAAAGAGGTTGGAAAAACAGGTAAACCCGTGTTGCTTAAAAGAGGACTTGCAAACACTTTGCAAGAACTGCTTATGAGTGCGGAATATATTATGGCGGAGGGCGATTGTGAGGTTATTCTTTGCGAAAGGGGTATCAGAACCTTCGAAACGATGACGAGAAATACCCTCGATTTATCGGCAGTTCCCGTTTTGAAAGAAAAAACTCATTTACCCGTTATAGTTGACCCCAGCCATGCCACGGGGTATGCGCGTCTTGTAGAACCTATGTCGCTTGCGGCGGTAGGCGCGGGGGCAGACGGGCTTATAATAGAAGTGCATAACGACCCCGTTCACGCTCTTTGCGACGGCGCGCAGTCGTTACGCCCCGAACAGTTTGAAAAGTTAATGAATAAAATCGGAAGAATGTTGCCTATCGTCGGCAGAAAATTCGAAGGACAGAGGTCTTAAATGAATATCGGAATAGTAGGGTTGGGGCTTATAGGCGGTTCGCTCGGCAGGGCTATCGTTTCGAAAACGGAAAACAAAGTTTTTGCTTACGATATAGACAAACACGCGCTTTCGGGCGGAAAATTGCTTAACGCTTTTCACGAACGGTTGACGGAAGAAAACGTCGGTAAACTCGATATAATATTTTTCTCGTTGTATCCGAACGCCTTGGAAAAGGCTCTTTCGGAGTATTGCCCGAAGTTAAAAAAGGGTTGTATCGTGGCGGATTGTTGCGGTAACAAGCGCAGAGTAGTCGCGCAAATGGAGGGGCTGAGCAAAAGACATCCCGAATTGCAGTTTATAAGTACGCATCCTATGGCAGGGCGAGAATTTTCGGGGATAAAACATTCGACCGCTAATATGTTCGACAAAGCATCAATGATACTCGTTCCCGTAAACGCAGATATAAGGGAATTGTCGCATTTTAAAAACTTGGTTTTAAGTTTGGGGTTCGGCGGTGTAGTTATAACTACTGCCGAACGGCACGACGAAATCATCGCTTATACTTCGCAACTTGCACACTTGGTTTCGAGTTCGTACATAAAAAGCAAAACGGCAGAATCTTATCTTGGCTTTTCGGCAGGTAGTTTTCGCGATATGACAAGGGTTGCAAGGCTTTCACCCGAAATGTGGTCGCAACTAATGGAAGATAACGCGGACAACCTCGTTACCGAACTCGATTCCATTATAAAAAGTTTGGAAGAATATAAGTCCGCTCTTTCGGACGGCGATTTAGTCGGATTAAAAAAATTACTCGCCGACGGAAACGAACGGAAATTAACGGCTGAAAAAATGAGAAGGGAATAACTTAAATGACTAAAAAATTGATGGACGTGCGTTCTACGATTACGGTAAACGCATCTGAAAAGTACGACGTTTTGATTGGTAAAGGGCTTTTGCCGAGAGTGGGAGAAATAGTCGGCGGATTAGTGGAAAAATGCAAAATCGCAATTATCACCGACGACGTTGTCGACGGATTGTATTCCGACAAAGTCGTGTTTTCGCTTACCGCAAACGGTTTCGATACCGTTAAATATATATTTCCGCACGGCGAAAAAAGTAAATGCTTCGAGGTTTACGAAAAAATCGTATCGTTTTTGGCGGAAAAAGAATTTACCCGTTCGGACGTGATTATCGCGCTCGGCGGCGGTGTCGTAGGCGACGTTACGGGATTTGTCGCGGCAACGTTTTTGCGCGGAATAGCGTATTTTCAAGTTCCTACTACGCTTTTGGCACAAATAGATTCTTCCGTTGGCGGAAAAACCGCGATTGATATTCCGCAAGGTAAAAATCTGGTCGGCGCTTTTTATCAGCCGAAAGGAGTTATATGCGATATAGACGCCCTTGAAACTCTTCCCGAAGAGATTTTGGCGGACGGTATGGGAGAAGTTGCGAAATACGCCGTTTTGGATAAGAAAATATTTAACACGGTTAAGCGTTCGGATTGTAGCTTGGAAGATTTGGTTACGCTTTGCGTTGACTGTAAAAGAAGGGTCGTAGAAGCCGACGAATTCGATAAGGGGCGCAGAGCTTTATTGAATTTAGGTCATACACCTGCGCACGGTATCGAAAAATCGAGTGGTTTTACGGTTACGCACGGCAGAGCAGTCGGCATGGGGTTGAAAATAATCCTCAAAGCGTCGTTTAAGCACGGTATGATAACCGAACCCGTATATAACGAGTTGACGGAAGTCGTTACATCGCTCGTGGGCGAAGAAGAATGCCCTTTCGATTTGAAGGAAGTGTGCGATAATTCCGTTAACGATAAAAAGAGAAACGGCGAATTCATTTCGTTGGTAACGATATACGGCGTAGGCGATTGTCGTATAGAAAAAATAAAAGTCGAAGACCTTGCGGAGTTTTTGAAGTGAAAATCAGTGTAAAAAGTTTTTGTGCGGACGGAACGGTAGATGCCATACCTTCTAAATCGTACGTGCACAGAATACTTATTTGTAAATTTCTTGCCGGTGAGAAAATCGGACTCGGCGAATTTCGTTCGGAAGATATGCAGGCCACTTTGAATTGTTTGCAAAATTTAAACGACGGAAAAAATATTCTCGATTGCGGAGAATCGGGCTCGACGCTTCGGTTTTTGTTACCGCTCGTCGGTGCGATAGGCGGAGAGTACGAGTTTATCGGCAGGGGCAAACTTATGCAAAGACCTAACGACGCATTGTTTTCGGCGTTCGGCGAGCACGGTTTTCGTGCGGAACAATCCGAAAACATCGTCGCGCGCGGCAAACTTACCGCAGGAGAATACCGTATACGCGGCGATATAAGTTCTCAATACATATCGGGGTTGTTAATGGCGTTGCCCGTTTTGGACGGCGACAGTAAAATCGTTCTTACTACTCCGCCCGTATCCGTACCGTATATAGATATAACGCTCGAGGTATTGAAAAATTTCGGAATAGAAATATCGAAAACCGATTACGGCTATTTCGTTAAAGGCAATCAAAAATATATCGACGACGGTTTTAAGCCCGAAGGCGATTGGTCGAACGCAGGGTATTTTTTGGCTCTCGGCGGAATAAACGGCAGCGTTACCGTGCGTCGATTGAATAAAAACAGCATACAGGCCGACGGTATCGTATACGACATTTTGAAACTTGCCGGCGCGGAAGTTTCTTGGGAAAAAGAAAACCTTACCGTTAGAAAAAAAGAATTAAAAGCCTTCGTTTTCGACGCGAAAAACTGTCCCGACGTAGTTCCGATTTCGGCGGTTATCGCGGCTTGCGCGAAAGGTGTTTCGGTAATAAAAAACGTGGAAAGATTGAGAATAAAAGAAAGCGACAGAATAGAAAGCACCGTTTCGATGCTGGCGTCTTTCGGAATACGCTCGGAATATTCGGAAGGGAATTTATACGTTTACGGCGGTACGCCGCGCGAAGGAAACGTAGATTCTTTTAACGACCACCGTATCGTTATGTCGGCCGCCGTTTTGGCTTCGGTCGCGGAGGGGAGTTCGGTTATAAGCGGGGCAGAAGCCGTAAACAAGTCTTATCCGACGTTTTTCGAAGATTTTTGCCGTTTAGGAGGAAACGCGATTGAGTTATAACGATAAACAGTTTTCCGTTTACAAGGGAAACAAAATAGTTTTAGAGGTATTCGGTGCGTCGCACGCCGATGAAATAGGCGTTAAAGTAGACGGTTTCGAACGGCAAAAAATTGACGAGAAAGCTTTGCAAACTTTTGTGGATAGAAGAAAAGCCGTCTCGACGGCGTATTCTACGAAACGTTTCGAACCCGACCGAGTAATAATAAAAAGCGGAACGGAAAACGGCTTTTTAACGGGCGATAGTTTTAAGGCGGTAATAAAAAATACCGTGCAAAGAAGCGCCGATTATAACGCCACGGTTAAAATTCCGCGTCCGTCTCACGCAGACTTTGTGGCGTGGAGTAAGTACGGCGATGGCTTCGATTATCGCGGCGGCGGAAAATTTTCAGGCAGACTTACCGCACCTATGTGTATTGCGGGCGGAATTTGTAAACAACTTTTGTCGCAAAAAGGGATTGAAATTTCGGCGTATATTTCTCGGATAGGCAACGTTAAAGGCAGGTCGTATAAAGACGCCGAGTTCGATGCTTCCGCGCTTTGCGTTTTGAATAAAGAATTCCCCGTAATCGACGTAAAAGACGGCGAAAAAATGACCGAACTCATAAAAAGGACGGCGGTGGCGGGAGATTCGGTCGGCGGTGTCATAGAATGTGTCGTAACGGGCGTACCCGTCGGCACGGGCGAGTATATGTTCGACAGTTTGGAAAGCGTTATATCGCATTTGGTATACGCCGTGCCCGCCGTAAAGGGTATAGAATTCGGTTGGGGATTCGATTTTGCCGAGGCAACGGGCAGTAAAGCCAACGACGCCTTTTATTACGACGGCGAAACGGTTAAAACGAAAACAAACCATAACGGCGGAATAAACGGAGGCATTGCAAACGGTATGCCTATAACGTTCAGGGTCGCCGTAAAGCCGACGCCGTCGATAGCGATAGAACAAGACACGGTCGATTTGGTTAAAAAAGAGAACGTAAAACTTGCCGTAAAGGGTAGGCACGACGCGTGTATAGTACCGCGCGCCGTACCCGTAATAGAAGCGGTAACCGCAATAGCGATATACGACAATTTATAAGGAGAAACGATTATGGATTTAGCAACGATAAGAACGGAAATAGACAAGGTGGACGATGAAATCGCTTTACTTTTCGGAAAACGAATGGAACTTATCAAAAAAGTATGCGAGGCGAAAAAAGAGTGCGGAACGCCCGTGAACGACCCCGACAGAGAGAAGAAAATACTTCTCCGCGTAACGGAAAAGGTAGACGAACCCGTGCAGGTATATTTGAAGCGGGTTTTCGAAACGGTTTTCGAAACGAGCAAAGCCTATCAAACGCTTAACGCGGAATACCGTTCCGACGTAGCGGATAAAATAAAGGGCGCGTTAGAAAAAGGTGTTGCCGATTTTCCCGTCAAAGCGAAGGTCGCTTGCCAAGGTGTGGAAGGCGCGTATTCGGGTATTGCCGCAGACAGACTTTTCGAACTTGCAGATATAACTTATTTTAAGAATTTCGACGGGGTATTTCAGGCGGTTGAAAAGGGCTTCTGTAAATACGGCGTTCTTCCGATAGAAAACAGTTCGGCGGGGTCGGTAAACCAAGTTTACGACCTTATGAAGGAACATAAATTCTATATAGTTCGCAGTATACGGCTTTCGGTTTCTCACAATTTAATCGTCAATAAAGAAACTAAAATAGAAGACGTAAAAGAAATTTTCTCGCACGAACAAGCGTTGTCGCAGTGTAAAGGCTATCTCGAAAAGTTCGGTAACGTAAAAATTACCGCTTGCCCGAATACCGCCGTAGCGGCGCGTATGGTGGCGGAAAGCGGACGGAAAGACGTTGCTTGCATATCGTCGAGAGAGTGCGCCGACCTTTACGGACTTAAAATACTCGAAAACAATATTCAGGACAGCAACAGCAATTATACGAGGTTTATATTGATTGCGAAAAATTTGGAATTTTATTCGGGCGCGCATAAAATAAGCATTATGACGACGCTTCCTCAAAACACCCCCGGCAGTTTGAATAAGCTGCTCGCAAAGTTTTCCAACCTCGGTATAAACCTTACCAAACTCGAATCGCGCCCGATAGTCGGGTCGAGTTTCGAATTTATGTTCTATTTCGATTTCGATTGCGATATAAACGGTAAAGGCGTGCAAAACCTTCTTTCCGAACTCGATAATTCCACCGAGCAGTTTACCTTCCTCGGCGCATACAGTGAAATTATTTAATTATGAAGTGCGGCTTAATAGGAAAAACGCTTAAACACAGTTATTCAAAAATCATTCATCGGGAATTTGCCGACTACGATTACGACCTTTACGAATTATCGCCCGAAGATTTAGGAAAATTCGTCGATGGAGAAGTTTCCGCGTTTAACGTTACAATTCCGTATAAAAAGGAAATTATAAAATATCTTGACCTAATCGACCCGAGAGCGAATTCGATAGGTGCGGTAAACACGGTGGTTAAACGGAACGGAAAACTTTACGGTTACAATACCGATTTCGACGGAATGAAGTTTATGCTCGAAAGAGCCGGTATCGGTATCCGCGATAAAAAAGTTATGATACTCGGCAACGGCGGAACGGGTAATACGGCAACGGCGGTCGCACAGAGTTTAGGCGCAAGGGAAATAATAAAGGTATCGCGTTCGGGCGAAGTGAATTACGGCAACTATAAAAAGCATTGCGACGCAGAGGTGATAATAAACGCTACACCCGTCGGAATGTATCCCGATAATTATTCTTCTCCCGTAACGCTCGACGGCTTTGAAAAACTCACGGGCGTAGCGGACGTGATATATAACCCGAATATGACGAAACTGTTGTATTCGGCAAAGGAGAGAGGTATAAAGTATACGGGCGGATTGCCTATGTTGGTGGCTCAGGCGAAATACGCTTCCGAACTGTTCACGGGTAAAACCGTGCCCGACGGCGAAACCGAAAGGGTGATAGACAAGTTAAAAAAAGAAATGCTGAATATAGTGCTTGTCGGTATGCCGGGGTCCGGTAAAAGCAGTGTCGGTAGAGCGATAGCGAAAGAACTCGGCAGAGAATTTATAGATACCGACGAAGAAGTCGAAAAACGCACGGGTATGCCCGTTTCGGTTATTTTCGAACGATACGGCGAAGAGTATTTCAGAAAGTTAGAAAGCGAAGTCGCGTCGGCGTGCTGTAAGGGTAGCGGTAAAGTTATAGCGACGGGCGGCGGAATAGTAAAGAACCCCGAAAATTATTTTCCGCTTAAAAACAACGGCAAAATATTTTTGATAGAACGCTCGATTGAAAAGTTGTCGACCGACGGCAGACCGCTTTCAAAAGATTACGCGTCGGTTAAAAAAATCTATTCCGAACGGAAAGATTCGTACGAACGTTTTGCGGACGAAAAGATAAATAACGACGGCGAATTACAGTCCGCCGTTAAAGGAGTTATCGAAAAATTATGAAAATTCTCGTTATAAACGGTGTAAACCTTAATATGCTCGGCATACGCGAAAAAGCGCTTTACGGCGACGAAACGTATAAAGCGTTAGTAAAAACGATAAAAAAAGCCGCGGCTAAGAGGGGTGTAAAAGTAAAGTGCTATCAGTCTAATTACGAAGGCGACGTAGTAACGGCGATACAGCGCGCGTATAAAAGGTACGACGGAATAATTATTAACCCCGGCGCGTTCACGCATACGTCGGTCGCTATTTTAGACGCGTTAAAAGCCGTTGATATTCCGACGGTAGAAGTTCATATTACCGACGTAAACGCAAGGGAAGATTTCAGAAAAATATCGTACGTGGGTAAATACGCTTTCAAAACGATAGCGGGTAAAGGGTTTGACGGTTATATCGAAGCGCTTGACGAGTTGATAAAAATTCTTTAACGGCGGTATAAGTTAAGTTGAATAAAAAAGAGTTCTGCCGTGAACGGCAATGCACCGTTCGTTGCAGAACTCTTTTTTGCGCTTAAAAGCGGCCGTTATTTGTTTATTATGTTGTCGGGTGAACTTACCGTATCGTGCGAACCCCAAAGCAAGAGCGGACGCGCGTAAGTGTCGCAGTTTAATTTTCTCCATTTAGATGGCGGAATTCCGAATTGCGCTTTAAACGCGTTTATATAACTGCTTTGCGAACAGAACCCGTTGTCGAGCGCGATATCTATAATCAGTTTGGATTTATCGGTAAGCATAACCAAAGAATTGTAAAGCCTTTGTTCCAAAACGTATTGCACTAACGTTTTGCCTATATAGAACTTAAACTGCCTGCAAAAATGACCGTGGCTGTAATTAGTGGTTTTTACCATATCGGCAATCGGCAGTTTTACGAAAGACGGGTCGGTGAACCTATCCAAAAAATTGCAAAGCCAAGGCGGATATTTGCTCGTGCCCGTAATTTGCGATTCCATATAAAGTCCCAAAAGATAGGCGACTATGCTGGTGTGAACGGAGTCCAAAAAAATCTGCTGGGGGGGGTAGGGGCATTTGCAAATATATTTAACCTGTTTTCGAGGATTTCCACCGTTTGCGAGGAAAAACCGACTATAACGGGCGCGGTAACCGAGCATAACTGTTCGTAAAGGTTAGCAGAAATAACGTTGCAAACGGATTTCATTTTTTCGTCCGAAACGGAAATATTCCTAAGCCTTATAGTTTTCTCGTTTAAAAGGTGGTGAATAGTGCCCGGCTTCATAATCAAAAAGGAGTTCGGATTGAGTTTGATTTTAAAATCGTTCACGTATTGTTCCGAAACATCTTGATTCAGAGTGTAAACTATTTCCCAGTAAGTGTGGGTGTGTTTTACACCGCCTGCATAAGAATCGGTTAACTGTGTGTAAGGCGAGTATTTAATTGTTTCTTCGTTATAAACTTCAATCATAGTCTTCGATTTCCCAATTTTCCACGTATTCTATATAAGGCACGTCTTTGTCGAATTTTATCGGAAAAAAGGCGTACGTCGCAAGGGAAGTGTTGGTAACCGACAAAGCGTTAAGTATTTGATGAATTTCGGCGGCGGGGCGTTCGTTCGTAAAAATCTGTCTGTGCAGTTCGCAGACGTCGGGCATTTTATCGGGCGAGGGTAAATCGGTAAGCCACTTGTCCGCGACCGCGATATATAAATCTTTGGTCGGGTGTTTAAAAACGCAAGAGAACTGATAGCCGAAAGAGTTATCGTATTCGTCGTTTACGCACGCCTTACCCAAATCGGTAAAAGTTTTAAAATCGTCGCTGATTTCGGCGATTTTCGTCGCGTTGGGAAAGTAAGAAGTCGTTCCCGACGAAAGCATATATTTTTTGCCGTTTCTTTCAAAGAAACAAGGCGCCTCCCTCGTGAACGGGGGGTAAGGCGATTCGAACTGTTTGGTATATTCGTCGGTAACGTCCTCGAAGTCGGGCGTTAATTTTTGACAAATTATATGAGTATGCGGTCTTTCGTAAATAATATACGCAGTACCGTCGGGGCGTTTGACCAAATCGAAGTCGCCCATAGGCAAATCGGGTTGACGTATTATTTTTTTAACCTCGTACGGACCTTTTAGGGAATCTGCAACGGCAACGGTCATAGTAGAACCGTCCCAATTCGGTTGGAGATATCTGCCCGCCGTTTTAGCCCAGATAATATATTTTTTTGTTTTGTCGTTATAAATAAGGTGAGGTCTGTCCATTATCATGGTCGGGTAGAAGGGATTGTCTATATCGTCGCTTTTGAGAATAGTTCCTTCGTTTTTCCAGTTGTAAAGGTCGGTCGACGAATAAAGGTTTACGCCGTTATGCCAAATTTTGCATTGACCGTAAGCGTTGCCGGTAACACCGTCTTTATTTTCTCCGAGCCAGTAAAACTTTCCGTCTATAAAATAAACCGAACCGCCGTGCGCTTGAATTCTGTTGCCGTCGGTATCTAACCAAGTTGCGTTGTTTTGAATTTTGTCGTTCATATTATCTCTCCTTTATATAACGGACGCCGCCGTAATTTTTCAAAATTGCATTTTTTTGTTTTTTTCCGCCGCCGCGCTTGTTTCCGAAGTGAAAAAAGTTAAATAAACTTCGGTTTTCCGCAAATACTATACCTTAAAAACACGAAAAAAAACTTTTACGAGTAAACCGAAGTATATTATTTGTCAACATTATAACATTATTTTAATAAAAAGATACAAAAAAACCACGTTTTAGAGGGTGCAACTAAGGGATTTATTTTCCCAAAAAATTAAGGTATAGTCAAA
>CAYSYT010000027.1:0-23325 GCA_964435195.1 uncultured Christensenella sp. | reverse complement strand
ATATTCATATGCGTTATATTGGAAACAAAACTAAAATACTCGATGCGATAGACGGGTTGTTGGAAGAAAAGGGATTAAAAGTTCAAGGGTTTACTTTTTTCGATGCGTTCACGGGGACGGCGTCCGTCGCTCGTTATTTTAAAGACGTCTATCACGTAATAGCAAACGACAATTTGTATTTTTCTTACGTTTTGGCACAAGCGAAATTGAACTGTGAGGAAAGTATGTTCGGCGGATTGGGGTTTGACCCGTTTGATTATATTAACGGCGCAAACACGGACGGCTGTACGGGATTCGTTAGCGAAAATTTTGCTCCGCATTTGTCGGAAAGGATGTATTTCAGCGATGAAAATGCACGTTTGATAGATTTTATACGCCAAAAAATCGACGAATGGTTCGCCAACGGTTCGATAAACGAAAACGAGAAGTTTTTTTTGATAGCGTCGCTTTTGGAATCGGTGTCCAAGGTGGCTAACGTCGCAGGTGTTTACGGCGCATATTTAAAGACTTGGGACCCGAGAGCCGTAAAACGAATGGTTTTCGAGCCGATTGATTTGCAACCTTACGTTAACGACCGCGCCGAAGTTTATAACGATGACGTTATGGATTTGATTTCGAAGGTGAGCGGCGATATACTTTATCTCGACCCGCCGTATACTAAAAATCAATATTCCGTGCAATATCATTTGCTCGAAACTATCGCGCTGTACGATAATCCGGTTTTAAAAGGGAAAACGGGAGCAAGGGATATGAGCGGTTTGTCTTCGGATTTTTCGAAAGACGGATTAGTGCACGTTGCGTTTGAAAAACTTATTGCCGAGGCAAAATTTAAGCATATTCTTTTGAGTTACAGTTCGGACGGCATAATGTCGCGCGAGTTTATCGAAAGCGTTTTGAAAAGATACGGTAAAAAAGAAACTTTTACATTGAAAAAGGTAAGTTACAGAAGATATCTTAACAGCAAGGCGAAAAAGAACAAAGACCATTGCGAATATTTGTTTTACGTAGAAAAAAAGGAAGACCCCGTTTACGCATCGCCGCTTAATTTTATAGGCGGAAAGCACGATATGGTCGGCTTCTTAAAAGAAAACACGCCTAAGGATATCGACGTTTACTACGATTTGTTTGCGGGCGGTTTTAACGTGGGAATAAATATCGACGCAAAAAAAACGGTATACAACGATTATAACTTTAAAGTTAAGGAACTTTTGGAATATATCGCAACGGTAGATACCGTCGATTTTTACAAATATATAGTTTCTACCATAAAAAAACTCAATCTCGGTAAAGAAAATAAAGAGGCGTATCTCGATTTGCGCAGAAAGTATAACGCCGTTCCGATGGACAAAAGGGATTGCAGATATTTGTTTTTGTTGATTATGTACGGTTTTCAGCAGCAAATAAGGTTTAATAACGACTTGGATTATAACAATCCCGTCGGGCAGGCAGGTTTTAACGATAAGGTTTTGGAAAAATTGCTTTCCTTTTCAAGACGGGCAAAAACTAAGAATATTAGTTATTATTCGCGCGATTACGCCGATTTTTTAGAAGAAATAACCCCGTCCGATTTTGTTTACGTAGACCCGCCTTATCTAATTACGTTGGGCAGTTATAACGACGGTAAACGCGGTTTTAACGGTTGGGGCGAAAAAGAAGAACGCAGGTTATTGAACTTTTTGACGGAACTCAACGCGCGCGGCGTTAGATTTATGCAGATATTTGTTTTTGTTGATTATGTACGGTTTTCAGCAGCAAATAAGGTTTAATAACGACTTGGATTATAACAATCCCGTCGGGCAGGCAGGTTTTAACGATAAGGTTTTGGAAAAATTGCTTTCCTTTTCAAGACGGGCAAAAACTAAGAATATTAGTTATTATTCGCGCGATTACGCCGATTTTTTAGAAGAAATAACCCCGTCCGATTTTGTTTACGTAGACCCGCCTTATCTAATTACGTTGGGCAGTTATAACGACGGTAAACGCGGTTTTAACGGTTGGGGCGAAAAAGAAGAACGCAGGTTATTGAACTTTTTGACGGAACTCAACGCGCGCGGCGTTAGATTTATGCTGTCTAACGTCCTCACTCATAAAGATAAAATCAACGATATTTTAATTCGTTGGATTGAAGAAAACGGTTTTAGAGTAGTGGAGTACGACGGTAAAGCAAGGGGAAACCGCGCGGAAGTAATTATAGTAAATTACGAGGCGTAAGTATGAAAGTTTACGTAAAAAAGCGTTACAAAGACGAAATAAACGAAACGGTCGTTGACGGAGTTTTGAAAGAACTTAATATTTCCGTTCCGTATGAAACGGAATATATAGCAGGTAACGGAAGGAATATCGTTGTGGAAACGGAAAACAAGGTGATTTTTGCAGTGATAAGCCGTAAAGAAACCGACTCACGCAACGCTTTTTTATCGCAATACGTCCCCACTGTATTAGGTCAATATATAGAGTACAAAACGCGCAAACAAAAAGAAATTTGCATTTATCTTTTGAATACGGGCGACGGCGCGAAAACTGATTTTATTTTGGATACTTATAAAACCGCCGTTACGATGGGTATACGTATACTCAACGAACGTTTTTTGAATATTCCGAAAATTAAACCTTACTCCTCTTTTACGGAGTGGAAAAACGCAAAAACCGAAAGACGAAAATATAATCCGTCGAACAGTTCGTCTTACGCTATCGAGGACGAAGACGGTTATACCGTTTTCGGAAAATTGTACGGGGCTAACGGAAAAGAAGCGGCTTTTACCGCTTGTTTGCTTGCTCGAATAGCAAAAAGTTAGGGTAAAAAACTCAATTTCGTACAGGTAAAGGAACACGACGTGGAAAACGTTTCCGACATAGACAGAAAATTACTCGAATATTACGGCGTTAACATTGCGGGCGGTTCTATAATAACCGACGGAAACAAGCCGGTTGCGGCAAAAACGAGTTGCAGAAATCAAGACGTTTTCAAGTTTAATCTTTTGCAAAAATTCGGCGAGAAAAAATGTTATCTTTGCGGTTGCGATTTAGAAACTAATATTATCGCTTCGCATATTCACAGAATTACCGATATAGACAATTCCGACTTGTCGGAAGACGAAAAAAAGAAAATCGCAGTCGACGGTGATAACGGGTTTTGGCTATGCGCCAATCACGATAAAATGTTCGAATACGGAGTGATAACCTTCGATACGAAAGGGAACTTAGTAATAAGCGATAAACTTACCGAAAATCAAAAACGGTTCGTTAAAAGCATAACCGACAGAGTTAAAATAGAAGACGTTTATTTAACTCCGACCTTAATCGAATATTTGACTATACACAACGAAAGGGTTCGACTCGGAATTTAACGCAAGGTGAATTTGTTATGGAAAAAAACGTTTTTATAACCGGTGCTACCGGAGGAATAGGCGGTGCGGTAGTTAATTATTTTTCGGAAAAAGGCTTTAAGGTTTTTGCTTGTGACGTAAAAGAAGGGACGTTCGACAATCCGTCGGTGGAGTTCTTGAAAGCAGACGTTTCCGACGAGAACGGTTTACAAGCAATTAAAAAAAATCTTGCCGAACGACAAATAGAACTCGACGCGATAATAAACGTGGCGGGCGTGTTCGATATAGATTCGTTTATAGAGGCGGATAACGAAAAACTCCGTAAAATTTTCGACGTAAATTTTTTCGGTACGGTTTACGTAAATAAAATTTTACATTCCTTATTGAAAAAAAACGGAAGTATAGTCGTTACCACCAGCGACGTCGCTCCGCTCGACCCTATGCCGTTTAACGGTATTTACGGCGTAAGTAAAACGGCGCTCGACGCTTACTCGCAAAGTTTAAGACAGGAACTTAATTTAATAGGACAAAAGGTTATTACGGTAAGACCGGGTGCGTTCGATACTTCTCTTTCGAGAGGTTCTCTCGTTAAAACCGAGGAACTTGCCGAAAACACCGTGCTTTATAAGGAACAGTCGGCTAAATTTTACGCTTTGGTCAAAAAGTTTATGGGTAAGGCTTGTAAACCTGAAAAAATAGCAAAAGTTTACTATAAGGCGGTAACTGCTAAGCGACCTAAAATCATATATAAAAAGCACCCGAATATTTTGTTGGCGATGCTTAACGTTTTGCCTAAAAGTTGGCAATGCGCTATCGTTAAACGGCTGTTGAAATAAGCAGTTATACAAGTATAAGGGTAACATTAATTTACGAATATAGCATTAAAGAGGTGTGATAAAATGGAAATAAAAAAAGACGTTAAATACGTAGGCGTAAACGACAGAAAAATAGACCTTTTCGAAGGTCAGTATTCCGTTCCTAACGGAATGGCGTATAATTCATACGTGATTATAGACGAAAAAATCGCGGTTATGGATTCCGTAGATAAAAACTTCGGCGACGAATGGATTGAAAATATAAAATCCGCGATTAACGGAAGAACGCCCGACTTTTTGGTCGTACAACATATGGAACCCGACCATTCGGCAAACATAGTCGGGTTTACGAAAGAATTCCCGAACGCGCAGGTGGTTTCGTCGGATAAATCTTTCGTGATGATGAAACAGTTTTTCGGTACGGATTTTTCGGATAAAAGAACGGTTGTTAAAGAAGGCGACGTTTTGTCGCTCGGCAAACACAAACTTTCTTTTATTGCCGCACCTATGGTACATTGGCCGGAGGTTATGTTGACGTACGACGAATACGACAAAACGCTTTATTCTGCCGACGCTTTCGGTAAATTCGGCGCTCTCGACACCGACGAGGATTGGACTTGCGAAGCAAGAAGATATTACTTCGGTATAGTCGGCAAATACGGTATTCAAGTTCAAAAACTGCTCGAAAAGGCAAAAAAACTCGATATAACCGCAATTTGTCCGTTGCACGGACCCGTTCTTACCGAAAATTTGGACTACTATTTGAATCTTTACGGTTTATGGTCGTCTTACGGTGTCGAAAGCGACGGTGTGTTTATTGCGTATACGTCGGTTTACGGACATACGAAAAAGGCGGTTGAACTTCTCGTACGCAAATTAAACGAGGAAGGCTGCCCGAAAGTTACGGTTACCGATTTGGCAAGAGAAGATATGGCGGAAGCGGTAGAAGACGCTTTCAGGTACGGTAAAATAATACTTGCAACCACTACTTATAACGGAGATATATTCCCGTTTATGAGAGAGTTTATAAGCGAACTTTCGGAAAGAGGATATAAAAACCGTAAAATCGGCGTTATAGAAAACGGCAGTTGGGCGCCCGTGGCGGCAAGAAAAATAAAACAGGCTTTTGAAAATTCCGCGAATATCGTTTTTGCGGAAAACGTCGTTACTTTGCGTTCGGCGTTGAACGAGGAAAACGAAGTTCAGATAGAAAAACTCGCAAAAGAAATGGCTCGTTAAAATTTTGCCATATAAAACGGCGTGAGGCGGTATATAAAAAGAGTAGTCGAAATTAGAGTAAAATTAAAAATTGAAATTTTTTGTTGGTTAAAAATATTTGACTTTAAATGACGCTAAATGTTATACTTAATACGGTTAAAGTTAATAGAATTTTTTGCAACTGACGGATAATGCGGGTTCACCCGCGGGAAGTAAAAAATTTATCTATGGTCGACCGTCTGGGCAGTTTGTTTTTTACGACTGCCTTTTTTATTTAAATCACCGTTCGATAGGTTTTTACAGGAGATAATATGAAAAAAGTAGCAATCGTTATGGGTAGCGACAGCGACCTTAAAGTCGTGGAAAAGGCAATAACCACTTTGAAAAGTTACGGTGTGGAAACCGAAGTGCACGTGTATTCCGCTCACCGAACGCCGTGCGAAGCGCGTGATTTTACTTTGTCGGCAAGGGAAAACGGAATCGGCGTTATAATCGCTTGCGCCGGAAAGGCCGCGCACCTCGCGGGGGCGATAGCCGCGAATACGACGTTGCCCGTAATAGGTATTCCTATAAAAGCGTCCGCCCTCGAAGGTATAGACGCGCTCCTTTCTACCGTTCAAATGCCTGCGGGTATTCCCGTGGCGACGGTGGCGATAGACGGCGCGGAAAACGCCGCGCTTCTCGCGATACAAATTCTCGCCGTGGAAGACGTCGTTTTGGCTGAAAAACTCGCCAAAGCGCGAGAAGATAAAAAAACGGCTATATTATTGAAAGATAAAGAGATTAACGATAAATATAAATCGTAAACCCGTTCGGGTTGCTTTGCGGCGACCCGATTACAGTGAAGGACTGCGAAAGCAATTCTTCATTTTCATTTTTATTCGAGACGTACGGAGGAACGACATATGGAAGATTTACGTGAAGAATGCGGTGTATTCGGCATTTACGCGAAAGAAAATTGCAACGTTGCGAGTAAAACGTATTATGCGCTTTACGCCTTGCAACATCGCGGACAAGACGCTTGCGGAATAGCCGTCAACGACGGCGGCGTATTTACGCTGAAAAAAGATTTGGGGTTGGTCGGAGACGTATTCGGCAAGGAAGACCTTGAAAAATTGGGTAACGGCAGCATTGCCGTCGGGCACGTGTTTGCGGGCACGAAAGGTTTGGTAACCCGTGAAAACGCGCAACCCCTCGTCGTTAATCACGTTAAAGGCAGTATTGCCCTTGCGTTTAATGGTAATTTGATAAACAAATCGCAATTGAGAACGGAACTCGAATTACAAGGTTCGTTGTTTCATTCCACAGGCGATACGGAAATAATCGCTTACGAAATTATAAAAGAGAGATTAGACGCCCCGTCAATCGAACGCGCGCTCGTCGGCGCGATGAAACATTTGAGAGGCGCGTACAGTATAGTGGCAATGTCGCCGACGAAACTCGTTGCGGCAAGAGACCCGCACGGGTTCAGACCGCTCTGTTACGGCGTTACCGACGACGGTGCGTACGTGGTTGCTTCCGAAAGTTGCGCGCTTGACGCCGTCGGCGCGAAACTCGTGCGCGACGTAAAACCCGGCGAGGTGGTAATTTTCGACGCAATGGGTGTTCGCTCCATAGAAGACCTTTGCGGAACGGAAAAAATGACGTCCTGTATATTCGAATTCGTCTATAACGCCCGTCCCGACTCCGTTATTGACGGTTGTTCCGTTCATAAGGCAAGGGTGGAAATGGGTATGTATCTCGCAAAAAGATATCCGGTCGATGCGGACGTGGTTATAAGCGTGCCAGATTCGGGTAACGACGCGGCAATCGGTTACGCCAAACAATCGGGGATTCCGTACGAACTCGGCTTTTTGAAAAACAAATACGTCGGCAGAACGTTTATATTCCCCGACCAAAAAGACAGGGAAGACCAAGTAAGAAAAAAACTTAATCCTATATCGGCAGTCGTCAGCGGTAAACGCGTGGTTATGGTCGACGATTCAATCGTAAGGGGGACTACGAGCGGCAGAATAGTTAAACTTCTCCGTGAGGCAGGCGCAAAAGAAATTCATTTTATGGTTTCTTCTCCGCCGTTTATGTATCCGTGTTATTACGGAACGGACGTTCCCGACAGGGATATGCTTATAGCAAACAAATATTCTTTGGAAGAAATACGGAAGATTATCGGAGTTGATTCTCTTTGCTATCTCGATATGGAAGATATGAAAAAAATCGCTCTTATGAACGGCAAAAACGGATTCTGTTACGCTTGTATGGACGGCGTTTATTCGACGGAAATACCTAAAACGGAACCGAACAAATACGAAACTAAAATAAATATCGTTGAAAAGACTAAACGTCATTAAACCAAAACGGAGGATTAAAAATGGATAAGAGTTTCAGTGAAAGTTACAAGGCGGCGGGCGTTGACATTACCGCAGGTTACAAAGCGGTAGAACTTATGAAAAAACACGTTGCCCGCACGACGACTTCGGGCGTTTGCTCGGGGCTTGGCGGTTTCGGCGGATTGTTTGCGCTCGATACTTCGTTAAAAGAACCCGTTTTGGTAAGCGGAACGGACGGCGTGGGAACGAAGTTGAAAATTGCTTTTCTTATGGATAAGCACAACACCGTCGGAATAGATTGCGTTGCTATGTGCGTTAACGACGTTATATGTTCGGGCGCAAAACCGTTGTTTTTCTTGGATTATATAGCGGTCGGTAAAAACGAGCCCGAAAGAGTCGCTTCGATAGTGGAAGGCGTTGCGGAAGGCTGCGTTCAGTCGGGTTGTGCGCTTATCGGCGGTGAAACTGCCGAAATGCCCGGTTTTTACCCCGTAGACGAATACGATTTGGCGGGTTTCGCCGTAGGCGTGGTAGACAAAAGCAAAATTTTGGATAACACCAAAATGCAGGAAGGCGACGTGATTATAGCTATACCGTCAAGCGGCGTACACTCTAACGGTTTTTCTTTGGTTAGAAAAGTTTTCGATATCGAAAACGCCGATTTAACCTCGCCGAGAGAAGAACTCGACGGAAAAAGTTTAGGCGATATTTTACTAACTCCGACTAAAATTTACGTAAAGCCGTTACTTGCACTTATAGATAAAGTTACCGTTAAAGGCGTATCGCATATAACGGGCGGCGGTTTTTACGAGAATATTCCGAGAAGTATACCCGACGGATTCGGCGCGGAAATCGTTAAAGAAAAGGTTAAGGTTTTGCCGATATTCAAATTGATTATGAAAGAAGGCGGAATTTCCGAAAGAGATATGTTTAACACATTTAATATGGGCGTAGGAATGAGCGTAGTCGTTGCCGAAAAAGACGTTGACGTTGCTTTACAAATTCTAAAAGAAAACGGTGAAGACGCTTACGTTATGGGTAGAATAGTTAAATCGAAAGATAAAATAACGATATTGTAATTAAAAAAAATAAACGAAAATAAACGATAATATCCTCTTGTTAGTACGAGCGGAGCATTGTTTAAGATGAAAGTTAAAGGAGAATAAAAATGAAATTTCAGCCGATTAAGGTTGCCGTTTTAGTATCGGGCGGCGGTACTAATTTGCAAGCCATATTGGATTACGAAAAAGACGGCAGATTGACCGACGGAGAAATCAAGCTCGTTATATCCAGTAAAGCAGGAGTAAAAGCGTTGGAACGCGCCGAAAATTACGAAATAAAAAACGTAGCGGTGGAAAGAAAAGGCAAAACGCAGAAGGAATTCGAAGACGCTATTTTAAGTCTTTTGGAAGAAAACGGAATAGAAGTTATAGTTCTCGCAGGGTTTACGTGTATTCTTTCGAAAGAGTTTACCGATAAATATCCCGACAGAATAATAAACGTTCATCCGTCGCTTATTCCGAGTTTTTGCGGCGAAGGGTTTTACGGATTAAAGGTTCACGAAAAGGCGTTGGAATACGGGGTTAAGGTTACGGGCGCAACAGTGCATTTCGTAAACGAAATTCCCGACGGCGGAAAGATAATAATGCAAAAGGCTGTAAAGGTTAAAAAAGGCGATACGCCCGAATCCTTGCAAAAACGCGTTATGGAAGAGGCGGAATGGCAAATACTTCCGTCCGCTCTTAATCAAGTTTGTCAAACCATTAGAAAGGAGAAATAAAATGTGCATTTCGAAGGCAGAAAATATATCGACGCTCGTTAAAGACAATTCTTACGTGGGCAGGGGTATAGTTATAGGTAAAAGTCAGGACGGAAAAAGCGCGGGAATCGCTTATTTTATAATGGGCAGAAGCGCAAATAGTCGTAATCGTGTTTTTTCGGAAAAAAACGGCGAAGTGTTTACCGAACCGTTCGACGTTTCGAAGGTTGAAGACCCGAGCCTTATAATTTACGCGGCAATTCGCAGTTACAAAAACAATTTGATAGTAACTAACGGCAATCAAACGGATACCGTTTACGACGGGCTTAAAGACGGTAGGAGTTTCGATTTATCGCTTGCTTCGAGAGAATTCGAACCCGATGCGCCTAACTATACGCCGAGAATTAGCGGTATGGTTACTTTTGAAGACGGAGATTTTACTTATAAAATGAGCATTTTGAAATCTGCCGACGAAAACGGTTCTGCTTGCAACCGTTTCGGGTTCAATTATAACGCGATAAACGGAATAGGCCATTTTATACATACGTATAAGCACGACGGAAATCCCATTCCTACTTTCGAGGGCGAACCCGAAAGAGTAGTTATGCCGAATACCGCGCGTGAACTCGCCGACGAAATTTGGGAAAATCTTAATAAAGACAATAAAATTTCACTTTACGTCCGTTACGTAAATCTTGCGGACGGAACTACGGAAAATATTTTAATAAATAAAAACGAAAAGTAAACGGGAGAAATAAAATGAAGGAATTCGAACTCAAATACGGTTGTAACCCCAACCAAAAGCCGGCAAAAATATATATGGCAAACGGCAAGGAATTGCCCGTTTCCATTTTGAACGGTCGCCCCGGTTATATAAATTTTTTAGATGCGTTTAATTCTTGGCAGTTGGTTAAAGAAATGAAAGAGGCAATCGGTAAACCTTGCGCCGCTTCTTTTAAGCACGTAAGTCCTGCCGGTGCGGCAGTGGGCGAAAAACTTTCGGAAGTAGAAAAAAAGGCTTGTTTCGTAGACGATATCGCAGGGCTTGACGATTCTCCGATTGCTTGCGCTTATGCAAGAGCAAGGGGAACCGACAGAATGAGTTCTTTCGGTGATTGGATTGCGCTTTCCGACGAATGTGACGAGGTTACCGCAACTATTATCAAAAGAGAAGTTTCCGACGGAATTATCGCTCCTTCTTATTCCGAAAAGGCGCTCGAAATATTAAAAACCAAAAGAAACGGAAATTACAACGTGGTGGCGATAGACCCCGATTACGTTCCCGAAGAAAAGGAAATAAAACAGGTTTTCGGAGTAACCTTCGAACAGGGTAGAAATAATTTTAAAATCGACCGCGAACTCGTAACGAAAGAGGTCGTTACCGAAAACAAAAACCTTCCCGAAAGCGCGGTACGTGATTTGATAATCGCGCTTATAACGTTAAAATATACTCAGTCCAACTCCGTATGTTTCGCTCACGGCGGGCAAACGATAGGCGTCGGCGCGGGGCAACAATCGAGAATTCACTGTACGAGGCTTGCGGGAAACAAAGCCGATAACTGGTTTTTGCGTCAAAGCGACAGGGTATTGAATCTTCCTTTCCTTCCTAATCTCGGCAGACCCGACAGAAATAACGTTATAGATATTTATATATCCGACGAGTGCGAAGATTTACTCGTCGACGGCGTATGGCAAAAATATTTTACCGAAAAGCCCGCGCTATTCACAAAGGAAGATAAAAAAGCCGTTTTAAGCGCGGTTTCGGGTGTCGCGCTCGGCAGTGACGCTTTCTTCCCGTTCAGCGATAATATCGAACGCGCGGCAAAAAGCGGTGTGAGTTACGTCGCTCAACCCGGCGGCTCGGTAAGAGACGATGCGGTTATTTCCGCTTGTGACCAAAGAAATATGGTTATGTCTTTTACGGATATGCGTTTATTCCATCATTAAAATTCGGCGGTGTAAAATGAAAATTCTCGTTATAGGTAACGGCGGAAGAGAACACGCCATTATAAAAAGCATTAAAAAAAATCCGAAAGTAACGGAGATTTACGCTATTGCGGGCAACGGCGGTATTGCGGAAGACGCCGTAACCGTTAATATGGACGTTAAAGACGTTGAAAAAATTTCCGAATGGGCGAAGGAAAACGGTATCGATTTTTGCGTAGTCGCTCCCGACGACCCGTTGGTTTTGGGCGCGGTTGATTGCTTGGAAGAAAAAGGTATTCCGTGTTTCGGACCTAAAAAGGACGCCGCGATAATAGAGGGCAGTAAAATCTTTTCCAAAAATCTTATGAAAAAGTACGGTATTCCTACGGCGGAATACCAAACGTTCAGTAATTTAGAACCCGCGCTCGAATATTTAAAAACGGCATCTATGCCTATCGTAATAAAGGCTGACGGACTCGCTCTCGGCAAGGGCGTTATTATCGCCGAGAACTTAAAAGAAGCCGAAGAAGCGGTTACTTCGATGATGCAGGATAAGGTTTTCGGTGCGTCGGGCAGCAAAATAGTTATAGAAGAGTATTTAACCGGTCCGGAAGTTTCCGTGCTGTCGTTTACCGACGGAAAAACTTTAATACCTATGGTGTCGTCAATGGACCATAAGCGCGCGCGCGATAATGACGAAGGCCTTAACACGGGCGGTATGGGTACGGTCGCTCCGAACCCTTATTATACCGAGGAAATCGCCGCCGAATGTATGAAAAAGATATTCATACCCACGATGGACGCAATGAATAAAGAGGGCAGAACCTTTAAGGGCTGTTTGTATTTCGGGCTGATGTTAACCGAAAAAGGTCCGAAGGTTATAGAATACAATTGTCGTTTCGGCGACCCGGAAACTCAGGTCGTGTTGCCGCTTTTGAAAACCGATTTGCTCGATATTATGATTGCCGTTTCGGAAGGAAAACTCGGTGAAATAAACGTTGAATTTACCGATAAATTCGCTTGTTGCGTTATTATGGCGAGCGAAGGGTATCCCGCAAGTTATAAAAAGGGTTACGAAATAACGTTTAATACCGATAAAGAAACGGTGTTCGTTGCGGGCGCAACGCTTTCAGACGGCAAGTTGGTAACTTCGGGCGGGAGGGTGCTCGGCGTAACTGCGGTCGAAGATACTCTTGCAAAAGCCGTTGACTCGGCGTATAAAAAAGTTGAAAAAATTTCATTTGAAAACGCTTATTACAGAAAAGACATAGGCAAGCGCGCGTTAAAAGCGTATGGAGAAAAATAATGGTATACAGAATTTACGTTGCAAAAAAACCCGAATTCGCAAACGAGGCGAAATCGTTGCAGGGCGAAATAAAGAATTTACTTAAAATCGACGGCGTAAAAGGGCTGTCGGTAATTAACCGTTACGACGTTGAAAATATTCGGAAAGATTTATTCGATAAATGCGTTTCGGCTGTGTTTTCGGAACCGCAGATAGACGACGTTTTTTATAATCTTCCGCAAGCCGATTACGTTTTTGCGGTTGAACCTTTACCCGGACAGTTCGACCAACGTGCCGACTCGGCTTCGCAGTGTATACAACTTTTTTCGGCGGGTAACCGTCCGACGGTAAAAACTGCAAAGGTTTATGCCTTATACGGTAGTTTAAACGACGAAGAATTATCCGCAATCAAACGATACGTTATTAACCCCGTAGAGTGCAGAGAAGCCGACCTTGCGGAAAAAGATACGCTTGAAATAGCGTATAAATTGCCCGAGAGCGTGAAAATACTCGACGGATTTAATTCTTTCGACGAGGACGGCTTAAAAAAATTCTTAAAAGAAAACGGTCTTGCTATGGATTTAGACGACCTTAAATTTTTGCAATCTTATTTTAAAAAAGAAGGACGCAATCCGACTATCACGGAAATTAAAATGATAGATACTTATTGGTCCGACCATTGCAGACACACGACCTTCCTTACTACCATTGAAAAGGTTGAATTCGAAGATAAATTCGCGCAAAGCGTTTACGACGAATATATCGACGCAAGAAAGTCGATAGGCAGAATCAAACCTATAAATCTTATGGACTTGGCGACTATCGCGACGAAGTATCATAAAAAGACGGGAAAACTCCCTAAAATAGACGAATCGGAAGAAATTAACGCTTGTACGGTAAAAATAAAGGTTAACGTCGGCGGTGAACTTCAAGACTGGCTGCTTCTGTTTAAGAACGAAACGCATAACCACCCGACGGAAATCGAGCCCTTCGGCGGTGCGGCTACCTGTATCGGCGGCGCGATAAGAGACCCGTTGTCAGGCAGAAGTTACGTTTACGCCGCAATGAGAGTTACCGGTGCGGGTAATCCGTTAAAGAGCCTTGAAGAAACGGTAAAAGGCAAATTACCGCAAAGAAAAATAGTAACTACGGCGGCTAACGGCTATTCGTCTTACGGCAATCAAATCGGTTTGGCAACGGGAATGGTAGACGAAATATATCACGACGGTTACGTTGCGAAAAGAATGGAAATCGGCGCGGTTATAGCCGCTACTCCCGAAAAGAACGTCAGACGCGAAGTACCTTGTAAGGGCGACGTAGTAATACTTCTCGGCGGAAGAACGGGAAGGGACGGTTGCGGCGGCGCGACGGGGTCTTCTAAATCGCATACTTTACAATCGCTTGCCACGTGCGGCGCGGAAGTACAAAAGGGCAACGCTCCCGAAGAAAGAAAATTACAAAGACTGTTTAGAAACGAAGAGGCTTCCAGACTTATAAAACGTTGTAACGATTTCGGCGCGGGCGGTGTATCCGTTGCGATAGGCGAACTTGCCGACGGTTTGGAAATAGATTTGGATAAAGTCCCCAAAAAATACGACGGGCTTGACGGCACGGAACTTGCAATAAGCGAATCGCAGGAAAGAATGGCGGTCGTTGTTGAAAGCAAGGACGTAGAAAAGTTTATTGCTTTAGCCGAAAGCGAAAATTTAGAGGCAACGCCCGTTGCGGTGGTTACCGATAAAGCAAGATTGAAAATGACTTGGAAGGGCGAAACGATAGTTGACGTTTCAAGGGAATTTTTAAACAGCAACGGTGCCGAAAAG
This sequence comes from uncultured Christensenella sp., assembly GCA_964435195.1. Lineage (GTDB taxonomy): Bacteria > Bacillota > Clostridia > Christensenellales > Borkfalkiaceae > UBA1259. The sequence goes on along the minus strand of CAYSYT010000027.1, from coordinate 8,846 downwards.
AAAACCGCCGTTAAAGTAGTAAAACAAGAATTGGCGGAAAAAACTCTTCCTGCCGATTTTAAGGAGGGCTATATATCTCTCGCCTCCGACCTTAACGTATGTTCGAAACGCGGACTTTCCGAAAGATTCGATTCTACGATAGGCGCGGGTACGGTTTTAATGCCTTTCGGCGGAAAATATCAACGCACGCCTATACAGGCAATGGTCAATAAAATTTCCGTTGAAAATCAGGATACCGATACCTGTTCGTTTATGAGTTGGGGATATAATCCGTTTATCAGCGAAAAAAGTCCTTTCTTCGGCGGTTATTATGCCGTTGCGGAAAGCGTTTGCAAACTCGTTGCGACAGGCGCGACCGTTAGCGATACTTATTTGACTTTCCAAGAATATTTCGAAAAACCTAACGGCGACCCCGTTCGTTGGGGTAAACCCATGAGCGCGCTTCTCGGCGCGTTTAAGGCGCAAAAAGAATTCGGACTTTCTGCAATCGGCGGTAAAGATTCGATGAGCGGCAGTTTCGAAGATATAGACGTTCCGCCGACCCTCGTTTCTTTTGCCGTAACAACCGACGGACTTAAAAGGGTAATCTCTCCCGAATTCAAAAAAGCGGGAAGCAAAGTATATTTGTTAAAAACCGAAAAGACCGCAGACGGATTGCTTAATACCGCAGACCTTTTCGATAACTTTGCGTTAATAGAAAAGTTAAATTCCGAAGGGAAAATTCTTGCTTGTTATACGCCTACTTACGGCGGCGTTGCCGAAGCGGTGCTTAAAATGTGCTTCGGGAATAAATTAGGCTTTAATTATGCCGACGTTTCGATGAAAGAAATTTTCTGTTACGGTTACGGTTCTTTCGTTATCGAAGTTTCCGAGGCTGAAATCGACAAAGCGATATTGCTCGGCGAAACATCCGAAAAAGAAGAAATAGTTTACGGCAATGAAAAAATCGCACTTTCCGAACTCGAAAAAATTTACGAAGACAAGTTGGAAAGCGTGTTCAAGTGTAACGACGTGCTTTGCGATAAAACGGATATTCCCGAAATAAAATTCAGTGCGACGGACAGGGTGACTTCTCCCGTTAAATTCGCCAAGCCGAAGGTTTTAATTCCCGTTTTCCCGGGGACGAACTGTGAATACGATACGAAAAAGGCATTTTTACGCGCAGGCGCAGACGTAGACGTCTTCGTTATATCCAATATAAAAGACGTTAAATCGTCGGTAACAGAATTTGCTTCTAAAATAAAAAACAGTCAAATTATATTTATTCCGGGCGGATTCTCGGGCGGAGACGAGCCCGACGGTTCGGGTAAGTTTATAACCGCGTTTTTCCGTAACGCCGAAATTAAAGAAAACGTCAACGAACTTTTAGACGTTCGTAAGGGACTCGTCGGCGGCATATGTAACGGTTTCCAAGCGTTGATAAAATTAGGGTTAGTTCCGTACGGCAGAATTACCGATACCGTTACCGAAGATATGCCTACGCTTACGTTTAACACTATTGCACGCCATCAGTCTATGTTGGTCAGAACCCGTATCGCTTCGAATAAATCGCCGTGGCTTATGCAAACGGAAGTAGGAGAAGTTTATACCGTTCCTATTTCTCACGGTGAAGGCAGGTTTATCGCGTCAGACGAAACGCTTAAAACTCTCGTTTCAAACGGTCAAATCGCAACGCAATACGTTGACTTGAGCGGTAAACCCACTACGGATATAAAGTTCAATCCTAACAATTCCGTTTACGCGATAGAAGGCATTACTTCGCCCGACGGCAGGGTGTTCGGTAAAATGGGACATTCCGAAAGAACGGGCACGGGGCTTTATAAAAACATAGATGGCAATTTCGATATTAAAATGTTTGATTCCGCAGTTAAATATTTCAAATAAAAACGGGGGTAATATGGTTTATAAAAGCGATATAGAAATAGCGCAAAGCGTTGTTCCTAAAAATATTCGGGTAATAGCAAACGCCGTCGGTATAGAAGATAAATACGTAGAACAGTACGGTAACTACAAGGCTAAAATAGACCTTTCTTTATTGAAAGAAAGTAAAAGAAAAGACGGTAAACTTATTCTCGTTACGGCTATAACGCCTACTCCTGCCGGCGAAGGTAAAACAACCACAACCATAGGTCTTGCCGACGGTTTGAACCGCATAGGAAAAAAGGTGGTAGTGGCGCTTCGCGAACCTTCGCTCGGACCTGTTTTCGGTGTTAAGGGCGGTGCGGCAGGCGGCGGTTGGGCGCAAGTTATTCCTATGGAAGATATAAATTTGCATTTTACGGGTGATTTTCACGCAATCGGCGCGGCGAATAATTTACTTGCCGCCATGATAGACAATCATATTCACCAAGGTAACGAACTCGGAATAGACCCTTGCAGAATAACTTGGAAACGTTGCGTCGATATGAACGACCGTCAACTTCGTTTCGTTGTGGACGGGTTGGGCGGAAAGGCTAACGGCACGCCGAGAGAGGACGGTTACGATATAACCGTTGCGTCGGAAATTATGGCGGTTTTATGTTTGGCGTCTTCGATAACCGACCTTAAAAACCGCTTGTCTGATATAATAGTCGGTTATACTTACGAAGGTAAACCCGTTACGGCGGGGCAACTTAAAGCGCACGGCGCGATGGCTGCTTTGTTGAAGGATGCGTTAAAACCCAACTTGGTACAAACCTTGGAAGGCACCCCCGCATTCGTCCACGGCGGACCGTTTGCGAATATCGCTCACGGCTGTAATTCCGTTACCGCTACGAAAATGGCGTTAAAACTCGGCGATTACGTAGTTACGGAAGCGGGGTTCGGCGCGGACTTGGGCGCGGAAAAGTTTCTCGATATAAAATGTCGGTTGGCAAACTTAAAACCCGATGCGGTCGTTATAGTGGCAACGGTAAGAGCGTTAAAAATGCACGGCGGTCTTGCAAAATCTCAACTCAATAACGAAGATTTGTCTGCGCTTGAAAACGGCTTGCCTAATCTTTTGCGGCACGTACGCAATATAAAAGAAGTTTATAATTTACCGTCGGTGGTGGCTATTAACCGTTTTCCGACGGATACCGATAAAGAAATTGAACTTATCGAAGAAAAATGTAAAGCGCTCGGCGTAGACGTCGTGTTGTCTACTGTATGGGCGGACGGTGGAAAAGGCGGTGTTGCTCTTGCGAAAAGAGTGATAGAGCTTTGCGACGAACCTAACGGATTTACTTATTGTTACGAAGACGGCGTTTCCATAAAACAAAAGATAGAAGCGGTTGCCGTTAAGGTTTATGGTGGCGACGGCGTAATATTTACGGCGGAGGCGGAAAAACAAATAGATAAATTAACCGAGTTAGGCTTCTCGTCATATCCGGTGTGTATCGCCAAAACGCAGTATTCGTTTTCGGACGATATGACGAAACTCGGCGCGCCGACGGGTTTTAAGATTACCGTCAGGTCGGTAAAGGTTTCGGCGGGAGCAGGGTTTATAGTGGCGCTGACCGGTAACGTTATGACTATGCCGGGGTTACCGAAAGTTCCGGCGGCGGAAAGAATCGACGTCGACGAAAACGGTAAAATTTCGGGTTTGTTTTAATATTTAACGGAAAACCGCTCTGTTCAAAATTTTGAATTTCAGCGGTTTTTTTTTGATTCGTTCAATAAAAATTTGTTTTAAATTGTTTAATAAACGTCGGGAAGGGAGAAAGGGCTTACGATGGATAAGAAAAAAACGGATATCTGTTTGCGGTTGATTGCCGAAGGCGACAATCAAGCGTTGGCAAGTTTATACGTCGACACGAAAAACGGGATATACGCATTTTTATATTCATATTACGGTAATAAATGGGATACCGAAAACGCGATGCAAAGCGTTTATCTTAAAATAAAGCAGAACGCAGGTTCTTATAAAAAGGGTACGGACGGGCGCGCTTGGATGTTTCAGGTCGCAAAAAACTACGCCCTTAACGACTTAAAACGGTTAAAGCGCGAAAGGTGCGTAAGCGACGACGCTTTGGAATATTTCGGCGGTAAAAGTGAAATTCCTTCGGGCGAAGTTTTCGAGGCGCTTAATAAGGTTTTAACCGCTACCGAAAGGGAAATCGTTATATTGCACGTGCTGTGGGGGTATAAGCACAGAGAAATCGCTCGACTTTTATCGTTGCCGCTCGGCACGGTAACGAGTAAATACAAAACGTCGATAAAGAAAGTTAAAGATTTTTTAGGGGAGGACTGATATGAGATTTAATATTAAAAAAAGACTTAATAAAGAACTCGATTCGATAGTTCCGCCCACGTTAAAAATCGACGGCGTTACCGACGCTGAATTTTCTTTGGCAACCGACGGCGCAAACGTAAGGCTCAACGGCGGAAGAAATTTAAAAATCACACTTACTTGCGTTTTGCTCGCAATAGTATTGTTTTTAACTTGTTGGTTTACCATACCGCTGTTTGCTAAAAAGCCTTTGGGTAAAAACGTAATCGTACTCGAAATAAATCCGTGCGTAAAAGTGGCTTCCGACGAAAACGGAAGAGTAGTGTCGGTAGTTAGCGGCAATTCCGACGGCGACGTTGTTTTATACGATTTACGGAATGAAAAACTCGTAGGTAAAACCGAAGAAGAAGTGATTTTGATTTTAATAGATAAAGCCGTCGAACTCGATTTTATTTCCGATAACAGGGAAGTCAATAAAATAAATCTTTCGGTTTTAACCGAAAACGGGTCCGACGCTCTTGCAAAAAAACTTAACGCTTCCGTTCTTAATTATTTGACGGATAACGAAATTTACGGCGTAGTGGAAGATAAAACTTTGTCGGCAAAAGAATATTCGGAAAAGTTTTCTCAATCGTTCGAAACGGTAAAAGAGGTTTTCGATTACGTTGCTTCTTCGCCGAAATTTGTATATGAAAACGAACTTTCGGACGGTTTGACCGAGGAGGATTTTTGGTTAGAATACAAAAACTTTTTGCAAGAAATAACCCTGTCTTACTGTAATATCATAAAACAAAAAAGTAAAGACCTTTCGAATATAAAAACGTTTGTATTCAGTTTGGAACTTTTAGTAAAGGATGCGTTCAGTATCGAAAGCGTTGACGATATTATAATAGGAAAGGACGCTTATAACTCTTTTATCACTGCAAAGAATGATTTTGAAACGAAATATGGCGAACGGTTAACAAAAGACAGATATAATGATTTGTGCAATGAATATAATTCGTTTACGGGTGTACTTACTGATATAATATCAACTATAACGAGCGTGTGTATAAACAGTTTTGACGAATTTAAAAAAATGGCAGAATCCGTTATAGAATCGATAAACGACAGCACGATTAAAACAAAACTCGAAAGTATATTCGGAGAGTTAGAGTTTGACGGCGTTACGAAAAAAGATTTTTTGAAAATGAAAGAATATCTTTTAAGCGCAAGGGTAGAAGTAAACAAACAAAACGCAAGCGTATATTATAATAGAAGAAGTTAGCGTTTTGCTTGCAAGGAGCGATAACTTCGCAGTGTTTCATACTTGAAAAGTAAAAACTTGTGGTTTTACGGTAAAACCGACCAAGATTATGAAAAATATTTTAACGGATAAAAAAAATAATTTTTTATTCAATAAAAACGGATTTTAAATTGTTTAATAAATGAAACGAATAAAAAGGAGTGAAAAATATGAAAAAATTATTCAACTTTATTTTGGTTGCCGTAATGGCGTTTACTTGTTGTTTTACCGCCGTAGGTTGTGGCAATAAAGAAACGCAAGCTACGACGCGTATGACGGCGGAAATAAATCCGCAAATCGAATTTATGCTCGATAAAGACAATAAGGTCGTAAGCGTAACGGGGCTTAACGAAGAAGGCGAACTTATTATCAGCGGCGAGGCTTTCGTAGGGCTTACCGCGGAAGACGCTATCGAATTGTTCGTGGAAATATCTACCGATTCGGGCTATTTGTTAAAGGGTAGCGCGTATGCAAGCGCAAACAAACTATCCGTAAGTGTTTCGGGAGACTGTGCGCAAGAACTTTTCAATAAAGTAAACGAAGCCGCACAGGAAAAATTCCAAGCGCTCGGCATTACCGCAAGCGTAGAAAAACTTAACGCACTCGGCGTAGACGCGCTCCGTAAACTCGTTCTTGAATGCGACCCCGCTCTTACCGAAGAGGACGTTAAAAAAATGAACGAAGAAGAACTTATAAAAGTTCTTAACGAGGCGAGAAAAGAAACGCAAGAACTTATCGGCGTTGCCGTTAAAGACGCTTATTATAAGGCAAAAGAATACGAAGTTAAACTTGCCGAAAACGAAAAGTTGAAAGAAATCGTAAACGACTTTTCTCAAAGTTTAACTGAGGCGGAAAAAATGTTTACAAATTTGTACGTTACTTCGCTTGAAAGTCTTAACGAAGCGCGCAAAAATTTAAACGATACTTATTTTAATCTTTTCGTTGCGGAAAATTCGGGTTATCAAACCGCGCTCCGTAACGTGTTAGAAAAAAAGCAAGAAGTTTTGGAACTTCGTAAAGAAGTTGCCGAACTTCCCGACGGCAATGAGAAAGACCTTAAAGTAGCCGCTCTCGAAACTGCGGAATCGGTTTTGAAAGGACTTGAAGATGCGCTTAACAAGGCTAAACAAACGGCAGAAAATACCGTTGCGACTTTGCAGTCTGTAATAGACTCTGCGGAAACCGTTGTGGAAAATGCGTATAACGGTGCGATAAAGATTATGCCTACTCTTAAAACTACCGTTAACGAAAGCGCCGCAAATTTGGATAAGGCGATAAATCAAGCAAAAGACAAAGCGTTTGAAAATTTTGAAAAGGCGCACAAAACCGTTATCGAAGCGCATAACGACAAAATGGAAAATTACAGAGACCAAATAAAAGGTAAAAAATAACTTCTAAAACAAACTTAAACGGACGACGCTTGCTAAAAATAGCGTCGTCCGTTTTTATTCTTTTACGGTATTGAGCGAAATTATAAATGCGTATTGACTTTTTCGTTTTATTGTGATAAAATAAATTATATAGAGGTATGCAATGAATAAAGATTTATGTCTAAACGTCGATGACGGAATTTTGAATATTCGCGTAGGGGCGATAATAATAAAGACGGCAAATTTTTAATGGCGGGTAATAAAACCGTAAACTATCTTTATTCGGTCGGCGGTAGAATTAAGTTCGGCGAAACGGTGGAAGAAGCAGTCGTTCGAGAAGTGTTTGAAGAAACGGGAATAAAAATGGAAGTAGACCGCCTCGGGTTCGTTTACGAAAATTATTTTAGTGACGCTTGCGTTAAGTTCGGTAAACTCGTTTATGAAATTTCGTTTTTCTTTTATATGAAAGTACCCGAAAATTTTTCTCCCGTTTGCGAAAGTTTTACCGAGAACGGTAATAAAGAGTATCTTAAATGGGTTTCTTTTGACGAAAACGTTAAAATATATCCTGAATTTTTCAAATCGGAATTGAAAAAAACTTGTAAATCGGTAAAACATTTTGTTTTCGACGGCAGAAAAAATTAAAATATCTTACATAATTCGCCGTTGTTTTACCTAAATAACGAATGATTACGTAAAAAATCGTAATAAGATTTTTTTGCTTATATAAAAAAACAAACCCGTAAATTAAAGGGTTTGTTTTGCTTTTAAAATTAAATAAACGGGTCGTTTAACCCCAACAGTTGATAGAGTGTAACGTTATATATTTTTGACAATTCTATCAATTTTTCGTAATCCGGTCGTGAAACGTCGTTTTCCCAATCACTGATATTTGATTGATGGATGCCGAGTTTTTCTGCGACGTAACTTTGAGAAAAGCCGCTTTCTTTTCTACATTCCTTAAAAAATTTACCGTATTCCATAAATTTATTTTAACAAAAATGTGCATTACACATTGACAAATATGTGCAATGCACATATAATATATACATATAAAAATGTGAGTAGGAATTGTTTTTATGGCAGGAAACGGTAGTTTGCAACGGGCGAACAGAGAAAAAAACGACGAATTTTACACTCGACTTTTTGATATTGAAAAAGAGTTGAATCATTACAAACCCGAATTTGCGGATAAAACGGTTTTTTGTAATTGCGACGACCCGTTTGAAAGTAATTTCTTTAAGTATTTTGCGATGAATTTTAATCGTCTCGGATTAAAAAAATTGATTGCAACGTGTTACGACTCTTCGCCGATTGCACATACGCAACTGTCGTTTATAGGAGACGACGTTTTAATTCCAAACAAAAACAGAAAGGCTTATAAAATAGAAATTACCGAAGTGTTTGATTATAACGGCGACGGTGCGATAGACCTTTCCGACGTAGAGTATTTGTTGAAAAATAAAAAAAATTCTCTCGTTTTGTTAAATGGGGACGGAGATTTTCGCTCGGAAGAATGTCTAAACCTTTTAACGGAATCCGACGTGGTTGTAACGAATCCTCCGTTTTCGTTGTTTAGGGAATACGTCGCACAATTGATGAAATATGAAAAAAAATTTATAATTATCGGCAATCAAAATGCCATAACTTATAAAGAAATATTTCCGTTGATAGCAAAAAATAAATTATGGCTCGGCTATAATTCGGGAGTGCAAACGTTCGTTGTTCCGTTCGGCTTTGAAAGAAACAATACTTTTGTCGAAAACGGGGTAAAATATGCAAAATTCGGTAATATATGTTGGTTTACGAATTTACCGACGACAAAACGTAAAGAATTTTTGCCTTTGTACAAAAAATATTCGCCGGAAGAATATCCCAAATACGATAATTACGATGCGATAAACGTCGATAAGGTTTCGGATATACCTTGCGATTATTACGGCGTAATGGGTGTTCCGATTACTTTTCTCGACAAATATAACCCCGAACAATTTGAAATAGT
>CAYSYT010000026.1:0-23408 GCA_964435195.1 uncultured Christensenella sp. | reverse complement strand
ATCCTTTTTGTTTTTTGATTTTAATTTTTTTATTTTTATTTTTATTTTTGTTTTTGTTTTTGGTTTACGCTCTCTTTTCAGCAACAGCGTTTAACGCTATAACCAAACTTCTCGGCATTGCTGAAAGAACACCGACGAACTTGGAAATAGGTGCTTGCAAAGAACCGAGCATTTTTGCAATAAGTTCTTCTTTGGAAGGCATAGACGCCAAGGCTTTAACACCCTCTGCATCAACCTTACCGCCGTCAACGTAAGCACTTTTGACGACTACTTTACTATCATACTTTTTAGCGGCTTCGACGATAATCTTCGACGCACCCGTTTCATCCGTACCGAAAGCCACGGACGTAGGACCGTTCAAATCTTCGTCAAAATCCGTAACGCCCAAATCGTTGAACGCGCGACGAATAAGAGTATTTTTCAAAACTTTGTATTCTACGTTGTTCTTTCTGAATTCTCTGCGGAGTTCGGTATCTTCCGCAACCGAAAGCCCGTTAAACTTAACGAACACTACCGACTTGGAATTCTGAATCTTCGATTTGATTTCTTCAACTACTACTTTTTTTGCTTCAAAATTTGCCGACACTTTATTTACCTCCTTGAAAGTTATAAAAAAGCCCTCGTATTCCGAAACAGAATACAAGGGCACGCTGATTTCACGTTTACCTTAATAAAATCTGCCTCGGTCGGTCTACGGTATGCCGTAAGTTAACACCTACTGTCTTGGGCTATTCGATTTTTACTTAATGATTATAACACCCGCCGAAACGTTTGTCAACTAAATTTTAGCGTTAATTTTTACGCCGGGACCCATCGTACTTGCAACGGCAACGCTTTTAACGTACTGACCTTTTGCGGCAGAGGGTTTTGCCTTTATAATCGCTTCCATAAGAGCGTCGTAATTTTCTTTAAGTTTTTCTTGACCGAAACTCTTTTTACCTATCGGGCAGTGAATGATCGCCGTTTTGTCGAGTCTGTATTCTACTTTACCTGCTTTGGTATCTTTGATAGCCTTCGCAACGTCCATAGTAACCGTTCCGGATTTCGGGTTAGGCATCAAGCCTTTCGGACCTAAAACCTTACCGATACGCCCGACCAAACCCATCATATCGGGCGTGGTAATGATTACGTCGTAATCGAACCAGTTTTCGGTTTGAATTTTTTGTATCATTTCTTCCGCGCCGACGAAATCCGCGCCGGCAGCCTTCGCTTCGTCCGCCTTATCGCCTTTCGCAAGAACCAAAACTTTTACGGTTTTGCCCGTTCCGTTAGGAAGAACCAAAACGCCCCTGACCTGTTGGTCCGCTTGTTTGGGGTCAACGCCCAAACGAACGTGAAGTTCTATAGTTTCGTCAAACTTTGCCTTTGCGGTATCGAGAACGAGAGCCAACGCTTCGTCAACTTCGTAAAGTTTCGTTGCTTCAACGTTTTTAACGCTGTCAATATATTTTTTTCCGTGTTTCATTTAATTTACCTCCCGTGGTACATTCGGACGAAAAGTCCTCCCACATAATTATAATCGTTAATCTTCAACTACTACGCCCATACTTCTCGCGGTACCCGCTATCATACTGACGGCACTTTCAAGAGAGTTTGCATTAAGGTCGGGCATTTTTTGCTTTGCAATTTCTTCTACCTGCGCTTTGGTAAGTTTTGCAACTTTGTTTTTGTTAGGCGCAGCGCTACCGCTTTCGATTCCGCACGCTTTCTTTATAAGAACGGGTGCCGGCGGCGTTTTAAGTATAAAAGTAAAAGAACGGTCTTGATAAATAGTCATAACGACCGGAATTATCAAACCTGCCTGATCCTGCGTTTTAGCATTGAATTCTTTGGTAAATCCCGGAATATTGATACCGTGAGGACCCAAAGTAGAACCAACGGGCGGACCGGGTGTTGCCTTGCCTGCGGGCAGTTGCAATTTTACGATTGCCGTTACTTTTTTTGCCATAATTCTATCCTCCATTTCGTGGTACTACCGTTACGCCAGTGTAATAAATATTTAGCGCAACTCCCACATATATACAAAAGCGGATTACCGCCGTTGCATTAACTGTAATTTTTAATCTTCAACCGAAACGTTTACTTTTTTAAGTTGAGCGAACGCAACTTCTACGTCGGTCGCTCTGCCGAACATTTCGACGTTTACCATTGCGTTTTGAGTACTTTCGTTAAGCGAAATGATTTTTCCGCAGAAAGACTCCAACGGACCGTAGACTATCTGAACGTCGTCGCCGACGGTAAAATCCACGTTAAGCGCGCGCGCTTCCAAACCATTTCTCGCAACCTCGTCGTCGGTAAGCGGAAGCGGTCTGCCTTGCGGACCGACAAACCCCGTAACGCCTCTGGTATTGGTAACCAAAAACCAAATATCGTTCGAATAAATCATTTTTAAGAAAACGTAGCAAGGAAAAAGTTTTCTTTCTACGAGTTTCTTTTTGCCGTTCGCTTTTTCTTCGAGAGTTTCTTCGGTAGGAATTTTAATTTCAAAAATCTTTTCCTGCAAATTATTGTTTTCGATAAGTTGTTCCAAACTGTCCTTCACCATTGCTTCGTAACCGGAGTAAGTGTGAATAACGTACCACTTTGCTTGTTCTACTGCCATTTTACACTCCTAAACTACGAAACAATCAAATGCAAAAGTTGTAACAAACCGTAATCGAACGCGGTTATAACAATCAAGAAAATCAAAACTACAACCAAAACCACGCCTGTCTGTTTAACAACCTTCGGGAAAGTCGGCCAACTGACTTTTTTAAGTTCAGAAAAAACGTCTTTGATTTTCATACCCATTCTTTTGAAAAAATTAGGCTTTTTATTTTTATCTTTCTTGACTTTTTGTTGTTTAACGTCAGCCGTATCTTTTGCGGCGACATCCTTATTTTCTTTCATTACGTTACCCCTGTATCGCGTTATACGGGTAAAACCCGACGAAGAAATTACTTCGCTTCTTTATGCGTAGTATGTTTTTTGCAGAACTTACAATACTTTTCCATCTCGATTCTTTCGGGATCGTTCTTTTTGTTTTTATACGTATCGTAATTTCTCTGTTTGCATTCCGTGCAAGCCAACGTTATTTTGTTTCTAGCGCCTTTCGCTGCCATAATAACACCTTCCGAACATCAAAAAATTAACACCCCGCTTCCGAAGTGCTAAAACATTGTAACAAATAACTTTTTTTATGTCAAGGTTTTTTTCGTTTTTTTTAAATTTATCGTATATTTTTTTAACTTTTAGAACGTTTTTTAATTTTTTTGTGTTCAAACTTAAACTCAGCCACAATATATTGACGAAAACTCCGCGCGTTGCGGTACGGCATATTTATATAACTATTGATTATTATACCGTTTTATCGCCAAATATTTATACAACGGAGCGTACAAATCTCCTTTTTCTATTATTTCGTTTATTCTTTTTTGAGAAAGTAGCGCAATTTGTTCTCCGTTATCGAACACCGCTATTTCGTTCACCGCGTTAACGTCTAACAAATTTACGAGTTTTTTTACCGTTACGTTTTTATCGACGGCTTGTTTTTTGCAAACAACTCCGTGTCTTAATTTTTCCGCGTTAAGCGTAGCGTAAATTCTTACGTATTTGTTATCTTTTGCCCTACCGAGCAATCCGCAAAACCCAAACAACGAAAAAAACAATAAAGATATATTTATTCGGTAAAATATCGACGACACGAACAAGCCGAACATAAACGCCGACAATACAAGCCCCGTAACGGTACAAATTTTTTCGGCGGTCGTCGTCTTTAATTTAAGCCTTAACAATGCGGAAAAAATCCGTCCGCCGTCAAGCGGGTAAACGGGCAAAAAGTTTATAAGCGCAAGAGTCAAGTTCGCTTCAGCCGCCACGTCGGTAAATGCGTACGACTGCGGATACACCCACCAAAACGCAACGAATACCAACCCTACCGCGATATTAACGAACGGACCTGCAAATGCGATTTTAAGTTCGTCCAAACATTTAATTCCGTCTATATCGCCTTTTGCCACCGCGCCGAACGGCATAAGAGTAATTTTGTTAAGCCTGTAACCGACGCTTGCCGCAGCAAACGAATGGCCCAACTCGTGTATCACCGCGGTAAGCGTGTAAATTACGAACGTAAAAATTCTGCCGGTAAAAGCGTAATATAAGCCGAAAGCGTAAAATAACGGGTGTATTCCGAATTTTATACCGCCCATACAACCGCGTTGTCGTTAACGGAAAAATCGGTTATAACGTTGCCGTCTCCGCCGCAAAAGCATAACGAAACTTCTTCGCCCAAACTGTAACCGACGGGAATATTGGAAAGAACGGTTTCGCCGACGTTACAGTAAGCGTAATCCACACCCTGCAAAATCGATTTAAAATTTTTATTATGTTCGATTTCAATGGTATATTTTCCGTTTTCTTCGAGCGTTTTGACCGTTACCGTTCCGTCACAGGGAGAATACAAACTTCCCTTCACGGCAAAAGTCATAACGCCGTCGTCTATAACCATACCGTCAACGGTATGAAGTTCGGGAGTAAAGTCCGAATATACGCGAACGTCTTCTTTAACGGCAGACTCGACCCCGAACGCGTTGTTTATAAAATTATTTATACCACTCGTAGGAACGAGTGCGTTCGTTATCAGTATCGTGGTTATAAGAACGCCTATCAACGTTATTTGAAAGGCTATAACGCTAAACTTAAACGCCTTTTTTTCGACTTTTCGTGCATCTCTTACGGAAACCGAACTTTCTACTATCGGATTTTCCGACGGAGAAATACTTTCCGCATCCGTCCCCTCGTCGACGAGCAAATCTACGTTTTCGGAATTCACTGACGAATCCGTAACGGGAAGTTCAAGCGTTGCGTTTTCCTCGATGCTTCCGTTAACTTTATTCATCAAATCCGTTTTAACCTGCTCGGAATTGACTTTTTGTTTTTTGAAAAGTTTCCGTTTCGTAGGTTTATAAGTAATGTTACAAGTGTTTACGGGAATATCCAACATTTCGGCGTACTGTAATTTTTCGTTCATAAAAAATCTCCTTTTCCTTCGGTTTACAATAACTTATGAAAGATTGACTGCGATTATTACATCGATTTTATAAAACTTTTTGGCGTTTTTTGACTAATCAATGCCGTATTTTTACACTGCCGACTTTTATTAAAAACTTTTAAACCTTTTATTATTTAAATTCAAGAAAACGTTTTGCCATTTCTACGCCGTTTTCGACGAACACACCCGTACTTTCCGCGCTTGCTTCGTTATACTCGCTAACCGAAGATGACAAACTGTCGTCGCTACGGTAAAGAATATACGGCACGGGGTCCGCGCAGTGCGTCATCGTGGATAAAGGCGTGGGATGGTCGGGACAAATAAGCATAGAAAACCGTTCGCCGCTTTTTTTCAAACTGTCTAAAATAGGTTTGATTACTTTTTCGTCTATTTGTTCTATCGAATATATTTTATGTTCTGCGTCGCCGTGATGTCCACATTCGTCGGGGGCTTCCATATGAAGATAAACGTAATCCAACCCGCTCGAAAGCGCATCTATACACGCCTTTGCTTTTCCTTCGAAATTCGTATCGTAATTACCCGTTGCGCCGTCTACTTCTATAACTCTCATTCCCGCAAGTTTGCCGATTCCTTTAAGCAAATCCACAGCCGAAATTATTCCGCCGTTAAGTCCGAAACGCTCTTTGAAGTTTTGCAATGCGGGTTTTGTCCCTTCCCCCCAAAACCACAGAGAATTTGCGGAGCGTTTACCTTGCTTTACTCTTTCCTTGTTTATAGGGTGGTCTTTTAATAATTCGTAAGATTTTTCCATAACGGAAAGATATTTCTTGCCCGTTTCGGTTTGCGGAAGATAATCTCTTATTGCCCTGCCCGTAATATCGTGAGGCGGCGTCAAATCCCCTGCCACCTTGCCGCGGTTAACTACCAAACAATGCCTATAACTTATACCCGAATAAAGAGTATAAACGTCGTCGTTTATCTCCTTTGCAAGGTAATCTATAAGAATTTTCGCTTCCGCCGTAGAAATTTCGCCCGCACTGTAATCGAGCATCGTTTTATCTCGATAATTTTCTTCGTCGGAAAGCGTAACGAGGTTAGCCCTTGCGGTTACGTCGGTATTTTTCAAATCTATTCCGATGGAAGCGGCCTCCAACGGAGAACGCCCCGTATAACACTCCTTCGGGTCGTAACCGAGCACCGAAAGGTTGGCGACGTCGCTCCCCGGTTTCATTCCGCAAGGAACGGTACGCAATTTACCCACCTCCGAGTGAGGGCAAAGAGCGTCGACGTTAGGTTTTTTTGCAATTTCCAACGGCGTTTTGTCCCCTAAAAACTTTTGACGGTAATCTGCCATACCGTCGCCCAAAATAACTACGTATTTCATAACGCACCCCAATCAATCGGCTTTAAGCCGAATTTTTTCAAATAATCGTTGGCTTTTATAAAATGTCCGCACCCGAAAAACCCGTTATACGCCGACAACGGACTCGGATGAGCACATTCGAGCACCAAATGTTTGTTTTTATCTATAAGCGTTTTTTTGCTACGCGCGTTTCCGCCCCAAAGCAAGAACACGACGTGCTCTTTTTTATCGGAAATTTTTTTTATCACGCTGTCGGTAAAATCTTCCCAACCCCTGCCTTTATGCGAGTTCGCCTGATGTTCGCGCACGGTCAGTACCGTATTCAAAAGAAGTACGCCTTGATTCGCCCAACCCGTCAAGTTTCCGCTCGAAGCCGGCGGAATACCGAGTTCGGAATAAATTTCTTTATAGATATTAACCAGCGACGGAGGAATTTGCACGCCGTCGGGCACGGAAAAGGAAAGCCCCATTGCCTGCCCCTTTTCGTGATACGGGTCTTGTCCCAAAAGCACGACTTTAACGTCGGTAAACGGAGTTTTCTTCATACTGTTAAAAATATCGTACATAGACGGATACACAGTACGCGTAGAATATTCTTCTTTAAGAAACTGCCTTAATTTAAGATACGACGGCGAGGAAAATTCCTCTTTCAATATTTCGTCCCATTCTTCCGTAATTTTTATCATATCCTTTATATTTTAACATTTTCAGTTGACAAAATCAATATAATTATATATAATCGTACTCAATATTTTTAGGTTTATTATGAATTATCTCGACGTCGTTTTAATCGGTTTGGCATTGTCTATGGACGCATGCGCTCTTACCATAGCCAACTGTACCGGTTTTAAAAACAAACTTACCAAAAAACAAGAATGGTCTATGCCCGTGTGCTTTGCCGTTTTTCAAGGAGTAATGCCGATTATCGGATTTTTATTCGGCTCGCTGTTTACCGACCAGTTGAAACAAATTTCCGGTTACCTTTCCGCAGGTATTTTCTTGATTCTCGGCATTAAAATAGTATACGATACCGTAAAAGAAATGCGGCAAAAAGAAGAAACGGTCACCCGTTCGGAATTTTCTTGGAGCATACTGTTAATTCAGGCAATCTTAACGAGCATCGACGCGCTTCTCATCGGGCTTACCTTCGTAGGAGCGGAAATTTCGGTATACCTTTCGGTAACGATAATCGCAGGCGTAACGTTCGTTCTCGTAACCGTCGCCCTCGTATTCGGGAAATATTTAGGCAATTTGTTAGGCAAATACGCAGGGTGGATAGGCGCGGTTATATTATTTATACTCGCCGCAAAAACTTTAATCGAAACGCTTGTCTAACCGAAAATTTTATAAAGAGTAAAACGGCTTCCGACAAATTAAGCGAAGCCGTTTTTTATTTTAAGTTTTTAATTTTATATCTGCGTGCAAACGTAATTTACCGAATAAAGCATTACCCCTACGTTGCCGAGCGCTATGCCGCTATCTTTCCACCAGTCAATCTTAGTCTGTTCGACGTTAAAATGTTTTACGTAAATTTTAATATACATTTCGTTCCACCCGTCGATATACGGAGACAAATCCGCCGTAGGGCATAAAATATTATCCTGCGCTTCCTCTTTGTTCCTTATGGGGTGTCCTTCGTCTTCGTCTAAATCGTAAACCTTAATCCAATCCGAATTGTTTCGACTTACGTAAATAATAAGATTTGCGCCGAGCGTATCTTCTCCCTGCCTGCTCGAATTATACCAGTATGCGCTTCCCTGATGCCCTACGCCGACTTTTACGCTTACCGTCGCCGTTGAAATCGACTTGTTTTCGTCCGCCGTTACTTTATACGTAAGATAACCGTCGCCGCCCGAAACAAATCCGCCCCACACACTGCCGGGAACAAGTCCATAATCTTTGTGCCCGTTAGCGTCGGTTATTAAATTAGAACGTTCCGTTGCCCGAATTTCACCGACACCGATTGCGGTAAAATCGTCTTCCAAAAATTTATTGCCGTTAATATAAGAACACACTTGACCGTTATCGTAGGTTATTCTCACAAAGGCGTTTGCGCACGACGGCATCGGCAAAGAAAATTCGTTTTGAATTCTCGACGCGGGTACCGTTATAAACTGCCATTCGGTATCGCCGTTCGTCTTTTCGTCAAACGTATAATACAGTCTTATCGAATTTATAACCGCCCCGTTTTTTCTTTCCACCTTTACAGTAGGCGATACCGCGTCGGGGTGCTTTATTATATCGACGGCTTTTTCTTTTTTACCGCATACCGAATTTGCAAAAGTCACCAAATTTTCTTCCAACGCACCGTTAATCTGACTGTGCGCAAAATCCGATTTATACAAAACCCGTCCGTTAGAAGCCTCCGCGCAACGACTTGCTACATCCATCGAAAAAGCAAAATCTTCCGTACCCGTAACGAAAAAGGTTTTACAGTTAGTCTGTTTAAGCGGTTCGAGAGTATCCCAAAGTTCTTTCATTTTATCGCCCAATCGGGCGTCTTCAGTACTGTAATTTTCGTAAAAAAGATTTTCAAAGCCCGAACACGATAGGTCTATCGATACTCCGCCGTATACGGGCATGCCGAAGGTAAGTCTGTCGTCGTAACCGATAACTATACTCGAAATAACGCTACCCCAAGATATACCCGTTATTCCTATCTTTTGCCCGTCGACGCAATCCAACGAAGCAATCAACGACGTCGCACCGATTACGGCCGACGTAGCGTGAAAACACCACTGTTCGGTAATTTCTTTGTCGCCGTCGCCGAAAGCAAGATTAGTAGGTCCTGCGGTATATTCGGAATCCCCGTCGTAACGGTTTCTTGCGTTGTGTTTTGGGTCTGCGTTGGACACCCCGTCGACAGGTTCGGCGCCTTCCAAATCCAAACTGATAGCGGCGTAACCTTTGTCGTTCCAATATTTTACCCACTCGGGTATCGCCGTACCGCCCGCGCCGTGCACCAACACTATTGCGGGAACTTTATCGTTAGCCGAAGCCCCTTGCGGAACGCCCATATACGCACAAACGCGCGTAGGCTTGCCGCCGTACGGCACGGAAGTAAAAAACAACCCTTTTACGCCGTCGGGATTACTCGCAAAATCCAAATCCGACTCATAATTCCACTCGGGTTCACTCCAAAGCGAAGTCGGATACACCACTTCTCCGCCCGTATAGGTTTGCCCGTCGGTTTTTATTACTCTGTCGAAATTCGTATCAACGGAGTTTTTCTTCCAAACGGCGGAAAGTTTCAAATCGCCCTTACTCCCTTTTTTAATTTCCGTTATACTTTCCCCGTCGCATTGCCACCCGACGAAGGAATAACCTTCTTTTTCGGGTTCGACGAAGACAAATTCGCTTTCTTGCGTATAAAACGTAGGATTAGAATCGTCGTTTACGCCGCCGTCCAAATCGTATCTTATGGAATATATATCGAAAGACACCGAACCGTCGGAAGAACAGGCAACCGCACCGAAAAAGATTACCGCTACAAGCAACACGCACAAAATTTTAGAAAACTTTTTCACGCATTTTCTCCTTTATAAAATTATTTTTCATTACCTTTATATTTTACCAACCTCTGCGTTTCGTGTCAATGGCCGTAAGTTTCCAAAAACTGTAACGGCGATACCCGTACGACACGACGCCCGCCGCCGAAAAACTCGGCGACGGGCGTCTTTTAATTTTTATTAAATCAACTATGCTTCAATTCTTTTTGCTATCGCGCGTAAGAATTCTTTGCTGTTTAATTTTTTAGGGGTTACTCCTTCTTTCTTAAACAGTCCTACGAGGTCGCCCGTCATTTCGCCCGATTCTATCGTTTCAACGGTGGCTTTTTCAAGCTTTTCGCCGAACGATACGAGTTCTTTTAAGCCGTCCAACTCTCCTCTTTTTTTCAACGCACCCGTCCAAGCAAATATCGTAGCAACGGGGTTAGTAGACGTTTCTTCGCCTTTCATATACTTGTAATAATGTCTGGTTACCGTACCGTGCGCCGCCTCGTATTCGTAAATGCCTTCGGGAGAAACCAAAACGCTGGTCATCATCGCAAGACTTCCGTACGCGGTAGCCACCATATCGCTCATAACGTCGCCGTCGTAGTTTTTGCACGCCCAAACCATTCCGCCCTCGCTACGAACTATACGCGCCACAACGTCGTCTATAAGCGTATACATATATTCTATGCCCGCTTTCTCGAATTTTTCTTTATACTCTTCTTGATAAAGTTTTTCGAATATCTCTTTAAAATTGCCGTCGTAAACCTTGCTTATCGTATCTTTTGTGGAAAACCATAACGGAAGGCGCATATCCAACGCATAATTAAAGCAAGAACGGGCAAAACTTTCGATTGACTTATCGGTATTGTGCATAGCCATAACAACCCCGTCGCCGTTAAAATCGTGAATCGTTTGACTTACGCGGTTGCCGTTTCTGTCGGTATAAACGATTTCTGCCTTACCTATGCCGGCAAGACCGTCCACCGCCTTATAAATATCGCCGTAAGCGTGGCGGGCTATAACTATCGGTTTTTTCCACGTGGGTATATACGGAGTTATTCCGTCTACCAAAATAGGCGCGCGGAAAACCGTTCCGTCCAAAATAGCGCGAATAGTACCGTTAGGACTTTTATACATTTTTTTAAGATTGTATTCGGTCATTCTCTGTGCGTTGGGCGTAATGGTAGCGCACTTTACCGCAACGCCGTATTTAAGAGTTGCGTTTGCGCTTTCAACCGTGACGGCGTCGTCGGTGTCGTCCCTCTTTTTAAGCCCCAAATCGTAATATTCCGTTTTTAAATCCACGTAGGGTTCGATAAGAATTTCTTTAATCCATTTCCACAAAATTCTCGTCATTTCATCGCCGTCCATTTCGACGAGCGGCGTAATCATTTTAATTTTTTCCATAAGAGTTTCTCCGACTATATTTTTCCATTGTATTTTAACACAACGCCCGACCTTTTACAAGCGTTTTGAACTCTTAACTCCCGCAAGGTTTAGAACGGACGACGGAAATTTGCTTTGAAGAGACATTTCCGCCGCAAAATTTTTTTCGGCAAAACAAACGGTTTCCGTAATCATTTTTCCGAAATCTTTTAAGGTGTCGCAAAAAAGATAATACGCAAGCGACCCAGGAACGGAATTTATTTCGTTTAAATATACCGTTTTGCCTTTAAGCAGAAAATCTATACGGACGATACCCGTAAAGCCCAGTTCGGAATAAACGAGTCGGGTAATTTTTTTAATTCTTTCCGCAATCTCTTCGGGAATATTCGCGGGGAATTCTCTTCCGCCCGAATTATATTTATCGTCGAAGGACAATATCTCTCCGCCGCCGACGGGACGTTCGCATTCCGACGTTTTTATTATTCCGTCGGCGTTTTTATAAGCGGCACAGTTTATTTCCGTAAAATCTTCAAGACATTTTTCGATTATAACCCTTTTGGCAAAACGCTTTGCGTAATTTACCGCGAACGTCAGTTCGTTTCGGTCTTTCGCCTTTTTTATACCTATACTCGAACCGGAATCCACGGGTTTTACGATTAAAGGGTAGCCTAATTTTTCTTCGGCAACGGCAACGTAATCGCCGTCGGCGAAAAGGCACGGGAGCGTTTTTACGCCAAGCCCCTTCATTACCGTTTTCGTAATATATTTATCCATACTGACCGATGAAGACGCGATATCGGGAGATGCAAGCGGAATACCGCACAACTTCATATATCCCGCCAAACTGCCGTCTTCTCCGTTCTTGCCGTGCATACAGTTTACGCCTACCGAAACGGCACATAATTCTTTCAGTTTCCTTCCCTTTATCGCATACATTTTATTAGAGCCCGCAACGAATGAAACCTGTTTTAACTTTCGTAAGTTAATCGATTTATAAAAGTCTATATCGAAAAGGTCTTCGCCCGTATACCATTTTCCGTCGCAGTCGATGTAAACGGGCACGGCATTGTAATAAGTTTTGCTGACGGAATTTAAGGTTAATACTCCCGTAATGACGGAAACGTCGTGTTCTACCGAAACCCCGCCGAAAAAAACAACTATATTCTTCATAAAAAAACACCTCCGCAAAATTTTTTTGCTTTGGTGTTCCTTTTATTTTTTCTTAATTGTAATTATCGGGCAAATCGTTTTCGAACAAAACCACGTCGCCTTCTTTCATAACGTCGTTAAGAATTTCGTTACCTTTGTTCAACGATTTTGCAAATTTAATGTTTTCTCTCGACATTCCGTTTTCCAAAAGCCCGTTGATAATCATTAACGCGTTATGTTTACCGACGATTATCACCATATCGGAATGTTCCGCAAGCGTTTTTCCGAATTCGAAATTAGCAAGGTTTTCTTCCTTACCGAGTTCCACAAGCCCCGGCGTAACCACTATTTTTCTTCCGTCAAACATATCTAAGACTTCCATCGCCGCTTTTATGCCGTCGGTATTCGAATTGTAACTGTCGTCTATAATAACTATATTCTTATTGTTCGGACGAAGTTCCAACCTGTGCTCTACCGAACGAATACGGTTTATACCCAAAGCGATTTCGTAAGGGGTCATACCGAGTTCGTAAGCCATAGCCGCCGCAAGGCAAATATTACTTATACTGTGTTTACCGAGCAATACGGTAGAACATATTACGGGCTGCTCTCCCTTAACGTTCAATATAAATTGAGTGCCGTTTCTGTCGGTGTGAATATCCGACGCATAAACGAGATTGTTTCGACCGGTACACCCCGCATAGAATTTTTTTCCGCAAAATCTTTCGTAAAGTTCGACCGAGCCTTGATTATCGTGCGAAAAGAATCCAGCACCTTCTTCCGTTAAATTTTCGAACAGTTCGAACTTTGTGTCCTTCGTATTCTCTATCGTTAAGAACGTTTCGAGATGTTGAGAATTTATTCCCGTCAAAATACCGTAATTCGGCTTTACCAAATCGGCAAGTTGTTTTATATCGCCCTTGCTGCGCGCACCCATTTCCGCAATGAAAATATCGTGCGTGCTATCGAGATTTTTAACCGTCAGCGCCATTCCGAGCGGAGTGTTATACGACTGCGGCGTCGCAAGAACTCTGAATTTCTGCGATAATACCGTTTTTAAAATTTCCTTAACGCTGGTTTTTCCGTAACTACCCGTTATGCCTATGCGAATAACGTCCGCTTTCGCGAGTTTTTGCCGCGCCTTTTCCAAATAATACCTTCTTACACACCATTCCAAAGGCTCGTTTACACAATACGCCGCAAAAAGCAAATACGGAACTAACACGGGCAAAACGCATATAACCGAAAATCTTAAAATAGCGAAAACTTTTTCGTCGATAACGAACGAAAGATAGTTAAACAAAACTATAACGCCGAAAGTTACCGCCGTCAAAACTATAATGTACGTTATAATCAGCCTTACTAATCTCGGAGTTTTGCGGAGCGGAATTTTGGAATTTACGTTTTTTTCGGTATTGATATAAACCGTCATAAAAAGAAAATAGGAAACGAAACCCACGTAAGAAGCAATCGTGTTGCCCAACATCCCCGAAAAACACACACAAAGCACGCAGAAGAACAAGAACGCCAACAAGCACAGCAACATCAGTCGTGAATTATACGAAGAATCTTTGCTCCCTACCCATTTAAAATACCGTTTACGCCAATAACCGCATTGTTGAAGAACCAACAGATACTTCATAGACGCAAAAAGAAGCAGTACGCCGTTCGCAATACTGAGCGCCAAATAGAAAACAACCTGCTCGGTTGAAAAAAGTTGTGAAAATGAAGACACGTCCGTCGGAAACATATCAACGTGAGAGTAAAAACTCCTTTACCTCCGTATTGAATTTTAATGGGCTGTCGATAAACGCAAAATGCCCCGCGTTTTTTATTATAACCAGTTGACTTTCTTTAATCCCCGCGTGCAAACGGTACGCCGTGTACGGCGGTGTTTCTTTATCTTTCTCTCCGTTAATTATCAAAGCGGAATTTTTTATTCCGCAAAGAGTATAATCGAGATATTCCCCGACGATTTTTTTAAAACTCTCTCTCATTATCGGGTCGAGAGCAAGATAATCTGCAGAATAAAAGCGTTGTAAATTTTTTTTATCGGTAAAAGCGGACAACGTTTTAAAAGCCAACCTTTTGCAATAATATTTAATTCCTCTTTTAGGCTTTAACCCCGCCGCACCCGTAAGAACTATTTTGTCGAAAAGGTTCGGATTGTTATACGCCGCTTTTAACACTATCCGTCCGCCGAAGGAATGAGCGATAACATGCGTGCCGCGTATACCGTTTTTATCTATATAGCCCGAAACGTCCGAAACGTAATCGTCAAGCGAATAAGGACGTTCCATACCGATATTGTCTCCGAAACCTTTCAAATCAACGGCGTACACCCGAAAGTATCTTGAAAAATACGAAAACTGATAAGCGAAACTGTTTTTATCCGCCAAATAACCGTGAAGAAACAAAAGCGGTTTTTTCTCTCGTAAAAAAACTTCTTCGTTCTTTTTAATTGCTAAAACTCCTTTACCATTACCGCGGCGTCCTCTCCGTCGGCGTAATATTTCTTTCTTAAAAAAATTTTTACGAATCCCGCCTTTTCGTAAAGATTAACGGCAGCGGCGTTAGACGGTCTGACTTCGAGAAAAATTTTATTCGTTTTTTCTTTTTTAATTTCGTCGATAAAATATAATAAAAGTTCTTTCGCGTAGCCTTTGCGTCTGAATTTCGGAAAAACGAAAAGGTCTTGCAGGTCGGCAAAGTCTAACCCTACGGTGTAAGTAATAAAACCTGCCAAAACGTCGTTTTCAAAAATACCGAAAGCCGCAAAACCGTCGGTTTCGAACGCGTCGATTAACATATCTTCATTCCAACCGTCGGGAAAAAATTCCTCTTTCACGCTTGCAAGCATACCGATATAACTTTTATCCAACCGTTTTATCATCTGCCTTCTTCCGCCTGACTTTTTCTGACGTATAACGGGTTAACCGATTCCAAATCGAGCGTGGCCGAACTTTTTTTGTTTTCTATTGCGGTTGCCAAACCTTTAACCACGTCGGAAACGACGCATTTAAGCCCCTCGATTTTTTCGGCGGAAACCACTTTATACCCTTTCTTAATCGAAGAAAGTTCTTCTCCGCTCATATACGCAGGGGGAAGAATCACGCTCTCGCCGTCGTAACCGCAAACGTAATAGCCGTTGTGCTTTGCGTCGATTACGGTCAAAATCTTTCCGCCGATTTTATTATATGCCATCGTGTCGAAAGAAGTTATAGGTAAACAAGGTTTACCATATGCAAAGCATAGCGCTTTAACGGTAGCGACGCCTATCCTTATACCCGTAAACGAGCCCGCGCCCACTACACAAGCGAAAAAATCCACCGAAGAAATATCGAGTTCGGCTTTTTCCGCCGCGCTCTCGACCGCGTTCATAAGCGTTACCGAATGTTTAAGCGCGCAATCGACGTCGTAACTCACCGTAAGTTTTCCGTCTTTACACGCTATAACCGTTAAATGTTTTCCGCTCGTATCCATCGCAATATAATTCATAACACGATTTTTCTCCGTTCATCGTCTATTTTTTCTATTTCGACGCGTTTAACGTTTTGCGGAAGAACGTCTGCGATATTTTCCGACCATTCTATCAAGCACACGTTTTCACCGCCGAAATAATCGGTAAGGCCGAGCCTTTCCGCATCTTCTCCGCAAGATAACCTGTAACAATCGTAATGATAAATAAAATCCCCGTACACGTTTAAATACGCGTACGTCGGACTGGTAACGCCGTCTAAACCGAAATATTCCGCAACCCCTTTAACGAAAGCCGTTTTACCTGCCCCTAAATCGCCCGACAAAAGCACCACGTCGCCCCTTTTTAAGGTTTTTGCGTAATCGTAAGCAATTTTTACCGTTTCTTTCACACCGTCGGAAACAAAAGTTTTTTTATCGTCCGTCATAGCCGTTTTACCGTCGTTCTCCGTAGACTGCAAGTTTATACGCTTAAAAAGATAAGAAACTCGTTTATAAAGCAATACCGTTATCACGGAAATTATTACGCTTTTAATCACGTTAAACGCAAGAACGAAACCCCAAAGGTCGAAAAACATACTTTCGGAAGTTTCGGTAACCACGAACGGCGCGCCGCCATAAAAAAACGGAAAGTTTACGTATTTATTTACGACGAGCGACGTCCCCGTTTGAAGCACGCACGCTACCGCAAGCGTTATAACGACGGTAACGAAGCCTTTTTTCCGTTTATATACACACGACGGAACTATCACGAAAGCCGTAGTTATAATAAAATTCGCAAGTTCACCTACACCGCCGGTCGAACCGACGGTTATATGCAAAGTTTCTTTCGCGGCGGTAATTATTACCGCGGGAAGCGGTCCGTACATAAACCCCGCAAGCATAACGAACACGTTCGATAAATCGAGTTCCAAAAAAGATGCCGGAGTGCTTGCGAAAATAGGCATTTCCAAAAGGTAAACAACGAACGATAACGCCGTGAAAACAGCCATACCCGCAATATTCTTTGTCGTAAAAACGTTTTTCATAAATCCTCGCATGGTGCAAAAAAGCCCCGTCGTTATATTTTCGGGGCGTAAAAACGGAATATTGAAAACGCGTAATACGCGCCGAATTCTTTTTCCATCCGGACTTTAACCGTCGGTTTCGGAATCACACCGAATCTGCCCGTTAAGGCTCGCAGACTGTACTGCCGATGGGGAATTCCACCCCGCCCCAAAGAATTAAATATATTGTAATACTATTACCCTGAATTGTAAAGTATTTTTTAACTTAATTTATTCGTACGCCGAATTTATCCAACAACCGATTGCCTATTTCTATAACGAAGGGAGAATAAACTTTATCCGCGCCGCTTTCCAACAACGCCGACAACTCTTCCAACTGTTTCGTATTCGTTAAAACGCAGAGTTCTTTGTCCCCCTTAAAGTCCGTTGCTTCCGAAACTACTCTTTTAACGGCGGAAAACTCCATACCGTCGCACAAAAGAACCAATTTTTTAGCGTTAACGCCTTCAACGGCTTTCAAAACTTTTCTGAAATCGTCGGAATCGATTTTTGCGTTTACGCCTACGCCGAAAGAATTTTTGGCAACTTTTGATAATTTGTTAATTCTGTATTTTTCTTCCGAAAGACGAGACAAAGAAACCGCGTTAGTCGGCATAACTGCGATAATCGCGTCTACGCCGTTTTTGACGGCGTCCTTAACGTCGGCTATTTTCGCCTTAAACGAACTTTCGCCGTTAGGGTAATCTATTAAAGCGCAAAACTTTACGCCGGATTTTTTATTCTTCTTTTCCGCCTCCCTGCACTCGTTGTAATACGACGGAGAAACTATCGTTTCCCCTACTCCGAACTCGCACAACAATCCGAAATCTTTTACGAATTCACCCGACACGGTTTCCCTTTCGACGGTTTTACCGAGTTTTGCCATAAGTTTTTTTATTTGGTAAACGTAAAATTCCTTTTTCATTCCGCTTTCGGTTTTTCCTAAGACCTTCGCCAAATCGAATTTATCTTTCTCTTGCGGCTCTTCGAAAGCGACAACCGTCGGTTTTTCTTCCTGCTCCCGTTCGGTCGTTTCCGCGGTTTCGGTTAATATTCGAGCGTTCTCTTCGGTTGCCGTTTCCGTACCGTTCGAAGTGCTATCGGCTACCACGTCCGCTTCAGGCGTTACGTTTTGCGCGTTTTCTTCCATAGCGGTAACTTCTTTCGGTTTTTTTTCTTTTATTCCAAACATAAAAATATCTCCTTTTACGCGTTTAATTCAAAATAAACCATATATCTACAAATCCTTTCACCAAAGCGGATTATTTTTATGATAACATAATCGGCGAGGTGAACTTTTTATGTATTCGGTTTTTCAGCAAGCTTTTTTCGGTTTTTTTTGGGTGGTAATATTTTTCGTGATAAGTTTTTTATTAGTCGTAGGCGGCAAATTCGTATATCTTTCCGTTATAGAAATTCTATCCAAAAAACGGAAACCGACGAATCCGCCGAAATCCGAAAAAGCACAACCGCCGCCCGTTCCCAAAAAAGTCGCAAAGCCCATTCGCAGCATAGAAATCAACCCCGACGAAGTTGACAGAATACGCTTTAAAAAGACTTCTTAATTTTTAGCGGGCGTTTTATCGTCCCACAGCTGTTCGAGGTGATAAAAAAGCCTTGCTTCGTCGTTGAATATATGTACTAAAACGTCGCCGTAATCCAAAACCGCCCAGCGCCCCTCTTTAACGCCTTCGCTCCGCAACGGCGAAACGCCGAGTTTTTCCATTTCCTCGTCTACGTGTTCGATAAGCGCGCGGGTATGCGGCATAGAACGTCCGCCGGCGACGACGAAATAATCCGCCACTTCGGTTTTGCCCGTAACGTTAATGATAACTACGTCTTCTGCTTTATGTTTGTTTAATATATCGCGTACGTTTTCCGCGATTTTCAATGCTTCCATTATTTTACACTTCCTTTTTGTTTTTTACGTAATAATCGTACGCGTTAAGCGTTTCGATATAAATATTGTTCTTTTTATTCAACAAATGACCGACTTCTTCGCTTAAACATTTTTCGAAACATTCTTCGAAGTCGCCTTCATAAGCCTTTCTCAATTCGTCCACTCCGTCGTAATCTCTGCCTTTTTCAATCATATCCGCAACGAAAACCAATTTACCGAGCGTCGACATATCGGGCTTGCCTGACGTGTGATATCGTATTGCGTCAACGACTTCGGCATCGTCTACGCGTAAAACCTTTTCAGCGATAAACGCACCTAAAAAAGCGTGTATTACCGGTTCGGGAACGCCTGACGGCAAAACGAATCCTTCGACTTTTTTATAATCGGTATATTTTGCGCAATCGTGCAAAACGCAAGCCGTTTCGACTTTATTTTCGTCAAGCCCCAACTCTTTTGCTTTCCGCAAAGCCGTAACGACGACGTTCGCCGTATGAATTCTTCTCTTTTCGGGCAAAGTCTTTTTAACAAAACGGTAATATTCGTTACCGTCGTAAAGACCGTTATTCCGCACGTATTCTTCCACCGCAGACGGAACGAAACCGCTTATATCGAGCCCAAGAGCATTATAAACCCTTATTTCTGTCGAAGAAAAGACCTTTCCCGTATAAGACAGACGTAAAAAAGTTTTTCCGAAAGTTTTTATAAAATATTTTTCTTCGGCGGCAAAGTCTACTACACAGTCTTCTCGCCCGAATACGGCTAAATCGCAAACGTTCAGTATCCTTTCGGGGTTACGCCAAGTTTTAAAATCTTTAAGCATATCGCCCCCGACGATGAAATAAAGTTTTGCATCGGGGTAAACCTCTTTTACGTGTTCCATCGTTAAATAGGTATAACTTTTACCTTTTTTTTCCGTTTCGTAATCGCTGACCGTTATTTTATCGCAATCGCGAAACGCCGCTTTTAACATATTAAGCCTGTCTTCTGCAGGCGCGGGTAGGGTGTTTTTATGCGGCGGAATATGCGTAGGCGTTATAAGTAAAAGGTCTAAACCGAGTTCCTTTACGGCGGATTTCGCGATTTCCACGTGTTCTTTATGGACGGGGTTAAACGTCCCGCCGAATACGGCAATTTTTCTCATAAGTACATTATGCCACATTTTTTAAATAAAATCAATACTTTTTTCGTATACAACGTGCGTCTTGCGGCAATAATCGTCGTATCAACGATAAAAGGATTCGCATTATGAAAAAATCTTTACCCGTAATAATTTCAGACACTTCGTTTTTAACGTTCGTAAGTTTTATACTGTCTTTCGTGCTATTCGACTATTTGTCGAAAAAACCGTATTCGCTCGTATTTTCCGCTTGTTTTTCTCTTTTGACGGCATTATTGTTTTTTAAAATATTTACTTCCCGCGCAAAGAAAAAGAACTTTGCGAAAAATCGGCGCGAAAAAATCTCGTCGGTGTTTTACAGACTATGTTTCGAAACGAAAGAAAAAAATACTTTACGTTTTATACGTGCCTTACAAAAACGCGGTTTCGCAACCGAGCGAAAAAAAGGCGGAATATATTTGAAAAACGAAAAGACAACCGTTTTTATCAAATTCGGTTTCGATTCCGTAAATAAAACCGACGTCGTAAAAGCCTTTAACAATATTTCCGAAAACGAAAAAGCCGTTATAACGGCGGAATATTTTACAGACGAAATTAAAGACTTTTCACGGCTTTTCGGCGACAGAATAATACTTATCGACGGAGAAAAAGTTTTTAACCTTTTAGAAGCTACGGGCGAACTTCCGCCGCCGCTCGAAAAAAAATTACCCGAACTCGGCGTTAACCCCGTCAAAAGAAAATTCGGGAATTTTTTATCAAAAAAAAGCGCCAAAAAATTTCTACTTTTCGGCACGATTTTTTTATTGACGAGTTTTTTCGTTCCTCTAAAACTTTACTACGTGATAAGCGGCGTAGTCATGCTTATATTTTCCGCGATTTGCCTACTGTTCGGAAAACCTTCTACGGAAGAAAATCAAAACTCTATATGATTTACTTTTTCGTTTGCGCTTCTGCGGTAGAACACGAGTTTACGCCCCGTCGCGCATACGAATTCCGCGCCGAGCGCGTCTGCTATTTCAATCCCCGCGTCCTTCGGAACGAGTCCCGAATTTTCAAGCACCGTAACCTTAATCAATTCGCGCTTTTCGATAGCCTTGTCGAGCCCTTCTAAAAGACTTTCGTTTATTCCTGCCTTTCCTACTTGCGTAATCGGTTCGATAACCGCCGCCATAGAACGCAATTTACTCCTTTGTTTCGAGGTTAGCATATATTTCTCCTTTTAATCCAACAATTCAAATTCTTCTCCGCCGATAATTATGGTAGATTTATCGGTCGCGCCCATTTCCCTAAGTTGCTTTATAATTCCCCTATCTCTCAATACTTTATGCAGATACGCGACTGAATTCATATCCGACATAACGACGTTTCTTTTCAACACTTCTACAAGCGTTCCCGTTACCACGAAGGTTTCGCCTTCTTTGAAAATTTCGTAATCCAATCTGTCGGGTTTTACGTAATTGAATTCTTCGAACTCCAACGGTTTTACGGGCGGTAATTTTTCAAGAACCTTTAAAAGTTCCTTCTTAACTTCGTCAAGCGCGTAACCCGTTATCGCACTTATCGGAATAACTTTATACTTTCTTCCGATTTTTTGCTTAAACGCTTTCAAATTTTCTTCCGCGCCGAAAACATCGCATTTATTAGCGACTACTATCTGTTTGAGTTTTGCGAGTTCGGGACTGTAATTTTTAAGTTCCTCGTTTATTTTTACGAAATCGTCGTAAGGGTCTCTGCCCTCCATACCCGAAATATCAACCACGTGAACGAGCATTCTGGTTCTTTCGATATGCCTTAAAAATTCCGTACCGAGCCCTGCACCGTCGCTTGCGCCTTCGATAAGTCCTGGAATATCGGCAACCAAAAACTGCTTATCGAAACAGTCGCATACGCCGAGGTTGGGCGACAGCGTCGTGAAATGATAATTCGCTATTTTCGGACGCGCCTTGGTTATTTTGCTCAACAGCGTAGATTTTCCGACGTTAGGGAATCCTACCAAACCGACGTCGGCAATGGTTTTAAGTTCGAGAGTTACCGTTTTTGCCTCGGTTTTTTCACCCGTTTGTGAAAAATGCGGCGATTGACGGCGTGCGTTTGCGAACTTCGCATTGCCTTTACCACCGTCGCCGCCGACTAAAACGACCTTGCTTTGTCCGTCGGTAAACATATCGGCAATTACTCCGCCCGTTTCTTTATCTCTTATTATCGTGCCGAGCGGAACTTTCAAAACGAGGTCTTTACCCGCCTTTCCGAAACAATCCTTCGGTTCTCCGTTAGAACCGTTTTCGGCAACGTATTTGGTTTTGTAATAATAGTCGGCAAGATTCGTCAAATGCCTGTCCGCAACGAAAACGACGTCGCCACCCTTACCGCCGTCGCCACCGTCAGGACCGCCGTTAACCTTACCTTTATAATGTATAAACGAAGTAATACCGTTTCCGCCGTTACCCGCTTTAATGGAAATTATCGCTCTGTCAATAAACATAATTCACCTTTTTATATTTTTTTCACATTCGTCGCGAATAGGACAATTAACGCAATCGGGCTTGCCTGCTTTACAAAAACTTCTGCCTAAATATATTAAATAATGATGCGCCCGCGACCAGTCGTTTTCGTCGAGAACGTTCATTAACGCGTATTCCGTTTTCAAAACGTTCTTCTCCGCGGCAAGACCTATTCTGTTGGCAACCCTGAAAACGTGCGTATCCACGGCGATGGCGTTTCCTCCGAAAGCAACACTGTATACGACGTTTGCCGTTTTTCTCCCGACGCCCGCCAACGAACGCAAGCCGTCGAGGTCTTCGGGTACTTTCCCGCCGAAATTTTCGACTATGGATTTAGACGCTTTTAAAATATGCTCGGCTTTGCTCCTATATAATCCGCAAGAAAAAACAATCTTCTCCAACTCTTCTTGCGAAAGAGTAAGCATTCTTTCGGGCGTGCCGTAATTTTCAAAAAGCGTGCCCGTAACCTTGTTCACACGCTCGTCGGTACACTGCGCGGAAAGAATAACCGCAACCAATAACTGATATGGCGTGGAAAACTTTAACGCGGGCTTGTCCGTAAAACAAGCGGATAATTTATCCACTACCGCTTTTGCCTTAAATTTATCCATACGTATACATATTAACACAACGGAAGTAAAAACTGCAAGTATTTTTCACTTCAAAAAAAGGTTAAATACTGCGAACGATTCGTTTATTAGCATAAGCCGTTACAAGAAAAAATCCCGCAAAACTGTTTAATCTAACCGTTTTGACCGCGCGCTTCGCCGCCGAAAAATTATATTTGGAAATTTTAACCGAAAGTCCGCACCCCACGCCCGCTTCTTTCGGCGTGTTTATTATCTCGTTAAAAATTCCGCCGGAGCGCAAAAAATCCGAAAACGCCACCGTATGCGACCGCGAACGGAAAGACACTACTACGTACTCCATAAAAACTTTCTCCTTTGCATATTCCGTAAAAATCGTATATAAAATATTATAT
>CAYSYT010000025.1:0-23468 GCA_964435195.1 uncultured Christensenella sp. | reverse complement strand
GAATAATATATCGTATACCCTTTTAAAAAATAATTTATATAATAATGACGAGATTAAAATTAAAACAACGACGCCCAATACTATCGTAAACAATATTACCCAAGTATTGTTAAATAAATTATCAAACATATTTATTCACCGTTTCCGTATACGATTTTATGACATATTCGACTTCTTCATCCGTAAGTTTAGTATGTAAAGGCAAAGTAATTTCATTACGATAAAAAGAGTACGCATTAGGGAAACAATTTATATCAAACCCTAAATTTTTATAAGCGGTAAGCAAAGGCAACGGCTTATAATGAACGTTACAAGCCACTCCTTTCGACGCCATATCTTCGATAATAGCCGAACGAATTTTTTCATCTATTCCGTTCACTCTCGTTATATACAAATGTCCTGAAGAACGATAGTCGTTTGCAAAATGTTTAAGAACGGAAATTTTGTCGTTATTAAACGCTGCGTCGTAAATTTTAATTATTTCGCGACGACGGTTTAACATTGTGTCGTAACGTTCAAATTGTACACACCCCACGGCGGCGACAATATCGGTCATATTACACTTATAGTAAGTCCCTAAAACATCGTATTCCCACTTGCCTGCTTGCGTTTTACTTAAAGCGTCTTTTGATTGACCGTGAAGCGATAACAATTGTATCTGTCTGTAAATTTCATCGTCGTCAAAGCCAAGGTCATTTCTCCAAGTAAGAGCACCTCCCTCCGCCGTAGTAAGGTTTTTTACCGCATGAAAAGAAAAAGCGGAAAAATCGGCAATACTGCCGGAACGCTTATTACGATATTCCGCACCGAAAGAATGTGCGGCATCGGCTATCACGGCAATTCTTCCTAAAATACGTTGAATCGGCGTTTTACCAATAAACCGACTTTTATTATTTTCTACGATATTGTAAATTCTATCGTAATCAGAAGGAATTCCGGCTACGTCTACCCCTATTATCGCTTTCGTTTTGTCGGTAATAGCATTTTCAACCGCTGCGTAATCCATTTCAAGACTATCTTTTTTAGTATCCACTATAATCGGAGTTGCCCCGACGTGGCAAATTACCGAAGCAGTTGCCGTATACGTATAAGCGGTGGTAATTACCTCGTCCCCTTCGCTTACACCTAAAATACGTAAAGCCATTTCGGCGCAAGCCGTTTGAGAATTTAAGCAAGCAACCTTTTTAACGCCGCAATAATCGGCAATAAGTTTTTCAAATTGTTTAGTTTTCGGACCGGTAGTTATCCAGCCGGAGCGCAAAACGTCAGCAACGGCTTGTATTTCTTTTTCGGTTATATCGGGTGGTGAAAATAAAATATTCATAAAATTATCTCAACAAATAAAACAATTCTTAACACGACTTAAAACGTTTTTTACTTACCGCGCAATGCTTTTAATACTTAACGCTATATAAAATGTCTTCGTAATTCGGGAAAGGAGCAAAATCTTTTCCGAGCAACAACTCTATGTCGTCATAAATACCGCGCAAAGTTTCCATATCTTTCAAAATAACGTCGTGACTGAATCTCGCCTTATTTACGGTACCCGTAATGGTCGAATACGTTTCTATGCTTCCCATAAGTTTATCGAGAGCGTCGGAGAATTTATCTGCGGACACGGTTAAATTTTCGATAAGTTTTTTCTCTAATCTGCTCGCTTTTATTCCCGCTGTCTTTTTAGCGTTAAATTCGCTTATAACGAAGTTTTCGTATCCGATTATCGAAGGCACTATCTCCTTTCTTGCCATATCAACGGCGGTAAGCGCTTCGATATGAACGGTGTTGTTATAATTTTCAAGCAAAATTTCCATACGGGAATTTATTTCGCCGCGAGAAAGTACTTTATGTTTTTCAAACATATTTACGTTCTTTTCGTCGGCAAATCTCGGTAAAGCGTCAACCGTAGACTTTAAGTTTAAAAGTCCGCGTTTTTCGGCAATTTCCTGCCATTCTTCCGAATAATTGTTACCGCTGAAAAGAATCCTTTTATGGTCGATTATGGTTTGTTTTAAGAGTGCGGTAAGCGTTGCGTTAAAATCGGAAGATTTTTCCAAAACGTCGGCAAACTTCGAAAGTTCTTCCGCGACAATAGTGTTAATTATAAAATTAGGACAAGCGATGTTTTCCGATGCACCGACCATACGGAACTCGAACTTATTACCCGTAAACGCAAACGGCGAAGTTCTGTTCCTGTCGGTAGAATCTTTTCTGATAGGCGGAAGAACCGATACGCCGATTTTTAATTCCGACTTTTTCTTTGCGCTATACCTTGCGCCTTTTTCTATTGCGTTTAATATGTCTTCTAATTCTTCGCCTAAATATATGGAAATAATGGCAGGCGGAGCCTCGTCCGCGCCGAGCCTGTGGTCGTTACCTGCCGAAGCAACCGAAATACGCAACAAATCCTGATACTCGTCCACCGCTTTGATTACGGCTAAAAGGAACAATAAAAACTGTGCGTTTTCTTCGGGCGTTTCACCGGGCTCTAAAAGATTTTCGCCGCTATCGGTTGAAATAGACCAGTTATTATGTTTACCGCTACCGTTTACCAACGCGAAAGGTTTTTCGTGCAACAAACAAACCAAACCGTGCCTGTTTGCGACGCTCTTCATCAATTCCATAGTAATTTGGTTTTGGTCGGAAGCAATATTCGTGGATACGTATACGGGGGCGAGTTCGTGTTGTGCGGGAGCGACTTCGTTATGCTTTGTTTTGGCGTAAACGCCGAGTTTCCACAATTCCTCGTCAAGTTCTTTCATAAAAGCGGATACACGCGATTTTATCGCTCCGTAATAATGGTCTTCGAGTTCCTGCCCTTTCGAAGGACGTGCGCCGAAGAGAGTTCTTCCGCAATGAATTAAATCTATTCTCTTTTCGTAAACGCTTTTATCTATAAGGAAATATTCTTGTTCCGCGCCGACGGTGGGCGTTACTTTTTTAACCTTGTCGTTACCGAACAATTTTAATATACGCAAAGCCTGTCTGTTAAAAGCCTCCATCGAACGAAGAAGCGGCGTCTTTTTATCGAGTGCTTCTCCGCCGTACGAACAAAAAGCCGTAGGGATATAAAGGCTTCCGTCCTTAACGAACGCGTAAGAAGTCGGGTCCCACGCCGTATAGCCCCTTGCCTCGAACGTAGCGCGAAGCCCGCCCGACGGAAAACTCGACGCGTCGGATTCGCCTTTAACGAGAGATTTTTCGGAAAACTTTAAAATTACGTCGCCGTTACCGAAAGGTTCGATAAAACTGTCGTGTTTTTCGGCGGTAATACCCGTCATAGGCTGAAACCAATGAGTAAAATGCGTTGCTCCTTTTTCTATCGCCCACTCTTTCATAGCGGACGCAATGCATTTTGCGTAGTCTTGTGATAAAGGCGTGCCCGTTTCTATCGCAAGACGTACCGCGTTGTACGCTTCTTTTGGCAAACGCTCTTTCATAACCTTGTCGTTAAATACCATCGAACCGAAAATTTCGGGAATATTGACTCCGTTCATAAAACACCTTTTGTAATTTTTTACGAAAACGCTTTTGCGCTTATTTTTCGCACGGCGGCTAAGCGTCGGCATACGTCTAACCACGCCGAACGTTTTACCTCACGCGCTAATAACCTCGGTTTTATTTTTAAATTTTAACATTTTATTAAAATAAAGTCAATCGTTATGAATATAATGTGCGACAACTCGCATATAAAACGCAGTATTTCATCGCAAGCGTACTTGCGTTAGCAAGCGGCTTTTGTAAAAGGCCTTATAGCGAAAGCCCACGCGTAGCGATATAATACAAACTTGCTTGCAAGGATTTGCAAACGCAATATTTCAAGCAAGAAGTGTAAAAACAAAAGTTTTTGCAAAAATCCGTAAGGACTTTCACTATTTTGCCAATAGGCAAAATAGTGACTTCGTATAGTTAAAATATGCGCATACGTTAAAATTCAAAGACTGAATTAAACGTACGCGCATTTATTAGTTTTATTTTTTTATCAAAGAAGAATTTATAACGAAATCTGCGGTTGACATATTAGTCGCAATAGGAACGTTATACACGTTTGCGATACGAAGCAACGCCTTAACGTCAGGGTCGTGCGGTTGAGCGGTAAGCGGGTCGCAGAAAAACACTACGAAGTCAATCTTCCCCTCGGCGACTTTCGCCCCTATTTGTTGGTCACCGCCAAGCGGACCGGATAAATAGCCTTTTACGTTCAATCCCGTCGCTTCCGCAACGCGTTTAGAAGT
Organism: uncultured Christensenella sp.; assembly: GCA_964435195.1. Lineage (GTDB taxonomy): Bacteria > Bacillota > Clostridia > Christensenellales > Borkfalkiaceae > UBA1259. Next base: position 19,236 of record CAYSYT010000025.1, on the reverse strand, counting down.
AGTTCCCGTTCCGCAAAGTTCGAACCGTGCAAGAATATCTTTGTTTTTTAACGCCCATTCCGTCATTTCCGCTTTTTTACTGTCGTGTGCGATTAGCGCAACGGTTTTAATCTCTTTCATTTTTTCTCCTTTGTTAATTTATATTTTCGCATTAGAAAAAGCCGACGTTAAAATTCGTCGGCTTTCGGTTATTTCGCATATTCGGTTGCGCGCCATTCTCTGATAACGTTAACCTTAATTTGCCCGGGATACTCCATTTCCTGTTCGATTTTCTTTGCAATTTCTTTTGCAAGAAATAACGTTTGACTATCGTCGACGTGTTCGGGTTTAACCATAACGCGCACTTCTCTGCCCGCCTGTATAGCGTAACATTTATCGACGCCCTTAAATGAACTTGAAATCTCTTCGAGTTTTTGAAGCCTTTTAACGTAATTCGTAGTCGTTTCTCTTCTTGCACCGGGGCGAGCGCCTGAAATAGCGTCTGCCGCCTGAACGAGCACGGCTTCGATAGTTTTGGGTTCAACGTCCCCGTGGTGTGCCAAGATTGCGTTAACCACGTTGTGATTTTCTCTGTATTTTTTCGCAAGGTCGCCGCCTATTTGCATATGAGTTCCTTCGACTTCGAAATCAACCGCTTTGCCTAAGTCGTGTAAAAGCCCCGCGCGTTTCGCAAGTTGAACGTCTACGCCGAGTTCGGTAGCCATAACGCCTGCAAGATGAGATACTTCGATAGAATGTTTAAGGACGTTTTGACCGTAACTCGTACGGAATTTAAGTCTTCCGAGCGTTTTAACGATTTCGGGATGAAGTCCGAAAATACCGCATTCGAACATAGCGGATTCGCCCGCTTCTTTAATTTGTTGGTCAAGTTCTTTTTTGACTTTTTCAACGGTTTCTTCTATTCTTGCCGGATGAATTCTGCCGTCTTGAATAAGTTTTTCGAGAGCGATTCTCGCGACCTCTCTGCGTACGGGGTCAAAACCCGATACGATAACTACTTCCGGCGTATCGTCGATAATAAGTTCTATGCCCGTAGCGTTTTCGAGCGTTCTTATGTTTCTGCCTTCTCTACCGATAATTCGCGCTTTCATATCGTCACTCGGGAGAGGAACGACCGAAACTGTAATTTCGGTAGCCTGTTCGGTACTGCACTTTTGAATAGCCAAACTAACGATTTCTTTGGCTTTTCTTTCGCCTTGTTCTTTTGCTTCCGCTTCGATGTTTTTAACCATTCCCGCGGCGTCGCGTTTGGCCTCGTCTTCTATTGCGGCTATGAGTTCTTTTTTCGCTTCTTCTTTACTCATTTGCGCAATTTTTTCAAACTCCGCGACCATTCTTTCGTGCTGTTCGGCGATATCGCCGAGTTTTCTGTCGAGTTCGGCTTCCTTCACCTTTAAATTGTTTTGCTGTCTGGTAGTTTCTTCGTTACGTTTAAGAAGATTTTCTTCCTTTTTATCGAGGGTTTCTTCCTTTTGATTAAGCCTGTTCTCCATTTTTTGGAGTTCCTGACGTTTTTCCCTCGATTCTCTCTCAAAATCGCTGCGAAGTTTTTGTTCCTGTTCTTTTGCTTCTAAAATAGCCTCTTTCTTAATAATTTTACTCTGTGCGGTTGCGTCTTCAAGCATTTTTTCGGTAACTTTTTGAATATCACCTTGTTTTTTCTTAAAAGACTTATTCGTTAAAAACCAACCGAGAAAGCAACCGAGCGCGCCTAATACGACCGCGACGACCGCCAAAATCCAAGTTAAAGGTTGGACTGCCAAGAACAGGGAGCCGTAATTTAACGTTTGCATTTATAATGCCCTCCTGTTTCGTTGTTTATATGATGCTTTTAACACACATATTTCCTTAATATAATTGTATACCATTTCCTTTAAAAAGTCAATGGTTGGAAAGATATTTAAGATACTACTTTTAATCTTCCTTTCCTTCGCCCCTGAACGCCGATAAAATCTTTTCTTTAATTTCCTCGTAAACGTCGGGATTAGATTCTATATAATCGACTGCTTTTTCTCTGCCCTGCGCGATTTTTTCGCCGTTATACGAGAACCACGAACCGCTTTTTTGAATTATATCGTATTGCAACCCCAAATCCACTACGCAACTGCCCTTCGAGATGCCTTTACCGAAAATGATATCGAACTCCGCCGTCTTGAAAGGAGGCGCTACTTTATTTTTTACGATTTTCGCTTTCGTGTGATTACCGTAAGCAGTGCCCGAATCTTTAAGCGCGTCGGCTTTACGAACGTCTATACGGACGCTTGCGTAAAATTTAAGCGCTTTTCCGCCCGCGGTAACTTCGGGGTTACCGAACATTACGCCGACCTTTTCACGGAGTTGGTTTATGAAAATTATACAGGTTTTGCTCTTGTTGGTTATTGCCGTAAGTTTACGGAGCGCCTGACTCATAAGTCTTGCCTGTAAACCTACGTGAGCGTCGCCCATATCACCTTCTATTTCCGCTTTCGGGGTAAGAGCCGCAACCGAATCCACTACGATGATATCGACCGCTTTACTCGCTACGAGAGAAGCGGTTATGTCGAGCGCCTGTTCGCCCGTATCGGGTTGCGAAACGTAAAGTTCGTCGAGATTAACGCCTAAATTTTTTGCGTAAACGGGGTCGAGAGCGTGTTCCGCGTCTATAAACGCGGCAATGCCGCCCGCCTTTTGAGTTTCGGCGATAACCGACAACGCAACCGTGGTTTTACCCGACGATTCGGGACCGTATATTTCGATAATTCTGCCGCGAGGCAATCCGCCCACGCCTATTGCGAGGTCGAGCGATAAACATCCCGTGGGCAATACTTCGATAGACGTATCGCCTGCGGTTTGACCGAGTTTCATAATAGAGCCTTTGCCGTACTGTTTTTCAATCTGAACTAAAACGCTTTCCAGCGCTTTTGCTTTGTTTTCGTCCATAACAATTCCTTTAATTCCTTATAAATTTTTTAGTTTTTTTATAGCCAGAAACAAGGCAGTGTTTTTTGCCGTTTCCGTTATTTCCTCTCTGTTGCCCGTAAAGTTATATCTGTAAGTATGTACGCCGTCCTTCATACCCACGCCTATATAACATAACCCGACGGGTTTTAACGAATCGTCGCTTTTAGGTCCCGCAATGCCGGTCGTCGATATAGCGATATCGCAATCGCCTTGTAACAAAAGCCCTGCCGCCATTTGGTAAGCGACTTGCGCGCTGACCGCACCGACCCTTTTCAAATCTTCATCTTTAACGTTTAACCGTTTGTTCTTGCTCGAATTAGAATAAGTAACCGCACCTTCCGAAAAATATTCCGACGCGCCGCTGTTCTTTATAATCGCGGAAGAAAGCCTTCCTCCCGTAAAAGATTCGGCAACGGCGATTTTAACCTTTCTTAATTTCAGCAAATCGAATAGCCGCTCCTCCAACGAAGTATCGAATTCGGCGTAAAGGTTTTCTTTCAATTCGGAAACGATAAACCTTACCGTATCGTTCATACAAGCCTTATCGACGACGTCGGAAAATATAAGTTTAACGGTAGAATCGCCGTGTTTGGTATCTACGTAATATTTTAATTTACATTTACATTCGGTTGCGGCGTCGTCCAAAGTTTTTTTAAGAGCGCCCGTTTCACCGAAGTATTTCAAAGTAAGCCTTTCGTACCGCACACCGTATTTACTTTCAAAATACGGTACTACGTAACCGTCGCACATAACCTTTATTTGCTTTACGTCGGAAGGAAGCACGAGTAACGAAAAATCCTTGTCTTCCATCATAAACCCTTGATACAAGCCGTTTACGTTGGGTATTAGCGTTGCGTCCATAGGCAACAGACAACTTTCTTCCGAAAATTCTTCTCCGTACGATTTAGAAACGGCGTCAACGAACTTTCTTGCGTTTTCGTTATCGCAAAGTTCGGTATCGGCATCGTCGCACACCACCTGTTTTAAATCGAAAGACGCACTTTCGCCTATAACGATAAGGTTTTCAAAGGTATTCCTAAAATCGCACAGACTACGCTTAAAACCCAAATCGTCGGTATCGGGCAAAATTTCGACGGCGTTAATCAAAATATTGCCGCTCACGAAAGCGTTCACGACTTCGCCGTAATAATCGGAATCGAAAGAATCTTCCGACCGTTTGAAAAATATGAGAGCGGTTTTCATCTTAATCCTTCAACACCGAAACGTTTTTAATTATATATTCCGCGCCCGAAATTACGGTAAGCAATGCGGAAACTCCAAAAAGAGCTAACCCGACGACGTTTAACGCCGTATAAAGCCCGGGCATAAACGACGCGCCGACCAACAAAACCACGATGGAAACGTCTTGAAAAAACGTTTTTATTTTCCCCGTTTTGTCTGCGGCGAGAACCAAACCTTTGCTCGCTGCGACTATACGGAAACCGCTAATCATCAATTCCCTTGCTATTATTACGGCAACGGCGATACTCCCGTACCAAGGAAGAATAGACGCTCCGCCAAACGGCGTAAGCATAATTATGAACGCCGTCGATACCAACACTTTATCGGCAATAGGGTCTAAAAACTTGCCGAGATTTGTAACTAAACCGTATTTTCTCGCAATATAGCCGTCTAAAAAATCCGTAAACGCCGCCAAAGCGAACACAACCGCTGAAACAGCGTAATTATACGGAATTGCCGTTATGAAAAACAACGCGGCAAAAATCGGTATCATAATTATTCTTAAAACCGTAAGTTTGTTTGGTAAATTCATAATCTCTCTCCGTAAAGGTCGTAATCGGACGCGGCGGTAATTTTAATATCGTAGTTTTTACCGTATTCGACTTCTTCCGAAGAAAAGAAGTAAACCTTTCCGTCAACGTCGGGTGCGTTAAAATACGCCCTGCCGTAATAAACGAATTGAGTTTGGTCAAACCCTTCCGCCAAAACGGAAAAAGTACGTCCTATAAGCGACTTTAAATTTTCTTTTACGATGCTTTTTTGTACGGAATACAATTTTTTATAACGCTTGGTCTTTATTATAGCGGGAACTTGACCTTCGAGCCTTGCGGCAGGCGTTCCTTCCTCTTTACTATACTTAAAAAAACCTGCGTTAAACAATTTTGCCTGCTTTAAAAATTCGACGAGGCTACCGAACGCCCGTTCGTCTTCGGTCGGAAAACCCGCAATAAATGTAGAACGAATTGCAATGCCGCTAATTTCCCGTTTTAAGCGCTCGATAAGTTGCAAATATCCCTGCCCCGTTCCCTTTCTGTTCATAAGTTTCAATATGCGGTCGTCGGCGTGTTGCAAAGGTATATCCAAATATCTTATAAGTTTGGGGTTGCCTTGAAATTCCCTGATAAGTTCGTCCGTAATACCTTCGGGATAGCAGTAAAGCAATCTAATGCCGCGTATATTGTCTAATACCGAAAGCGCGCGGATTAAATCGGGCAAACTGCTTTTTTCTTCCAAATCTAAACCGTATTTAGTAACGTCTTGCGCAACCAAAATAAGTTCTTTTACTTCGCCCAACGACCTCGCTTCCTCTATTAGGTCGGATTTTTTCACCGAACGGTAAGCCCCGCGTATAGAAGGAATAAGACAGTAGGTGCAACGATTAGAACAACCGTCCGCAATTTTCAAATAAGCGTAATTATCGGTCGTTCTTACGCGGCTTAAAATACGCTCGTTTTTAGGGCTTCCGACGGCGTTTACCCTTTTGCCGTCGTAAATTTCGTCGATAACGTCTAAAAGCCTTTCGTAATCGGAAACACCCAAAAAAGCATCGACTTCCGTCAACTCGTCGAAAATATCGTTCACGAACTTTTGAGGCAAACAGCCGGTAACGACTAATTTTTCTAATTTAGCCGTTTTCTTAAGCGACGCTGCCAAAAGAATTTCGTTTACGGCTTCCTCACGCGCGCTCTCTAAAAAAGCGCAGGTATTTATAACTATTATTTGCGCTTTTCCCAAATCGTTAGTCAAAACGTGTCGTCCGTTCAAAAACGAAAGCATCTTTTCGGTATCGGTTTTGTTTTTATCACAGCCGAGCGATATCACCCCGACGAGTTTGTTTTTTACCATAATCTAAAATCAATCGGGCATTGCCCCGAACCTTTCCTCGTATTCCTCTCTCGTTATAAGAACGCGCCTTGCTTTACTGCCTTCGTTACCGGAAATAAAGCCCATTCTTTCCATCTTATCAACCAATCCGCCCGCTCTCGAATACCCTATCTGAAACCTTCTTTGTAATAAAGATATGGAAATCGAACCGGTATTTATCGCAAGAGCCAACGCTTTTAAGAAAAGTTCGTTGTTTTCTCCGCCCTCCATACCTTCGTCCGATTCTCCCGAAGAAGAATTTTCTTCGGCTTTCGGTTTAACCGCCCTTTCGAGATATTCGGCAAGGTCGTCGTCGAAATACGCTTTGTTCTTTTCTATTATATACGAAACTACGTTACTAACCTCGAACTTGCTTATAAACGCACCCTGATATCTTTCGCTGTCGGGCATAACCGAATTTTTATAAAGCATATCGCCGTAACCTAAAAGTTTTTCCGCGCCCGCTTTATCGAGAATAGTCTGCGAATCTTGGAAGTTAGTTACCTTAAACGCTATACGCGAAGGTAAGTTCGTTTTTATAACGCCCGTAATTACGTTTACCGAAGGACGTTGCGTAGCAAGTACCAAATGTATACCCGCCGCGCGCGCTTTTTGCGTAAGAATTTGTATACGCGCTTCCAAATCTTTCTTTATATGACTCATTAAATCGGCAAGTTCGTCTATTATGAGAACTATTCTCGGCATTCTTGACACGGTAGGACCTGCCACTTGCGTGTTATACGCTTCTATATTATCTATCAAACTACCGCTTTGTTCGAACAACGCGTATCTTCTTTCCATTTCTTCGACGAGCCAATTAAGAACGGCAAGAACTTTTTTCGGGTCGGTTATGATTTCGTCTATCATTAAATGCGGCAAATGTTCGTAAACCCTGAATTCAACCCTCTTTGGGTCAACGAGAATAAGCCTCAAATCTTCGGGGCTGTAACGCATAATAAGACTTACGAGCAAGGTATTAAGGCAAACGCTCTTGCCGGCGCCCGTCGCACCCGCAACCAAATAGTGCGGACCTTTCGCCAAGTCGTCGCATATAGCGTCGCCGACGATGTCTTTACCGATAGCAAAAGTCAACGATTCGGGTTTTATTTTTTTGTTCGCCATACCCGTGATGACTTCTTTAAGACCGACGGTTATTTTAGACTTGTTAGCCACTTCCACGCCGATAAGGTTTTTCCCCGGAATGGGGGCTTGAATTCTGACGCCGTCTTTGACGGCAAGTCTCATTTGCAAATCTTCCGACAACCCGAGTACGCGTTTAACCGATATGCCCGCAGGCATCATTATCTCGTATCTGGTAACCGACGGACCTTGCACGTAACCCGTAGGCTCTGCGTTAATATGGAAATCCGCAAGCGTTTGTTTTATGATTTCCATACGCTCTTCGTGATTTTCCTTGGGTAAATCGGCAGGCGGGTCGTAATTTTCCAACAAATCTATCGGCGGTTTATGATAAACCCTGTTAATCGGAGGCTGCTCTTTTTTAGGCCTTACGGGTTCTTCTTCGCGTTCCTCGACAAAGGGAACGTTTACGTTACGGTCGGCGACAATTCTGCTATTATAGTCAGGTTCGTCGGGAATTGCGGGTTTTAAAGCTTCCTCGTCTTCGCCGCCGAAAAGTATGCCGCGAACTCTTCTGTCTCCCGTTATTCGCGAAGATTCGGGTTTTTGCGGAACGTTCGGTTTAACTTCTTCTACGTTATCTAAGGCGTCGGTTTCGGAATGACTTGCGCTTTCGTCTATAAACGGTATTTCTTCCGAAATTATTCTATCCGTATCGTCAAACAACGGACTTTCCGCGCCGCCCCTACGCGGCGTTTCAAAAGGTACCGAATCGGACGTCAAAGGCTTTTCGATTTCCGTAGGTTCTGCCGATGCGACGTTCGTTCCTATACCTAAATCTTCAACTTCCGCATATCTTCCGCTGAAATTTTCCGCACGGCTTCTTGCCGAATCCAAACCGTCGGAAGGTTCGTCGTGTTCGTAAAACGGAATATCGTGCGTTTCCGTTACGGGCTTTTCGTTTTGCGATTCCGATGCGTTTTCTATAACGTTCTCGGTGCGCGCGATTTCGGTTTCTGCCGAATGGTTAGATTCTACTCTCGATATGGGTGCCGAAACGGTCGTCGACGCCCCGTAAGAATTATTAAGCGTTTTGTCAACGTCGATTTTTGCAGGAGTTTTTATATAATTGAGTTTGCTTTGCATTTCCTCCCCGTAAGCAGCGGAGTAACTCTGCGCGGGCGAACTTACGTTTAGTCCGCCTTTTTCACTTATTCTTATGCCGTCGGTTTTGCCGTCGTTTTTAATATCGCGTTTAGTTTTGAAAGTGAAATCGTTTGCGTTGTTAACGAACAGTTTTTGCGCGGGTTTACCTCCGTCCGTTTGAAAATCAACGCCCTCGACGGGGTACTCCCTTTCTTCGAGATTATCGCCGTCGGTAGACGGAGCGACGTAAGAACTTCTGAATTTTTTTTCAGACTTTTCGCCTTTTACGGGCGTATCGATTACCGTTCTTACCAAAGCGTAAACGTCAAGCGCAAAGAGAACGCCCAAAACGACGTAACTGCCCACGTCGGTAAGCAACGCGGAAAAAACGTACGCCACCAAACCGAATAATATTCCGCCGCCCGACGAGGTTACGATTCCGCCCGAGCCCTTGGTATAGGAAAGAGCAAGGTATTCGCCGTACGGCAAAGAAGAATCGCCCGCCATCGTTATTACGTGAATTAAAACGGCAAGAATTATAAGTGCGGTAAAAAACAATATTTTGGTTTTCTTTTTAAGTTTGCTCTTTTTACCTATAATCAAACGAGAACCGATTATAATCGAATAAATACAAAAGAAATAAGAAAAATAACCGAAAAGACCGAACAAAAAGGAGTTAACCGCTTGTCCGGGAAGAGAAAAAATAACGTCCCTCGTAATTAAACATACGAGCATAAGCGTAGAAAACAATACGAGTACCACGCCCAACGTTTCTTTCGTAAACACGAAAGACTCTTTTTTATTCTTATTTTCATTGCTTCTGCCCAAATCGTTCAAAAGTGCACCTCTAAAAAATCTTCTTTTCAATTATACCAAATAAAGCGTTCTTTTACAATTTATTTTCGAATATTTTGCGCAAGTATTTTAAATTAGTTTAAAAATATTATTTAGTAAAACCGAAACAAAAATTTTACAAAAAAAGGAAGAAAAACAAATTTCTTCCCTTTTAAGCGGTTTTACCGTCAAAAAAACGGTTAAACGCCGTATTCTTTTACTTTTACCCTTTAAGCCTTAAAAATAAGTCTTCGGCATTGGTCGCATTCGATTATTTCTCCGCTTTTAAGTTTGGAAAGTTCCGACATCGAAAGTTCCATATTACAACCGCCACAGGTTTTATCCGTTACTTCGGCTACGACGGGGAAAATCTTTTCGGCGCGCTTTTTAAGATAGCGTTCCATAAGCGACGGGTCAACCTTTTCTTTTAACGACGCAAGTTCTTTTTCTATCGCCTCTTTTTCCGATTTTTTGGATTCTTTCAATTCGTTATATTTTTTACCGGAATCTTCGTATTGCGTACGCGCCGCTTTTGTTTTTAGTTTAACGTTATTGTATTCGCTCAAAACCGCTTGTATTTCCGACGCTATTTTAGTTGCCTCCGCACCGAAAGATTTTATTTTTGCGAGCAATTCGTCGGCTTTTTTCAAAAGATAATTAACTTCCGTTTCGTCTTCTAACGTATCGATTGCACGCGAAAGTTCTTCTTCTTGTTCTTTTAATTTCAATTGCTGATTAGTTGCGTTTTCGTAAGCAAGTAAAAGTTCGGCCGCGCGCGCTTCGAGTTTGGAAACCGCTTCCTCTACGCCTTCGAGATACTTTTTGGCGGATAGCGCTTTTTTCCTTTCTTCACTACCCGAAAGTTCCGTTTCGATTTTGCGCAATTTTGCGTCCGTTGTCTGATATGCGAGTAATTCTTGAATCATATCCGTTTCTCCTTTTAACTGAATCTTTTATCGTCAAAATAACTTGCGGAGAGTTCTCCGTCCGTTTTATTTTTCACGTTTTCGTAAAATTTCTTAAAACCGTAATTTTCCGACGCATAATGCGGAATTAAAATTACCGTTTTGCCGTATTCGACCAACTCTTTTATTACGTGATGAGGCATATCCGAAGTTATCAAAGTATGCGCGTCGGTCAACCCGTTTTTAACCGCGTCGAGAATGTACGAAGCACCCCCGCCGCAGAAAGACGCGACTTTATCTATACGACCGTCTTTCTCTCCGTAAACTAAAATTTTATCCGTGCCGAATTCTTTTGTTATTATTTCTTTTAATTTTTTCAAATCGCTCCCGTCGGGAAGACAAAATTCCCTTCCGTAACCGCACGTATCGTCCACGTAAAAAAGAATTTTTTCGTTTACGCCGCCGAGGCCACGGCACAACTCGTAATCAATACCGCCGTTAGCGACGTCTAAATTAAGATGCATTGAAACTACGTTAACGCCGTTTTCTACGGCTCTTATCAACGGCGAGGTAGTTTTATCGTCCACCGAAAGACTTTTCACGGGATAATAAATCGCGGGATGATGAGTAACGACAGTATCCGCGTTTATTTTTTTTGCAAATTCAACCGCCGCCTCCGACAAATCGAGCGAGAATAACACGGATTTAATTTCGTCGTGCAATTTAACTATAACGCCGCTATTGTCGTAAGCGCCTTTTTCAATCTGTTTTACGCTGAGTTCCAAAGGGGCGAACCCTTCCAAAACACAAACCAACCGATTTAAAGAATACATAACTCGTCAATCCTTTGGATTTTTATTTTAAATTCCTCTTTATCGGAAAAGGAAATTTTATCGTCGTTCAAAAGTTTTTCAAACTTTCTCTTTTCTTCGGCAAGCCGCTCTTTGAACGCCTCGCCCTTGTCCGTCAAATTAGTTCTGCCGAACGTTATTTCGTCGGCGGAAAGGCTATCGCAACCGCGTGAGAAAACCAACAAATCGTAAAATTTACCGTCCGCCTTAAAAACGTAATCCGATTTAACCGAAAACCCTGCTTTAACGGTTTCTACGCGCACTTTATCGCAATTTTTCATCGGTTGCAGAACGAGAATTTCGGGTAAGCGAGCAGCGTTGAGTATTATTTTAATAATTTCCTCTCCGCCCATACCCGCTATCAGCGCGACGTCCGAATAACCTACGTTTTCGAATCCGTCGGAAACCACCGCTTCCGCTTTGCCGTTTTTAATATAATTTTCGAGCAGTTTTTCGGCTTTTTCAAGGCACTTTTTACTAACGTCGGAAACGACGGCTTTTTCACACTTGCCGAAGTCGAGCATCGCTTTCGCCATATAACCGTGGTCGCAACCTATATCGGCAAAAACGCGGCAATCGGGAATAGCCGAAAAAATCACGTTAAGTCTTTCGGTCATATCAATCCAAAAAATCTTTAAGACGCTTCGAACGGCTGGGGTGACGAAGTTTTCGCAAAGCCTTCGCTTCTATTTGTCTTATTCTTTCACGGGTAACGTTAAATTCTTTACCGACTTCTTCGAGAGTTCTCGGTCTGCCGTCGTCAAGCCCGTAACGAAGCCTTAAAACCTTTTCTTCGCGAGGGGTCAAGGTGTCGAGAACGCCGAGCAATTGTTCTTTGAGCATCGTAAAAGATACGGCTTCCGTCGGAGCGGCGCTACCCTCGTCTTCGATAAAATCGGAAAGATGGCTGTCTTCTTCTTCGCCGATAGGCGTTTCCAAGGAAACGGGGTCTTGTGCGATTTTTTGAATTTCCCTTACCTTTTCTTCGGATACGCCCATTTCCTCTGCGATTTCTTCGGGGGTGGGTTCTCTGCCGAGTTCCTGCAAAAGTCTTCTGGAAACTCTGATTTGTTTATTTATCGTTTCTACCATATGAACGGGTATACGAATAGTTCTCGCTTGGTCGGCAATCGCGCGGGTTATCGCCTGACGAATCCACCAAGTCGCATAGGTAGAAAATTTAAAACCTTTTTGATAGTCGAACTTTTCAACCGCCTTCATAAGTCCCAAATTACCTTCCTGTATAAGGTCTAAGAATTGCATGCCCCTGCCCATATACCTTTTTGCTATGGAAACGACGAGCCTCAAATTCGCCTCGCTTAAAAGTCTTTTAGCCGCTTCGTCGCCGTCAATCATTTTTTTCGCAAGTTCGGTTTCGTCGTCGGGAGAAAGAAGCGGAACTTTCCCGATGTCTTTAAGATACATCTTTACGGGGTCATCCATACTGACTTCTTTAAGAATTTGGTCAAGCAATTCCTTGTCCTTAATAATGTCGTCAATTATGCTTATCCCGTTATCGTCGAAGGTTTTATAAATTTCTTCGAGTTCTAACGGCGTAACCTGAAATTTTTCCAACTTATCAAATAGCGTATCGTTGGAAATGCTTCCGCGTTTTTTGTATTCGGCAACTAATTCGTTTACTGCCGTATTAAGTTTCGCGGCGCGTTCTTCCTCCGGCGACATTACGACGTTTTCTTCTTTGTTTTCAGTTGCGTTAACGTTTATTTCTTCCATTTTACTCCTCCGTAACTATACCCTTTCTTACGATTTTGAAAGTTTGTTTTTTTCTGTAAGTCTTGCGTTTAATTCAGACGCAATGCGTCTGCGCTCGTCGGCGTCCGTTTCGTTTTTGAAAAGTTCCGTCAGCATTTCTATTTCTCTGTTTATATCTTCTGCCCTCAACGTTTTCAAACAATCCGCAAAATATTTTGCCTCGTCAAAACGCCTATCTTCCGCTTCCAAGCCCGCTATACGCGAAAGTTCTTCATAATAATCTTCCGGCAAATAATCGAATAACTCGCTGAACTTCGCTTTCTCGCCGTCGGAAATTTTTTTAACGAGATATTCTTTAACGGCGTTATGCGCGGGCGAATAAAAATTAACCGATTTTATATCGGTTTCGAAAGCGTAAGGCTTCCCGAATACGTAAGAAGCCAAAACGAACCGCGCCGCAATATCTATTTTGTCGCCTGCGTTATCGTTGAATTTAGGCAACTCCGCAGTAACCGACGATTCAACTTTTTCCTCTGCGTTATGTAATTCTCGTTTTAACGATTCATACGTAACCTTCGTTAAATCCCGAACGGTTTTAAGCAAATCCTCCTGTTCTGCGGGCGAAGGACTTTCCCTTATAACTTTTACCGCCGCCGTTATAAATTTACGCTTACCGTCTACCGTGTTTATGTCAAATGTCTTTTTAATCACGTCGAGCTTAAAATCTATAAGCGGTTTTGCATCTTTTATCAGTTTAGCATAAGCCTCCGCACCGATTTTTTTCACCACGTCGTCGGGGTCCATTCCGTCGGGAAGAGTTATAACCTTAACGTCAAGACCTTCTTCTTTAAGAATTTCCAACCCTCTGACGGCTGCCTTTTGCCCTGCGAAATCGCCGTCGAAACTTATATAAACTTTTTCCGAAAATCTTTTAAGTATTCTGGCTTGGTCTTTCGTAAAAGCCGTACCCATACTTGCGACTACGTTCGGAAAACCCGCCTGAACCAACGACACGACGTCTAAATGCCCTTCGACGATAATAACCGAGTCGATGCCGTTTTCGTTTTTTTCCTTTTTTAAATTATTTAAATTGAAAAAAGTTCTACCCTTCGAAAATACCAAAGTTTCTTTGGTATTGATATATTTTTGTTCTTTTACGCCGTCTATCCGCCTGCCGGCAAAGGAAATTACGTTTCCGAACTGGTCGACGAGCGGAATGGTAAACCTTCCGCCGAGCCAGTCGAAAACACGCCCGTTTTTCTCGCCGCACGCCCCCGAAAGCACCATTTCTTCGTCGGTGTAACCTTTTGACCTTAAATAATTAGGCAACGAATTAAAGTCGAGCGACGCGCCCATTCCGAATTTAACGAGCGTTGCGGCGTCTAAACCGCGTTTACTTGCATAATCGAGATGCGCCGATGCTTTTTCAGAACGGAGATTGCCGACGTAATAAAGTGCGGTTTCTTTCAAAACTTCCAAACAGCGTTGTTTTTGGTGCTTCTGTTCGCGAACCTTTTCGTCGTCGTATTTTCTTTCGGGAAGAGGCATATTCGCCTTTTCCGCCAAAAATTTAACGGCGTCAGCAAAGTCCAACGCTTCGATTTCCATAACGAAACGGATAACGTCGCCGCTTTGATGACAACCGAAGCAGTAAAAAAACTGACCTATCGGATGAACGCAAAAAGATGCGGTTTTTTCGTGATGAAAGGGACACCTCCCCCAAAAATTACCGCCGCGCCGCCTGCCGGCAAAGGAAATTACGTTTCCGAACTGGTCGACGAGCGGAATGGTAAACCTTCCGCCGAGCCAGTCGAAAACACGCCCGTTTTTCTCGCCGCACGCCCCCGAAAGCACCATTTCTTCGTCGGTGTAACCTTTTGACCTTAAATAATTAGGCAACGAATTAAAGTCGAGCGACGCGCCCATTCCGAATTTAACGAGCGTTGCGGCGTCTAAACCGCGTTTACTTGCATAATCGAGATGCGCCGATGCTTTTTCAGAACGGAGATTGCCGACGTAATAAAGTGCGGTTTCTTTCAAAACTTCCAAACAGCGTTGTTTTTGGTGCTTCTGTTCGCGAACCTTTTCGTCGTCGTATTTTCTTTCGGGAAGAGGCATATTCGCCTTTTCCGCCAAAAATTTAACGGCGTCAGCAAAGTCCAACGCTTCGATTTCCATAACGAAACGGATAACGTCGCCGCTTTGATGACAACCGAAGCAGTAAAAAAACTGACCTATCGGATGAACGCAAAAAGATGCGGTTTTTTCGTGATGAAAGGGACACCTCCCCCAAAAATTACCGCCGCGCTGTTCAAGACGCATATATTTGCCGACGATATCGACGATATCGTTTTTGTTTTTCAGTTCATCTAAAAACCTGTTGTCAAACCCGTTCATTTTATAGTTTCCAATTATTAGGTACGAATATAGAAGTAAAAGTCTTTACGACGTACATATCGGACATGGAAGAAATATAATCGCTTACCACCGTATGTATATCGTATTCGTCCAAAAGCCTTTTGTAAAATTCAGGCATTGCGTCTTTATTTTCCAAATAATATTCGTAAAGAGCGGAAATCATTCTGTCCGCGCGCTGCTCTTCGGCGTATATTTTGGGATGATTATATACGCGTTCGAACATAAACTTACGTAACTTGTCCATAGCCGCCGCAACGGAAGGGGACATTTCCACCTTGTTTTTACCGTCGCTTTCGTTAAAAATCGATATTATCGCCGTGTTAATTCTTTGTGAAGAAGTGTTACCGAGAATTGCTACGCAGTCTTTCGGCAAATCTTCGCTTTCGATAAATCCACCGACGATGGCATCGTCTATATCGTGATTAACGTACGCTATGCGGTCCGCCAAACTGACGGCTCTGCCTTCCAACGTCATAGGTTTTAACGACATTTTGTGGTTTACTATGCCGTCTACGACTTCTCTCGTCAAATTCAAACCTTTACCGTCCGATTCCAACACGTCGACCACTCTGCCCGATTGTTCGTTGTGCCTAAACCCTTTGGGGTTTAAGTGAGACAATATTCTTTCGCCCGAATGACCGAAAGGCGTATGCCCTAAATCGTGCCCCAACGCAATCGCTTCCGTTAAGTCCTCGTTCAACGAAAGCGTGCGGGCGATACTTCTTGCCACTTGCGACACGTTAAGCGTATGCGTAAGGCGGGTTCTGTAATGGTCGCCTTCGGGAGAAAAAAACACTTGCGTTTTGTTTTTTAACCGTCTAAACGCCTTACTGTAAATTATTCTGTCCCTGTCGCGCTGAAATTCCGTCCTCAACGGACACGGCTCTTCCGCTTTAAGTCTGCCGACGGTATTTACCGATTTCGTAGCGTAAGGCGACAAAAACATTTCTTCTTTTTTAAGTGTTTTATCTTTCATAAACCACCCGTGTGAAACCGTTATACTAAACCGTGCGTATAAAACGAAATAGTATAACGATTGATATTTTCATATAATAATACTCAAAAAAAGAAAAAAAACCTTTTTTTTGAGTGAAAAATATTTGAAAAATTAGTTTTTATTCCGTTTTTTCCAGTTCTTCCGAAAGAATCGCCCACTCTTCCGAAAGAGAATCCGATTCTTTCGTTAAAATTTCGATTTTATCGTTAAGTTCCTTCACCTTAACGTAATCGGAATACACTTCCGGTTTTTCCAATTCGGCGTTAATAGCGCTTATTTCCGCTTCTTTTTTATTTATAAGTTCTTCTAACTTAACTATGCGGCGTCGCTTTTTATCGCGTTCTTTTAACGGACTGATAAAAACCTTTTTCTCTTTTTTTACCGAAACAGCCGTTTTAACGGCACTATCGAAATCCTCTTTATTCTCTAAAAGTTCGTACTCTTCGTAACCGAACGGATAAAAATCGGCAAGTCCGTTTTCGAAAACCAAAAGCTTATCGGCGACTTTATTGACGAAGTACCTGTCGTGTGAAACGAAAATAACCGTTCCGTTATATTCGCATAGCATATTTTCGAGCGTTTCTTTACCGACGACGTCCATATGGTTAGTGGGTTCGTCGAGAATGAGAAAATTCGGTCTGCGCTTGAAAATTTTACACAAAGCAAGTCTTACCCGTTCTCCGCCCGATAAATCGTCAACGTTCTTAAAAACGTCGTCGCCCGTAAACAAAAACGAGCCGAGCGACGTTCTTACTTCCGTTTCCGTCAGCGAGGGAAACTCGTCGTAAAAGTCTTCGATAACCGTTTTATGCGAAGAATATTCCGCCATTTGTTGATTAAAATAACCTATTTCGGTTTTTAAGCCGAATTCGAAACCGCCCGACAATGCACGCGTTTCTCCTACCAACGTTTTGAGAAAGGTTGATTTACCTATTCCGTTGCCGCCGATTACACCGAGTTTATCGCCCCGTTGTAATTGAATATTTATTCTTGCAAGTACATTATTATATCCTATTTCCAAATCTGCTGTTTGCAAAACTTCTTTTACGCTTTCCGTCTTCGGCTCGAAGTTTGCGTGAAAAGATTTTAAGTCGTATCTGTTCGGTTTATCGACTATCTTCATTCGTTCAATCTGCTTTAACTTGGATTGAACCATTCTCGCCTTAGTCGCTTTATATCTGAAACGTTCGACTAAGCGCATAAGTCTGTTTATTTCTTCACGCTGATATTCGTGGTCTTTTAACTGCTTTTGATAATTTTCTCTTTTTATCCGTTCGAAATCGGAATATTTACCCGTATACGAACGTGTTTCGCCGTATTCTATCTCGTAAACCTTGTCTACCGTTTTTTCAATAAACATACGGTCGTGCGAAACTATTACAACGGCGGATTTGTAATTCTTTACGTAACTTTCCAACCATTCTATCGCCGTTACGTCCAAATGGTTGGTCGGCTCGTCCAAAAGCAAAATATCGGGATGGCTCAACAAAAGTTTCATAAAAGCTATTTTCGTTCTCTGTCCGCCAGAAAAAGCGCGTACCGGTTTATATTTGTCTTCTTCGGTAAAACCGAAATTTTTAATCATTACGGAATACTCTTTTTTATACGTATATCCGCCCAAAAACTCATATCTTTCACAAAGATTTGAATAGATTTTTATCTTTTTATCGTCGGGATTTTTCTCGATTTCCTCCAAAAGCGATTGCATCTTTATTTCGGTTTCTTTTATAGGCGCAAAAACCTTGAGAACTTCGTCTATCATCGAAACGTTCTCGTCTTCGAAGTCCGTTTGTTTCAAATAGCCTATAACGGGACTACCCGCCTTCGTAACCGAAAACGGTTCTTCGCCCGTGCCCTCCTCTAACGGAATTTCACCGACGACGGTTTTTAAAAGAGTAGACTTACCGCAACCGTTACGCCCGACTACGGCAATTTTTTCTCTGTCGCGTATCTCAAAATCGATTTTTTCAAGCACGGTATCCGCTCCGAACGAAACCGCGCCGTTTGTAATTTTAAATAGCATAATTATTACTTTACTTCCGTTTTATATAATTACTTTATTAACGGCGTAAATTCCTTCTAAAAAATAATTTCCGTTTAAAATTCAAAAAGCAATAAACAAGGTTTACTGCTTCCTGAATAATATATGATAAGGGGGAAAATGATGAGCTGTTCCGTTTGCCGACCGCTTTTCGCTTTCGACAATGATAATATACACTATTTATTCTTTTTTGTAAAGCATTTTTAACTCGAATTTTAATTTTTTTTGAAAATTTTTAACACTTTTTTTGGAATAGTTTAGAATTGTAGGTAATTTTTAACACAATATGTGATAAATAAACAAAATTCATAAATTATTCCAAAATTACCCTTTTTCTGTATTCGGTAGGAGTATAACCGCAAAATTTTTTAAACGTTTTGGTAAAATAATTTGGCGTATCGAAAGAAAGTTTTTCGGAAATTTCTTTAACCGATAACGCGCCATCCGACAACAATTCTTTCGCCCGCATAATTTTCAGTTGAAGATAATACTCCATCACCGTTTTGCCCGTTACCGATTTGAATTTCTTAAAAACGTACGCTCTGCTGTAACTTATCTTGTAACAAATATCGTCGATATTTACGCGCTCGTATACACGTTCCTTTAAAAATTCTATTATTTCCGCCGCGATTTTTTTATCGAACTGGTTTTCCGTAAGGAAAATTTTATTTCCGCCGTCGGTTTCCGTTAATCCTCTCATAAGGTCGATAAGAAGCAATTCCAAATTATTTTTAATAAGTTGTTTTCCTCCGAGCGTAGGATTTTTCAATAGTTCTATTTTCCGCGTTTCGGGGTCGGAATAAGGTATATCGAAAGTCTTTTTTGCTTCTTCTAAAATCCTGTAAAAATATCTTCTGTAATTCGATTCGAGCAGAATTTTTTTATTTTCGAAAAACCGCATTGCTTCCGACCGACAAACGAACGAGATTATAAATACCTGCGGCTTATATTTTCCTTCGCACGATAAAGAATGAACTTCGTTCGGCTTGTGAAAAAGCATTTCTCCTTCCGATAAACGGATTTCCTTTTTATCGGCGTAACAAACGGCGCAACCTTTATCTATGTAAACTATTTCCCAAAAATCGTGAAACTCCTCACCGTGAAAAAAATCCTTCTTAAACTCAAAGTAATGCACGGTAACCAAGTCGTTAACGACCAACAAATTAGTAAGTTTATGCTTAAAATACGGTTTCATAGATAAAGTAT
>CAYSYT010000024.1:0-24165 GCA_964435195.1 uncultured Christensenella sp. | reverse complement strand
GATGTAAAAGAAGGTGCGCTGCAATGTGTGAAATATCGGATTATATAGAATCCTTCGTTTTAAAAGAGAAAAAAATTCCTGCGTTCGGCATAGAAATTAAACGTAAAGGCGAAAGTTTGTTTTCGGGTTATTACGGTTATTCCGATTATGAAAAAACCAAACCGTTGCGTAAAGACGATTTGTTTTTTATGTATTCGGTTACTAAACCCGTAACGTCGTGCGCGGTAATGCGTTTGGTAGAGGAAGGAAAACTTTCGTTGGACGACAGAGTGGATAAATATTTGCCGGAATACGCAAACGTTTTCGTCGAGGAAAACGGGGTTAAAAGGAAACCTTCTAATCCGATTACCGTAAAACACCTTTTTACGATGACGGCGGGGCTTACGTACGATATGTATACCGATTCCGTCAACGCCCTTAAAGAGAGAAGCCATAACAAAGCTTCTACGATAGAGGTCGTTAACGCCTTTACGAAAACACCTTTGATAGCCGACCCCGGCAAGCGTTTTAATTACAGTTTGTGTCTTGACGTGTTGGCGGCAGTCGCAGAGGTTGTAACGGGTAAAAATTTTGCCGATTATTTAAACGAAGTCGTTTTCACTCCTCTCGGTATGAAAAACAGTTATATGTTTTTTAACGAAAATTTGGAAGACAAAATAACCGCGCAATATTCCTGTGAGAACGGTGAATTAGTCAATATAGGAAAAAACTGTGAATTTTATTTAACCGAAAATTACGTCAGCGGCGGCGCGGGGTTAATAAGCAATCCGCAGGATTATTCGATTTTTGCCGATACGATTGCAAATTTCGGGCTTGCAAAAAACGGATACCGTTTTTTATCTCCGCAAACGGTTAAACGAATATTTCAGCCCGAAGTCGGGGTTGAACCCGATAAAGGCGGATTTACTTTCTGCGGTGGAGACGATTATAATTACGGTTTGGGTATGAGAGTAAGGGTTAAGCAAGGCAAATATTCGCCGATAGGCGAATTCGGTTGGGACGGCGCTGCCGGTTCGTTTGTCTCTATGGACGCCGACAGCGGACTGTCGATAGTCATTTCGATGCATATACGTAACTGGTTAAGTTTTAAATGTATACACGACGATTTGCGTGAATTGGCGTTTAAGATTTATTCTAAGTAAGGGAATTTTATGGATAAAATATTTTCGCAATTAAAAAAAATCGACTTAAAGAAATACGGTCCGGTTCCTTTTTGGAGTTGGAACAACAAAATAGAGCCTGTTGAAGCAGTAAGGCAGATAAGGGAAATGAAAAAGAACGGTCTTGGCGGTTTTATAATACACGCAAGGCAGGGCTTAAAAACGCCTTATTTGAGCGAAGAATGGTTCGATGCGGTCGGCGCGTGTTTGGAAGAAGCTCAAACGCTCGGAATGTGCGTGTGGATTTACGACGAATTCGGATATCCGAGCGGATTTATCGGCGGCAAACTATTTAAGGACGAAAAAAAACGCGCGCCTTATTTGGAATACGAAGTCGGCGACGTTTTCGACCCTTCTGCGTTCGTCGTTTACGGCGAAGAGAACGGAAAATATTTCCGTTTAAGCGGCAATGAAGAATATTACGGTAAATATCATACGATTTACCGTCGTCGTTCTCCGTCGGAGGTCGATATATTAGACCCGAACGTCGTTTCGCAATTTATCAAAGGAACGCACGAAGAATATTATAAAAGGTTCAAAAAATATTTCGGCAAATCGGTAAGAGGATTTTTTACCGACGAACCGCAATATTACAGATATAAAACGCCCATAACCAACGTAATTGAAAAAGAATTTTTCGACGAGTACGGCGAAAACGTAACGGACGGGCTTATAAATTTGTTTTTGAACGACGAAAGCGCATATCCGTTCAGAGTTAAGTATTATACGCTTATGAATAAACTTTACACCGAACATTTCTATAAAGCGCTTTACGAATGGTGCGATGCACACGGCTGTGAACTTACCGGTCATTCGGTAGAAGAACCTCATTTAAATACGCAAATGTGGGGTGGCGCGGGTTGTATGCCGAGTTACGAATTCTGTCAAGTTCCCGGTATCGACCATTTGTGCCGCACGACGGACGGAGTTGCAGACGCTATTCAAGTAGAAAGCGTTGCTTCTCAATTAGGTAAAAAACAAATAATGACCGAAAGTTTCGGCTGTTCGGGGTTTGACGTTAGTCCGAGAGAATTAAAATATTTATGCGATTATCAATACGTAAACGGCGTAAACTATATGGTTTATCATCTTATGAATTACAGTTTGCAAAGTCAAGGCTATTCCGATTTTCCGCCGTCGTTTTCTCCTCACGCGCCTTGGTGGAAGGATTTTAAATATTTTAACAGATACGTGGCGCAGCTCGGCTATATAATTTCGGAAACGGACGAAAAAGCAGACGTTCTCGTTATTCACCCTATGCGCGACGTTTATTTGACTTACGACAGAGATAACAGTTTAGGGAGCGTTAAAGAAGTCGATGAAAAATTCCACGACTTCACTTGCGAACTTTCTCAAAAAGGTGTAGGATACCATTTCGGTGACGAACGTATAATATCGCGGTACGGCAAAGTCGAAAACGGCACGGCGGTTATCGGCAATCGCAAGTATAAATACGTGATTTTGCCGAATATGAAAAATATTTCCGCAAACACTTATAAGTTTGTAAAAGAATTCTGGGAAAGCGGCGGAAAACTTTGTGTAATCGGCAAATTTCCGAAATATATAGACGGCAATCCGATAAAAGAACAACCGTTACAAGGCAACGTTATTTTATCTAAACTTGTAAAAGCAACCGCAATAAAAATCAAAAACGTATCCGATGCGAAAGTATTAAGCCGTTACTGTTCGGGAAAGATAGGCGAGTTTGCGTTTATCGTCAATACCGAAGAAGAAAAATCCGCAACGTTAAAACTCGACAGGGTTTATTCGGTTATCGACCTCGTTAACGGCGAAAAATACCGCGTCGAAGGTGAACTGGTTTTACCGCCTCGAAAATCGGTGTTGTTAAAGAAGGAACGCAGCGTTATAACCGAAAAACCGTTAACTTCGGTAAAGGAAGTAACGGAACATTTCAGAATAAGAAAAATTTCCGAAAACAATCTTATAGTCGATTTTGCGAGATACAGTTTCGGCGGAAGAAAATGGTCGGAAAGTCTTTATACCGCTCATTTGGTTGACGAACTTTTAAGAGCCGAATATAAGGGTAAACTTTACGTTAAATATAATTTTACGGTTAAAGACAGTATAAACGAACTAAAATTGCTTACGCAAAACAACGATATAGAATACGTTAAGTTAAACGGGAAAAAACTTCGGTTCGGTAATACTAAATACGACGTAAATTTCCGCGTCGCCGATATTTCAAGCGCAATCGTAGTCGGTGAAAACGAATTGATTTTTAAGGTAGATTTCAAACAAAACGATTTCGTCCGTTACGCAATATACGGAGAAAACGTAACTCCGTCGCTGCGCAATATGATGACTTACGATACCGTTATAGAACCCGTATTTATACAAGGCAATTTTAACGTCGCGGACGGTAACGTTATAGTTAAGCGGAACGTTCCCGAAGATTTTTCCGATATAAACGCGCAAGGTTACAAATTTTTTTCGGGAGAAATGATTTTGAGCGGCGTGGTCGATTGCGACGAAGACGGTTTTTATTTGCAATTAAACGGCAACTATATGTCTGCCGACGTTACCGTTAACGGTTTAGAATCCGCAACGCTTATACTTGACGATAAAGTTAAAATCAAAAAGGGCGTTACGAAAGGCAAAAATCAAGTAGATATCACCGTAAAATCTTCAATGCGGAATATGTACGGTCCGCATCACGTAAAAGGTATGCAGGAATGGTGGGGCGTTCACCCCGGTATGTTTACTTTTGTGGGCGAATGGAAAAACGGAATACCCGAAACTTTCGATAACGGTTATTCAACCGTAAAATTCGGGTTAGACAGTATAAAAATTATTTATTGAAGGAGTTTAATATGGCAAAATTCAAATCGATAGACGCAATGCTTACGAAAAAACATCCTGCGCTTACGGTTGCTTTTTTAGGCGACAGCGTAACGCAAGGTTGCTTTGAAATTTATAAAACGGGTGAAAATTCGATTGAAACGGTTTTCGATTATAAAAGTGCCTACAGCACGCGTGTGAGAGAAATTTTGAATATACTTTACCCAAGCGTGCAGATAAATATTATTAACAGTGGTATAAGCGGAGATAACGTTGTCAACGGCGAAGTTCGTTTGGAAGAAGACGTTCTTAAATATAATCCCGATATCGTCGTAGTGTCTTTCGGGCTTAACGACAGCGTCGGCGGGTTAGAAAATCTTCCTAAATATAAAGCCGCGTTAAATTCTATTTTTACTCGCCTAAAAGAAAAAGGAATAGAAATAATTTTCCTTACTCAAAATTTTATGAACACGAAAACCGCACCCGCATTTTTGTTTGACGATTTTTTTCGCGGGCTTTCCGAAACGTTTGCAAAAGTTCAAAACAGCGGCGTCTTGAAGGCTTATTTCGATTGCGCGAAAGAAGTTTGCAAAGAACACGGCGTAAGCGTATGCGACGGTTACGGAATCTGGGAAGCTATGCAAAACGCAGGCGTGGATACTACGGCGCTTTTGGCAAATAACGTAAATCACCCTATAAGGGAATATCATTATTATATGGCCGTTAAGCTTATAGAAATTATGCTCGGTGTGTAAAAATTTTAAGATTTTGTAAAACGGTGTTTTCACACCGTTTTTTCGTTGGCGGTATTAAACGATAAAAGGAGGGGTATAATGGAAAATAAAGTGTATTGTTGTATAGATTTGAAAAGTTTTTATGCCTCCGTAGAGTGTGTCGAAAGGGGATTAGACCCTTTTAAGGCAAACCTTGTCGTCGCCGACCCGGAACGGAGCGAAGGAACTATTTGCTTGGCTGTTTCGCCTGCGATGAAAACGCTCGGCGTTAAGAACCGTTGTCGAATTTACGAGATACCTAAAAATATTCAATATATAATCGCAAAACCACGAATGCGTCTTTATATGGAAAAATCTGCCGAAATTTATGCGGAATATTTAAAATACGTCAGCCCCGACGATATTTTGGTTTATTCGATAGACGAATGTTTTTTCGATTTAACCGATTACGTTAAGTTGTATAACAAAACGGCAACGGGCGTTGCAAAAATGCTTATCGATGCCGTTTACAAAAAAACGGGTATTCGCGCGACGGTTGGTATAGGTACTAATATGTTTTTGGCGAAGGTCGCACTCGATATAACCGCAAAACATTCTCCCGATTTTATGGGCTACCTCGATGAGGAAGAATTTAAAAAGAGTATTTGGCACCACCGTCCTATAACCGACGTGTGGAATATAGGAAAAGGCATTGCCAACAGACTTGCGCGTTTAGGTATATTCGATTTATACGGAGTTGCGCATTGTAACGAAAAAATTCTTTATAAAGAATTCGGCGTAAACGCCGAACTGCTTATAGACCATTCGAGGGGAATAGAACCTTGTACTATAAAGGACGTGCACGAGTATAAAACAAAAACCGCGTCGCTATCAAACAGTCAGATTTTGTTTTCGGATTACGATAAGGAAAGCGCGTTTACCGTTGTAAAAGAAATGGTAGACGCTTTGGTTTTGGAATTAGTCGAAAAGGGGCTCGTTACCAATTCCGTTTCGCTGTATATAGGTTACTCTAAAAACGTGACGAAGCCTACGGGCGGAACAAAAAAGATTTCCGTTTTTACTTCGTCGTATAAAAAACTTATTAAGATTTTTGAAAACTATTATGAAAAAACCGTTAATCCTACGTTTCCGATACGAAAAATTACCGTCGGGCTTAATAACGTGGTAGACGAGATTTATACCACTTACGATTTGTTTACCGATTACGCCGCCGAAAAAAAAGAGAAGTCTTTACAGAAAACTTTAATCGACATAAAAGATAAGTTCGGCAAAAATTCCATATTAAAGGGCGTAAGTTATGAAAAGAGCGCTACCGCTCGCGAACGAAATAAAATGATAGGAGGACACAGCAGTGGAGAAAATGAGTAGAGAAGACAGAGCAAGACAGTTTATGCCGTTCGCCGCGCTGAAAGGTTACGATGATGCTGTTAAAGAAAAAGAGCGTGTCGTTTGTGAAAAGGACGAATTGACGGAAGAGAGGATAGAAAAATTATCGCAAACGGTTGCAAAAATAACGAAAGGTGTCGTAGTTAAAGTAAAATATTACAAAACGGATTCCTACGTAACCGAGGTCGGAACGGTAACGGCGATTGATTTTACGATGAGATATTTGAAAATCATAAAAACCACGATTTTGTTTGACGACCTTTACGAAATAGAAATAGTAAAATAAAAAACGCCGTTAGGCGCATTGTTTAAGGTTTTAACTTTTTATGCGTGTTAACGGTGTTTTTCTTGCATTATTAAAGTAATTTTCATATACTCGTTAAAAGAAGATTCTGCAAATATCTTCCATTTGTTTTTGTCGGCAAGACTTTTTGCAATCGACAATCCTAATCCGCTACCGCCGGATTCTCTCGAACGGGAATTCTCGGAGCGGTAAAATCTTTCGAAAATTCTCGGCGCTTCGCCGTCTTGTACGGTGCTGCCGGTGTTCCAAACGGAAAATACGGCTTTGTTGCCGCTTTTGTGTAATTTAACGATTATTCGTCCGTTATCGGAAGAATATTTTATCGCGTTATCGATTAAAATCGTGGTTATTTTTTTCAGACTTTGTTTGTCGCCTTGAATAAACACGTTCGGTTCGATTTCCGTTTCAAGAGTTTTCTTTTTTTCAAAGGCAACGGCGTCGAAGGGGAGAACGTCGTTTAATATTTCTTGAGAAACGTTAAATCTTTCGCTCATTAAAATAACCTTATTTTCGTCGGTTTTCGCCAATGCAAGCATATCGGCAATAAGCCCGTCAAGACGTTCGGTTTGAGATTTTATGTTATTTAACCATTGATTGTCTTTGTTTTCCTGTTTCAAAACGTCAACGTTTGCGGAAATAACGGTTAAAGGTGTTTTTAGTTCGTGACTGGCATCGGATATGAATCGTTTTTGTTTTTCAAAAGTGTCTTTTATCGGTTGAAAAATACTAAACGACAGCATCGATACGATAAAGAGTAAGATAAAATAAATAATCGATAAAATAATTAAAGAGTTGATTGCGTTATTTTTTAATATTACCAAAGATTGACTTATGTCGCAAGCGACGATTATTTTGTTCCTGCCAACCGTTTTTACTTTATAAACCACCGTATTTATCTGTCCGTAATTGTAAGGATGTTCTAAAACGTAATCGGAAATTTGCAACGCGCTTTGTTCGTTAAATATTTTTTCGTCGAAAAAAAACTGCACGGGGTGTCCGTTATCGTCCAAAATAACGATAAGTCCGTTAGGCGACACGGTATTGTGTTCCGAACTTGTAAACGTGTATAGAGTATTTTCGATTATCTCTTCGGTGCGCCGTTCGTTTAAGTTTTGAGCGAGAATATAAATTGCTCCGAAAATAATGGAAAAAATTACGAAAAGAATTGACATAATAATACAGATAAATTTTATCTGCGCCTTTTTAATCATTCTTTTCTCCGAGAGTGTATCCGATACCGCGCAGGGATTTAATTTCGGTTTTAGCGTTTACCGCGAGTAGTTTTTTTCTTAAAAACGAAACGTAAACTTCAACGGTGTTATATTCGGCTTCGGTATCGTAACCCCAAATTTTTTCGATAAATTTTTCTTTTTCAATATTTTTGCCGTTATTCAAAATAAGAATTTCAAGAATTTGAAATTCTTTTTTGCCTAACGAAATTGAATTTTCGCCGCATTGTAATTGAAACGTATCTCTGTCGAGAGTAATATCCGAAAAAGACAGTACGTCGCCGGTGAATTCGGATTTCCTTCGGAGCAGGGCGCGTATTCTTGCGACTAATTCTTCGGTATTGAACGGTTTGGTAAGATAATCGTCCGCGCCGAGATTAAGTCCGCTGATTTTGTCGGCAGTTTCGGATTTTGCGGTAAGCATTAATATGGGCGTGGAAATTTTGTTGTCGCGCAAAATTTTTAAAACGGAAAGTCCGTCGAGTTTAGGCATCATAATATCGAGCACGATTGCATCGTAAATGCCCGTTAAAGCCATATCGAGACCGTCTTCACCGTTGTTTGCGACGTCTACGGAAAATTTGTTTTGTTTTAAGATAACTTCCAGAGCGGAAGTCAATTGACGTTCGTCGTCTACTAATAGAATTTTCATGATTGTATTGTAACACATATTCATTGAAAAACAATTAAAAATAAAAAGATTTTTTTTCGATTTTCAAGGAAGTTTTAAGTTTCGTTTGTTAAAATCGCATTGTAAATACGGAAGACGTATTTTTTAATCAGCCCACACTCTCAATAAACTTTTTCCTGAGGCGCATCCCCGATTTTATATCGGGGGTGTACCTTTTTAAACGGTAATCGAATAAAGGTTGACATTTTCGGATAAAATCGTATATACTTATTTTATTATTTGTTACGGAGCGTGTATATGCTTGAAAACATAAAAAATACCAAAGCGTTGCTTCTTGACCTTGACGGAACGGTTTATTTGGACGACGAACTTATCGGCGACGTAAAAAACACTTTGAATTTTTTTAGAAAAAAAGGGGTACGCATAGTTTATTTGACTAATAATTCTTCGAGAACTCCCGACGACTACGTGGAAAAACTTTCGCGGTTGGGTATTTACCGTATAGAAGACCTCGTTTATTCTTCGTTGGATTCCGCCGTGGATTATTTGAACGAGCATTACGGCGGAAAACCCGTTTACGTTCTTGCGACCGACAAGGTAGACGCTTATTTACGCGAACGCGGAATAATATTTTCCGAAAACGCGGATACCGTGTTATTGTCTTTCGATAAAGAACTTACTTACGATAAATTAGTTAAAGCCAACCAACTTATAGTCGGCGGCGCAAGATATATCGCCACTCATCCCGACGATACTTGTCCTGCGAAACCCGTTTACGTGCCCGACGTGGGTTCTTTTATAAAACTTCTTCAAGCGTCAAGCGGCAGATTGCCCGACGTAATAGTAGGGAAACCTTACGAATATATGGCAAAAAATATAATGCGAAAGCTCGATTTGAAAAAAGAAGAAATAACTATGGTGGGGGATAGGCTTAATACCGATATAGCGTTCGGCCTAAACAACGGGTTTAATACCGTGCTCGTGTTATCTGGAGAAACCGACCAAGCCTCTTATATAAAAAGCGGCTATAAGGCGGATTTGGTTTTGAAAAATTTAGACGAATTAAAAGATTATTTATAAAAAATTTTCGGTAATAAAAAACGCTCGGTTGTTTACGAACCGAACATTTTTTGTTTAGGTATTTGTTATTATATTAAAGAATGGGGATTGTAGCGAGGTATATAACGTCTTTACGGTTTTTAGAATCGCCTTCGGCTAAAACGAAAGCTCTTTGAGTAACGGTGCCGCCTGCTTTTTGAACGAGGTTTTCAAGTCCTTCTAAACTTTCGCCGGTGGAAATAACGTCGTCCACTATGCAAACCCTTTTTCCTTTTATCAAATCGATATCGCGTTTTGAAATGTGGAATTCCTGCACTTTGCCCGTTGTTATCGAAGCCCCGTAAGAAATCCATATTCCGTCTTGCATGTAAAGTTTTTTGGATTTTCTCGCAACTGCGTAATGCTTCATTCCGAGTTCGCGCGCAACTACGTGCGTGAGTTGTAGACCTTTCGATTCCGCGGTTAACAAAACGTCGCATCCGCTAATGCGTTTTGCAAGTTCTTTACCGCAATGTTCGGTAAGTTCTTGGTCGCCGTGTAAGTTAAAAAAAGCGATGTTTATACCGCTCGGTAAAGGTATTACGGGCAACGATGCTTCATAACCGCAAATGTCAACTTTAAAAATTTTATCCATAAAATACACCTTCCTTCGTATTTCCGCTAAACAGTTTATCACAATTTTCGTCTTTTGTCCATTTTAAAACACATATATTTAAAAAGATGAACATAATTTTAAATGAAAAGACCGGCGGAGGGATTTAATGGATTTTTATACAAAAACGGTAAGTGAAACCGCTTTCGAACTTAATACGGACGTAAACGTCGGTCTTGACTTCGATGCTGTTGAAAAAAATGCAAAAAAATACGGTCAAAACGTTATTTTGAAAAAAACGAAACAATCGCTGTTAAAAAAAATCTTTTCGTCGTTAAAAGAACCTATGCTGTTAATACTATTGTTCGGGTTCGCGATAACCTTCGGGGCGAGTCTCGGAGAGTTTTTGAAAAACGGTAAAGGTGATTTCGTCGAGAGTTTCGGCATTCTTTTCGCCGTGATTTTATCCGTTACCATCACGTTAGTTATGGAAGGAAGTTCGGAAAAGGCTTTTAACGAATTAAGCAAAATATACGATAACGTTTACGTTAAAGTAGTGCGTAACGGCGAGGTTACCGTTGTTTTGCAAAGTAAAATAGTCGTGGGCGATTTGGTATTTGTGGAAAGCGGCGATAAAATAGTCGCCGACGGCAGGTTGGTGTATTCGAATTCGTTAACGATAGACGAATCGGCTCTTACGGGCGAAAGCGTTGCCGCGGAAAAAAATTCCGATGCGGTGTACGAAAAAGCCGTTCCGTTGGCTGAAAGAAAAAACTGTGTTTATTCGGGAACGTTCGTGTCGTCGGGTAACGGAAGATATATAGTTACCGCAATAGGTAACCGAACGGAAATAGGTAATATCGCAAATACGTTAGCCGATAAAACGGAAGTCGATTCGCCTTTACAACAAAAACTTGCAAAACTCGGTAAAAGAATAACTCTTATAGGTGTAATATGCGCCGTTGCGGTTTTTATAACTTCGTTCGTGCGGCTTGTACTTACGCAAAGCGTAAATTTTTATTCCATACAAGAACTTTTTATATCCTGTATAGTTCTTATAGTCGCCGCCGTGCCCGAAGGCTTGCCCACCATCGTAGCCGTTTCGCTTGCACTTAATATGTTTAAGTTGGCGAAAGAAAACGCGCTTATAAAAAAGATGATTGCGACCGAAACCGCAGGTGCGGTAAGCGTTATATGTTCCGATAAAACCGGTACTTTGACAAAAAACAAAATGAGTGTTATAAGCGTTTGCACGAACGAGTTTTGCGTTTCGCCGGAGAAAGTTTCCGCAACACCGTTAATTCAAAATTTTATTTGCAATTCCACGGCGGAAATTATAAAGAAAAAAGACGGTTATATTAGACAGGGAAACGGAACGGAATGCGCGTTGATAGAATCCGCGCTTAAAACGGATAAAAAACTCGATTATAAAGCTTATCGCTTAAAATATGCGGTGGTAGACAGAAAACCGTTCTCGAGTCAGGCGAAAATGATGGAAACGGTGATAATAAACGACGGAATCGCAAGAAAATTGATAAAGGGCGCGCCTGAAAAAGTTTTGCCGCTATGTAATCTTACATCGGGGCAAGTTAAAAAACTTTACGGTGATATGGAAAAACATCAGCGTAAGTCGAGAAGGATTTTATGTTTCGCGCATAAAGACGATAATAACGAAGCAACCGTTTACGACGGTTACGCCGTTTTGACGGATGCAATACGCAAAGAAGTTTACAAAGCGGTTAAAGACTGCAAAACGGCGGGTATAAAAATAAAAATTCTTACGGGCGACAACTATCTTACGGCGTATTCCGTCGCCGAAGAATTAGGTGTGGTTAAAAGCGAAAACGAAGTGATTAACGCTCACGAACTCGAAGCGTTAGACGACGAAAATTTCAAAAAGGCGTTATTAAAAATTTCGGTAATCGCAAGAAGTACGCCTATAATAAAACTTCGTGTAGTAAAGGCTCTTAAAAATATGGGCGAAGTCGTTGCGGTTACGGGGGACGGAATTAACGACGCACCCGCAATTAAGCACGCAGATATCGGTATCGCGATGGGTAAAATCGGAAGCGAAATTACGAAAGAGGCGGCGGACGTGGTTTTGCTTGACGACAGTTTTGCAACGATAATAAAAGCCGTGTCTTTTGGAAGAAACGTTTATAAAAATTTGCAAAGATTTATTTTGTTTCAACTTTCGGTCAATTTTTCCGCTATGCTTTTTATAACGGTATCTGCGTTTTTGGGATTAGAACAACCCTTCAACACTTTGCAACTTTTATGGATAAACGTTATTATGGACGGACCGCCTGCCTTAACGCTGGGGCTTGAAGCGACGAACGAGCAACTTATGAAACAAAAACCCGTTAGCAGAGACAAAAGTATCGTAAGTATAAAAATGTTGTGTCGAATTGCTTTTAACGGACTTTTCATAGGAGGGGTGGTGCTGTTGCAGTACGTGAAGAATTTTCTCGGAGTATCCGAAACGGAAAAGGACGGAACGGTATTTACTTTGTTCGTAATGTTTCAACTGATGAATGCTTTTAACAGTAGAGAAATGGGTGCGGAAAGCATATTTAAGAGTATAAGAAAAAATAAAATAATGCTGATTACTTTTGCCGCCACGTTTTTAATGCAAATAATAATCGTTCAGTTTTTTTATTCGCTTTTCGGAATCGCGCCTCTTTCGTTTTCCGTTTGGATAAAATGTTTATGCGTGGCGATATCGGTTGTAGTAGTTTCGGAAATTTTTAAGTTGATTTATAAATTTGCGTATTCGGGCGGAATAAAGAGTGTTTTCTGTCGAAAACAAAAGTCTAACGTAATAAAAAAACGGGCGGCGTAATAAATAAAAAGATTTATCGGAGCATAAACTAAACTATATGGCTTTAATAACTGTAACTGACAAAAATTACAATCAAAACAATCTGTTGTACGTACAATCGGTTGCGTCGGATATTCTGTCGCAAACGGATTGCAAGGTAGATAGTCGTGTGCTTGGCAGCCGTTCGGTATTGACGGTAGATTGCGACGACGGTTATTCAAAAATAATTAAAGCGGAAATAGCCGATAAACTTGCGGAAGTAGTTGCGATAAATTATAAATACGCTTTTTTCGATAGAGAAATAAAAATATGCGGACTTACTTCCGACGAAAAAGAAATTCTTATGGCAAGTTTAATTGCCGCCGACCTCGAAGACGATAAACGTTACGTTTACGAAAGGTTAAAACTCTACGACGATATTGCGTTAGACGGGATTTATAATTTTCGTTTGAAACCCTTAAAAAACAAATGGAAAGAGATAGTTTCGTATATGCCGTCGTGTTTCGTTAATTCGCAGTTAAAAGATTTCGTATTATACCTTTTGGAGAATAAGAAAAAAAGGGTATACGTCGATTGCGGTAAAGTTTACGATTGTCATTATAAGCGATTGAAAAGATGTTCGCTTTTGGGCGGCGGTAATAGGTTAAACGTTATAAGAGAAGTTTTGCTTTCTAATTGCGGAGAAGTAGAGGTTACCGGAATTTTGCCGAGCGTCGACGAATTTTATATCAGAGAGTTTTTTGCTGACAAGATATATTTTTCAAACGGATATTTCGGTTAAAACGGTTGACAAAAGTTTTTATAAGGTTTAATATATAAATATAATTTTTGTAAACGATATTCGGACAAGTAGTTTCTTTATGGTTTTTTAGAGAGCGGGCGACGGTGTGATTCCCGTAAATTCAAAAGAAGACGAAGCCGCTGAACGGACGTTTCGGGTCTGACCGGACGGTAAACGGTTAAAGTGGCTGCGCATTCGCGCGGCAAATAAGGTGGAACCACGGATTTATTCGTCCTTATGCTTAATGCATAAGGTTTTTTGTTTTTTAGGAGGTTTATTATGAATATTAAATTGAAGGACGGCTCTGTCATATCTTTCGACGGGGCTTTGGCTGTTTCGGAAATAGCAAAAAGCATTTCCGAAGGTCTTGCAAGGGTTGCGGTATGCGCGAAAATCGACGGTGAACTCGTCGACCTTTCTACCGTAGTAGACAAGGATTGCGAATTGCAAATTATTACGTTGAAAGATAAGGAAGGTTTGCAAGTATATAGGCATACCGTATCGCACGTTCTCGCACAGGCAGTGAAAAATATTTTCCCGACTAGCAAACTTGCAATCGGTCCTACCGTAGATAGCGGGTTTTATTACGATATCGAATTTAAAACGCCTATCACCCAACAAGACCTTGCAAAAATCGAAAACGAAATGAAGGATATCATAAAAAGTGATTTACCTATCGAACGATTGGTTTACAGTAAGAGGGATGCGCTTAAAATAATGACTGATTTTTCCGAACCCTATAAAATCGAACTTATCAACGATTTACCTGCCGGCAGCGTTATTTCTTTTTATAAGCAGGGTGATTTTATGGACCTTTGCAGAGGTCCGCACCTTCCGTCAACGGGAAAGATTAAAGCGTTTAAGTTAACGAGCATTACCGGTGCGTACTGGCGCGGTAACGAAAAAAATAAAATGCTTACTCGTATTTACGGCACGGCGTTTGAAAAGAAATCCGAGCTCGAAGAATATCTTAATAAATTAGAAGACGCTAAAAAGCGCGACCACAATAAACTCGGTCGCGAACTCGGAATTTTTATGACCGAAGAGGTCGTCGGACAAGGCTTGCCGATTTTAATGCCGAAGGGGGCTAAAATTTTGCAAATTCTTTCGCGTTTTGTCGAAGATGAAGAAGAAAAACGCGGATTTATGATCACCAAAACCCCTAATATGGCAAAGAACGATTTGTACAGAATTTCAGGGCATTGGTATCATTACAGAGATAAAATGTTTATTATCGGAGACGAAAATTCTCCCGACGCTATAGCGTTGCGCCCTATGACTTGTCCGTTCCAGTATCAAATCTACAAAAACGGATTGAAAAGTTATAGAGATTTACCTTGCAGATACAGTGAAACCGCAACGGAATTCAGAAACGAAGCGAGCGGAGAAATGCACGGTCTTATCAGGGTAAGGCAGTTTACACTTTCAGACGGGCATATTATTTGTACTCCCGAACAGGTCGAGGAAGAATTTAAGCGTTGTTTGGAATTAAGTTATTATTTCCTCGATTGTCTCGGTATGAGGGACGACGTAACTTACCGCTTCAGTAAGCGCGGTTTGGCAAATAAGAGTAAATATATAGATAACGATAAAGCGTGGAATGAAACCGAAGCACTTATGAAGGTTATTCTCGACGATATCGGTATAGATTACGTCGAAGCCG
Organism: uncultured Christensenella sp.; assembly: GCA_964435195.1. Lineage (GTDB taxonomy): Bacteria > Bacillota > Clostridia > Christensenellales > Borkfalkiaceae > UBA1259. The sequence goes on along the minus strand of CAYSYT010000024.1, from coordinate 9,006 downwards.
ATGACGAAGCGGCTTTTTACGGACCTAAACTCGACGTGCAGATAAAAAACGTTTACGGTAAAGAGGACACGCTTATTACGATACAACTTGATTTTGCCGCGGCGCATAGTTTTGATATGACTTACGTTGACGAAAACGGCGACAAACAATATCCGTTCGTAATACACAGAAGTTCAATCGGTTGTTACGAAAGAACTCTTGCGCTTCTTATAGAAAAATACGCAGGTGCGTTCCCGCTTTGGATAAGCCCCGTACAAGTCAGGGTTATGAGTTTGACTTCTCGTACCGCGGATTACGCGAACGCGATAGTAGATGAATTGAAAAGAGCGGGTTTGAGGGCGGAAGTCGATAACCGTAACGAAAAAATCGGTTATAAAATTCGAGAAGCGCAACTTGAAAAAATACCTTATATGTTCGTTGTCGGCGATAAAGAAGCCGAAGACACAACCGTTTCCGTCCGTAGTAGAAAAGCAGGCGACCTCGGTGTGATGAAACTCGAAGAAATAAAGACAAAACTTATTGACGAAGATGCAAACAAAAGGGTATAAAACCTGTTTTGTAAAAGACTGAAAAAATCCGATTAAAAGTGAGAATCATTTTTAATCGGATTTTTTAGTTAAAATTAAATTTTATAAATCGATTTAGAAAGGGTAGAAGGATTTTCACCCATAATCTTTCTAAACACTTTTCTAAAATATACGGAAGAGTTAAAGCCTAATATAGTGGTTAAGTCTTCAATAGAGCAAGAAGATGTAGAAAGATACGTTACTGCGTGTTCTATTCTTACCTTGTTTTTATAATCGATAGGGCTTAATCCCGTTTCTTTTTTAAATTGAGGATAAAAACGTGAGGTGCTCATAAAAGCGATTTTTGCAAGTTCGTCGACTTTGAAGTCGATAGTATAGTTATTTTCTATGTAGTCTACCGCGTTTTTTATGCTTGGGGAATAATTTATTTTTTTCTTATTTAAAAGCGGTAGAACTTCCGTTAAAATGTTAAATAAAATTTTGCAAAAATTAAAAAAATCGTTAGCGGAACTTTTCCGTGCTAAAAAGAGACATATAGTGCCGAAAATTTTTCACTTCATTTTTATTGCAGTTTAGATACCGTAAGGGATTGAAAATTTTGTAAAAATATGCTACTATAAAAAATAATTATTTTAATAATGCGGCTTGTACTGTGTGAAAAGTAGTAATTTGTACAGAGGATAAGAAAGATGAATATAATTAAAGCAAAAGCAAAACAACTTGATAAAAAAGCCTTGAAAAAAATTTTGAAGTTTGACGGCGAAGAATACGTAAAGATAATGATTGCGTTGTACAACGACCTTGTTAAAGAGTTGGATAAAATAGATAAAGAGAGCAGTGAATTGGCTAAAAATATTAAAACTACCGTAGAGGCTAGATTAAATTTTATTAAGCAATCGTGGGAAGACCTTGAACTTACAAAGGAAGAAAAGAAAAAGATATATGAAGATTATATGGATACTTCGAAAGCTTTTCAGCAGTACTTGATAGATAAAGAAAAGCAGGCGGAAAAATTAAAGCAAAAAAAAGAAACAATGAAAGTTGTAAGTGTGGGCGGCGTTATACTTACGGTCTGTTGCAGTGCTGTCGTTTTGGCGGCGAAAAGCGTTCTTTCGGCTATAGAGATAATAAATAATGGCAAGCGGTAAAGAATATTTAGACCTTATATTCGGTCAAATAAAAGACGTTGATATAGCCTACAAGGCTTTGTGCAAATTACACGTTTTGCACGTAGTTATGATTAAAATTTAATACTTTTTTAACGAATAACGTTAACGGTGCTTATCGTAAGAAAAAAGTTGACAACCGAAAAAAAAAGGTATAATATGTTCGTATGAAAATTATTATTGTGGGCGCCGGTAAAGTCGGTGCGACGTTAGTAGAAAGTTTTATTAACGAAAATCACGATTTGGTAATCGTTGATAACGACGTAAAAACCGTTGAAAGCGTGGTAAATAAATTTGACGTAAAAGGTATCGTCGGCGGAGGGTGTGAAAGAGATATTCTTTTAGAAGCGGGCGTAGATAAAGCGGATTTTTTTATTTCGACGACTTCGAGAGACGAAATGAATATTTTGTGTTGTGTTTTGGCAAAAAAACTCGGTGCAAGATATACGGTGGCGAGGGTACGCGACCCTGAATATTTTAAAGAAGTAGATAATATGAAGGAATCGCTTGCTTTGGATTTAGCGTTTAATCCCGAGTACCGTACGGCGGTTGAAATAGCGCAGATTTTAAAATTTCCGTCGGCGTTGAGTTTTGAAAAATTTGCCGGCGGCAAAGTAAATCTTTTAGAGTTCAGAATAGATAAGGATAATCCTATTATAGGCAAAACTATAATGGATATAAGAAAAGAATATCGATTTAACGTGCTTTTCGCAATGGTAAAACGCGGAGAAGAAGTTTTTATTCCTCACGGTGATTTTATTATAAAAAAGGAAGACCACATACATATTATGGGTGTGGAATCCGAAATTGCCGGTTTTTGCAAAAAATTGAGGATATTTAAGCCGTCTGCGAAATCGGTGTTTATAATAGGCGGCGGTAAAATTTGTTACTATCTTGCAAAAAAATTGACCGATGCAAACGTTAACGTGAAAATTCTTGAAAATGACGAGAAACGTTGCGTAGAACTCAGTAAAGAATTACGTATAGCGGATATATTGTGCGGGGACGGGACCGACCAAGAGGTTTTGTCGGAAGAAAAACTCGAACACAGTGATGCTTGTGTAACACTGACGGGAATGGACGAAGAAAACGTAATTATTTCTCTTTTTGCAAAACAACAAGGTGTCGGTAAGGTAATAACGAAGATAGACCGTCCGTCTGTTAAAGAAATGGTAAAAAAATTCGGTTTAGACACCGTCGTGTCTCCGCGTAACATAATTGCTAATCATATATTGCGTTTTGTACGTGCGCATCAGGCGGATTCGGGTAAAGGAGTGAACTCGCTTTATAAATTTTACGGTAAAATAGAAGCGCTTGAATTTACGGTAGACGACGAATTTCCGTGTAGAAACGTCAGTATAAAAGATTTGAAGATTAAAAAAAGTATTCTTATTTGCGGCATAGTAAGAGAAGGTCAGTTTATATTGCCGACGGGTGACAGTTGCTTTTTGACAGGCGATAAAGTGTTGGTTGTAACTCCTTACGAACGTTTAACTGGGTTAAAACAAATATTACGGTAAATTATGAATTATAAAATGATTATCAGCATTTTGGGGAAGACGTTCGTTTTTTTGGCGGTGCTTCTTATTATTCCCATGGCGGTTGGGTTTTTGTATTCTGAAAACTCTTATTTGAGTTATCTTATACCGATAGCGGGATTGTTGGCAATAGGCTTGCCCGTTTCGCTGATAAAGGTTAAAGATAAAACTATTTACGCAAGAGAAGGCTTCGTTATCGTTGCTTTGGTTTGGGTAATTTTTTCATTAGTCGGAGCGTTGCCTTTCGTTATAAGTTCTACCATTCCGAATTACGTAGACGCATTGTTTGAAACGGTTTCTGGCTTTACCACGACAGGGGCGACTATACTTCCCGAAGTCGAAAGTATGCAACATAGTTTTTCGTTTTGGCGGTGCTTTACGCATTGGATAGGCGGAATGGGCGTGTTAGTGTTCGTGCTTGCGTTGTTGCCGAGTGAAGGCGGCGTAATCCATATATTCAGAGCGGAATCTCCCGGACCTACCGCAAGTAAATTCGTTTCAAAGATGAAATTTACCGCGCGGATTTTATACGGAATATATATCGCGCTTTCTATTGTTGAAACGGTTATGTTGCTTTGCGGCGGAATGAATTTGTTCGATTCGGTTATACACACTTTTTCAACGGCGGGGACGGGTGGTTTCGGCTCTAAAAACGCAAGCATTATGGCTTATAACAGCGTTTATATCGAAATGGTTATCGCCGTGTTTATGTTTATATTCAGCGTGAATTTTAACGTGTTTTATCTGATGTTGATAGGCAATTTTAAAAAAGCGTTTAAGTGTGAAGAATTACGCGCATATTTTATTATAGTTGTATTGTCAACTTTAATTATAGCGTTGAATATTTTATCGATTTGTTCGGATTTCGGTCAGGCGTTGAGGTATTCGTTTTTCCAAGTTACGTCAATTAGTTCGACAACCGGTTTTATGTCTACTAATTTCGACACGTGGCCGGCGCTATCCAAAAGCGTACTTTTGTTTCTTATGATTGTCGGTGCGTGTGCAGGGTCAACGGGTGGCGGTATAAAAGTTTCTCGTATAATACTTTTGACGAAATCAAGCGTTAACGACGTAAAAAAAATGGTAAGACCGAGAACCGTTACGTCAATTAAATTCGAGGGAGAATCGGTCGATTCGGATACCATTCGCAATACGAAAGCGTTTTTAGTGATATGGGTTGCTATCGTTATTGTTTCTACGATACTCGTTTCTGCCGATGCTTTCGTCGGCGGCGACGTGCTTTCGAGTTTTACGGCGACTTTAACTTGTATAGGTAACGTAGGACCGGGGTTGAATTTGCTTGGACCGACTTGTAATTTCGGCGGATTAAACGGTTTTTCAAAAATTTGGTTATCCTTCGTAATGCTTGCCGGACGTTTGGAAATTTTCCCTGTTTTAATGTTATTCAGTCCGAAAACTTGGAAAAGAAATTGAATTAAAACCGCTTGCGGCAGTAGATTCTTAAGGTTTAACGCTTTTAGAATAAACTCTTTGCAAGCGGTATTTTTTTTGCGCAAAATAAAAATTTGTTTGTATATAATTAAAGGTGCGGTTGTAAGATACGAAATAAACGTCTTGATTTTCTTTACGAATGATTTTTTTAATAAAAATATGTTATTATAATAAAAACGGGTTTGAAATATCAAGCGATTCGGGGAATGTATATGGAAAATACCAGAGTTGATATCGAAAGATTACAAAAAGAATTTAATGATTGTGAGAAATTTCTTGCGGCAATCGGTGATGAAACACGACAACGTTTGATTTGTGTTATGCTTACTTTAAATTGTAGCGGTAGCAGAGTGATAGATATTGCCGAAAAAACAAATTTATCGCGTCCCGCGGTATCTCGTCATATAAGTATTCTTAAAAAAGCGGGTATAGTTAAATCGAGAAAGGAAGGAACTTTTATATATTATTATCTCGAACCATCCGAAACCGAAATTGAAAAAATGACTCGTCTTATGTCGGATATTAAAACGATAACCGAAAATCTTCCCGACAGAAGCGGAGAAATATAAAAAGGAGTTTTTAAAATGGATATAAAAGAAGCCGTGTTAGTTAGACATAGCGTGCGGAGTTATGAAAACAGAGAAATAGATGAAAAAACGGTGGAAATTTTTGCATCTTACATAAAACAATGCAACGAGGAAGGAAATCTTCATTTTCAACTGGTTTTGAACGAGCCGAAGGCTTTCGATAGTTTTATGGCTCGTTACGGTAAATTTTCGGGAGTAACAAATTATATTGCGTTAATAGGAAAAAAGTCGCCTGATTTGGAAGATAAAATCGGTTATTACGGGGAAAAAGTAGCCTTATTTTCGCAAACACTCGGCTTAAATACTTGCTGGGTTGCGCTTACTTATAAAAAAATCAAATCTGCATTTACCGTTGAAAAAGGTGAAAAACTTTGCATCGTACTTGCTCTCGGATACGGAAGAACACAAGGCGTGCAACATAAAAATAAGCCTATCGAAAAAGTTTGCAATGCCGACGGTACTGCTCCCGCTTGGTTTATTGACGGCGTGCAAGCGGCGTTGCTCGCCCCGACGGCAATGAATCAGCAAAAATTTTTCTTTAAGTTGAGCGGAAACGAAGTTGAAGCAAAAGCGGGTAAAGGCTTTTATACTAAAATCGATTTAGGCATCGTAAAATATCATTTCGAAATCGGCGCAGGCGTCGAAAATTTTAAATGGAAACGATAAAAACAAAAAACTAAATTATTGCCTTAAATCGTTGACATAATATCTAAATAAGTTTATAATGCTTGACGATAATTAAATAGTGTGTTCATTGGAGGACTGTGTATCGCAATACACGGGATTAAATTGTCCCAAGGTCGAAAGAAAGATGTCGAGTGCGCTCGGTTATTATTTTTATAATAATCGAGCTTTTTTTATTGCTTGTTTGCGGTATACGTTTCGATGAAGATAAAAAGGAGTATACGTAAATGACTGAAATAAATAAAAAGATTTTTAAAAACGTTTTTCCTGCGATTTTATCAAACGCTTGCGTGTTTTTATTTTCGGTAGTTGACGGAATTTTCGTCGGTAACGGTTGCGGAATGGACGCTCTCGGCGCGGTAAATCTTGCGTTGCCGTTCGTGTTGTTTGCACAAGCTTTGAACTCTATGGCGTGTATCGGTGGAGTAACTATAACCGCTATAAGATTCGGTAGGGGCGATAAAGAGGGTGCGCAAAAATCTTTTATGCATTCGCTTTTGATAAATTTTTGTGTCGGGCTGTTAGTCGCTATTCTCGGCTGCGCGTTGAATTCTCCCGTATGTTATCTCCTCGGCGCGTCGGAAAGTTATGCGCCGATGGTAAAAGAATATGTGTTTTGTGGTCGTTATTTGCCGTTGCGAATTCACTTTCGTTAAATTTCCAATCGTTTTGCCGTAACGACGGTTCTCCCGAATTAGTTGCCGTTACGAACGTTGTCAGCGCAGTCGTTAATATTTTCCTTGACTGGATTTTCGTTTTTCCTTTGGAAATGGGTGTTACGGGCGCTGCCGTAGCAACGGGTATTTCGCAAGTCGTCGGGCTTTTGGTTATTTCGATGCATTTTATCTTAAAAAAAGGTGAATTGCGGATACAAAAGATTAAATTACAGAAAAAACTTTTCGGTAAAATCGTTTTACGCGGTTTACCGGAAGCAATCGCGCAATTTTCCACGCCGGTTACCACGTTTTGTATGAATTTGACGCTTAATGTCACTTACGGCAATATCGGAATAAACGCTTACGCCGTAATTTCGTATTTGTCGTCTTTTACGATGTCGGTTTTCTTCGGCGCGTCGGAAGGTATGCAACCGTTATTCGGTCAAGCGTACGGCGGAAAACAGGATAGTGATTTAAGATATTATTACCGTATAGGTCAAATTATAAGTGTAATCGGAAGTATACTGTGCGTTGCCGTTTACGTTATTTTCCCGCATTATTTGTGTATGCTGTTCGGTGCGGATTCGGAGACCATTTCGTTTGCGGAAATACATATGTGGGAATATTGTTGGAGTTTTATGATAGGAAGCATGAATACTATGTTTTCTGCATATTTTTATTCCACGAAACGCTCGGTGCAGGCAATAGTTTTGAACGTTTTGCGCAGTTTTGCAATAAATAGCGTGATGATTATCGTTTTGCCTATTATATTCGGGACGAACGTGGTTTGGCACACTTTCGGTATTTATGAGGCGATAACGTTATTAGTGGCGATTGTTTTGAAAAAATATTCCGAAAGAAACGGCATTGTTTATAAATAACCGTAATTATAAATAAAAAAGGATATTCGTTGGTTTTAATAACGAACATCCTTTTTTTTTAATGATAACTTAACCGTTATAAATTTATTTGCGGTATCGTCGCAAAACCTTTTTTAAGGTCGTCGTCGGAAGGAACGTAATCTGACATTTCTCCGTCGTTGAATTTTTGGTATGCAACCATATCGAAATAACCCGTACCCGTTAAGCCGAAGAGAATAGTCTTTTCTTCGCCCGTTTCTTTGCATTTTAACGCTTCGTCGATAGCGACTTTTATTGCGTGCGACGATTCCGGCGCGGGTAAAATACCTTCTACTCTTGCGAACTGTTTTGCCGCTTGGAAAACTTGCGTTTGTTCGACGGCTCTCGCTTCCATAAGACCTTGGTGATATAGTTCGGAAAGGGTAGAGGTCATACCGTGGTAACGCAATCCGCCCGAGTGACTCGACGAAGGAATAAAGCCGTTACCGAGAGTATACATTTTTGCAAGCGGACAAACCTTACCGGTATCGCAATAATCGTAAACGTATTTTCCGCGAGTAAGCGAGGGGCAAGAAGCAGGCTCAACCGCTATAAAACGGTAGTCGGCTTTACCTTGTAATTTTTCCGCCATAAACGGTGCAATCAATCCGCCGAGGTTGGAACCGCCTCCCGCACAGCCGATTATTACGTCGGGTTTAACGCCGTACTTGTCTAATGCGGTTTTGCTTTCCAAACCGATAACCGACTGATGCAAAAGAACTTGATTGAGTACGCTTCCGAGTACGTATCTGTAACCTTCCGTACCTACCGCAACTTCAACGGCTTCCGATATCGCGCAACCGAGCGAACCGCCCGTTTGAGGAAATTCTTCTAAAATTTTTCTTCCGATGTTGGTTGTCGTAGAGGGGGAAGGGGTAACTTTCGCTCCGTAAGTTTTCATAATTTCTCTGCGGAAGGGTTTTTGTTCGTATGAAACTTTTACCATAAAAACGTTACAATCCAAGTCGAAATACGAACAAGCCATAGAAAGTGCAGTGCCCCATTGTCCTGCGCCCGTTTCGGTTGTAACGCCTTTTAGCCCTTGCTCCTTTGCGTAATACGCTTGTGCGATTGCCGAATTAAGTTTGTGCGAACCCGACGTATTGTTTCCTTCGAATTTATAATAAATTTTAGCGGGCGTACCGAGTGCTTTTTCCAAGCAGTATGCTCTGATAAGCGGTGCGGGGCGATACATTTTATAGAAGTTGCGAACTTCTTCGGGAATGTCGATATAAGGCGTGGTATCGTCGACTTCCTGTTTTGCGCATTCATAACAGAACGTGGTCGATAATTCTTCCGCGGTCATAGGTTTTAGCGTTTTCGGGTTTAATAACGGTGCGGGTTTAACGTTCATAAAAGCCCTTAAATTTAACCATTGTTTAGGTAATTCGTTTTCGGATAAATATATTTTGTAAGGTATTTCGTTTTTCATAATTTAATTCTCCTATAATTTGTATTTTTATATTTAATTAAAAAAGTCGTTGCGGGGTGTAACCC
>CAYSYT010000023.1:0-24713 GCA_964435195.1 uncultured Christensenella sp. | reverse complement strand
ATATAATATATATCAAATTTGATTTTCGTCGGTTATTATTTTCGTTATTTTAATAATTTTGTAATTTTTATCCGATTCAATACACTTTCCGCAATTATCACAAATTTTATTCGGGTCTAAATCGCAAATATCACATTCTCCGCATTCTATACACTCTCTATCGTAGAGTTCGCATTTTTTACCTTTCATAATTTTTCTCCTTCTTATTTTTGTACCTTGTTCGTTTCAAAAAAAAACGAACAAATGTTTGACGACGACTTATTTTTGTGTTAAAATACCAATATGAAAAAAACAGAATTAAAAATGACAGAAGTTTATAATTTTACCGTTGAATTTATTAACGAATTCGGTTTTCCCCCGTCTGTTAGAGAAATTTGCACTAAACTTAACATAAAATCTACGGCAACGGCTTACTCGTATATAGAACGCTTGAAAAACAAAGGTTTGCTTGTAAAATCCCCTGCTAAAAAGAGAGCGATAAGCATTCCGATAAAATATAATTCGATAAAAAACGTTCCAATAATAGGTACAGTCAGGGCGGGAGCTCCTATTTTTGCCGTTGAAAATATTGACGGCTATATTCCGTTGCCGGAGGAATTCGGCTATTGTGCCGATTCGTTTGCTTTACGAGTTCAAGGCGACAGTATGATTAACGCGGGAATATTTGATGGTGATATTATAATCGTAAAAAAATCAAACACAGCCGCAAACGGTGAAATCATCGTCGCCCTCATTGAAGATAGCGCAACGGTAAAACGATTTTTTAAAAAAGATAATAAGATTATTCTGCACCCTGAAAACGACGCTCTCGAAGATTTGATATACGACGACGTTTTAATTTTAGGAATCGTTAAAGGTCTAATGCGTAAATTTTAACATCTGTTTATATTTTCATATTTTTTAACGCTATTTTACAATGTTCGTAAGTAAGTCCTCCCTGTAAATACGCTATATATGGCGGTTTTACGGGAGCGTCGGCGGAAAGTTCTATCGACGAGCCTTGAACGAAGCATCCTGCCGCCATAATAACCTCGTTTTCATAACCGGGCATTTCCCAAGGCATTGCAAGAACGTGACTGTCAATCGGTGAATTCGCCTGTATAGTTTGAATAAAAGAAATCATGGCGTTTTTATCGTTAAATTTTATGGCACGTATTATATCTTTCGGTAAAATCTTGATATCCGGCGAAGTTTCATAGCCGAGTTTGTTTAACACCGCCCCGAAAAGAAGCGAACCTTTAATCGCCTGCGATACGGTATGCGGTGCAATAAAAAGCCCTTGATAAAACTCTCTGTAACCGTTTGCATACGACCCGACTTCCCCGCCAATCGAAGGCGAAGTCATTCTGTTTTGAACTAATTCAACGTATCTTTTATCGCCTGCGATATAACCGCCTGTCGGCGCAAGTCCGCCACCAAGATTTTTAATTAAAGACCCCGCAAGCAAATTAACGCCTACTTCCGTTGCTTCCTGTTTTTCAACAAATTCTCCATAACAGTTATCGAGCATAACGCAACCGTCAAAACCGAGCAACTTAACGAATCTAACGGCGTCGGATATTTGTTCGATTGAGAAAGCGTTTCTCCACTCGTAACCGCGAGAACGTTGCATGTAAATCATCGACGGCTTGCCGTGTTTATCGAAATAAGATTTAATCGAGGCCTTATCAATTTTGCCGTCAATTAACCCTATACTATCAAATTTTATATCGTAATCTGTTAACGAACCTATATTTTCGCCGCGAATAACATCTGATAAAGTATCGTAAGGTTCACCGGTAATCGATAAAACGGCGTCATTTGGGCGCAGAACACCAAAAAGACATAAGGTTAAAGCGTGCGTGCCTGAAACGATATTCGGCGAACATATCGCCGATTCCGCCTTAAAAATATCGGCAATTAAAAGGTTTAACGTGTCGCGCCCGTCGTCACCGTAACCGTAACCGCTCGTTCCGTTAAAATGCCTTAAAGCAACTTGATGTTTTTTAAACGAATTCAAAACTTTTTCTTGATTAAATAAAGCAATATCGTCAATTAACTTAAACAAAGTAAACAATTTTTCTTCACATTCATTTATAAGATGTTTGTCAACCATAATAATCCTCAACGATTTTTTTTGCAAGTGTTTTTAAATTTAATGGTGGCAAATATACCAAATTTGGCATTTTCTTAAAAAAAGTTATTTGCCTTTTAGCGTAATGTCTTGTATTGATTTTTAATAGTTCGATTGCATCGTGTAACGATACTTCATTTGATAAGTATTGATAAATTTCTTTATAACCGATTCCTTGCATACATTGGTTTTCTATCGTCAATCCGTCGTTAATAAGCGTTTTAACCTCGTCAATTAAGCCGTCTGATAACATTTTGTCGATACGTCGATGTATTCTTTCATATAAAACCTGTCTATCATAATCCACCGTATAAGCGATATAATCATATAATGGGCTGAAATCATCTTTAATATCGGATTTTTTCATCCCGTTTTCAAAAATTTCTAATGCACGAATAACTCTTTTTAAGTCGTTCGGGTGAAGTTTCTTTGCCGTTTCCGGGTCTTTATTTTTAAGAATATCGAAAACGTAATCGTTACCGTTGTTTTCGGCAAGCCTTTTATATTTTTCCCTTGCGAGTAAATTTCCTGAAGTATTGCCGTAGGATAAATCGTAAAGTAGTGAATTTATATAAAACCCCGTTCCTCCGCAAACAATAGGAATTTTGCCGCAAGACAATAACTCGTCTACGATAGGCTTTGCAATTTCTCTGTAATCACCGACGGAAAAAGTTTTATCAGGCTCTACTACGTTTATCATATGATGAACGATACCGCCCATTTCGTTGACGGTCGGTTTTGCCGTGCCGATATCAAGTTTTTTATACACACACATGGAATCGGCAGAAATTATTTCGCCGTTTAAGAGTTTTGCGGTTTCAACGGCAAGCATGGATTTTGACGATGCAGTTGGACCGCATATAATAATTATTTTGTTTTTTATACAATTCTTTTGAACCATTTATCAATTTCCGCTCTTGATATTTTTATTGCGACAGGTCTGCCATGCGGACATTTAAGACCTAAATTGTTTTTTAATAAACTCATCAAATAATCAATTTCGTTTTCACTTAATTTATCGCCGGATTTTATCGCAGATTTGCATGCTTTTTGCGCCAACTTATCAAATAACACGTCTTTTGTCGAAAACTTTTTTAAATTATCGATATCGGATAAAATATCGTTAAAAAAACTTTGTAAATTCATTTCCGTAAGATATACGGGAACTGTTGAAATTTTAAAAGCCGTTTTACCGAATTCGTCTATATCTATTCCTAAACTTCTTATTGATTCTAATTTGTCTTTTAAAAAAGAAAACTCTATACTGTTTACGTTTAGAATAAAGGGTACCAACAAGGGTTGTGAAGATATTTTGTCGTTTTCTACGCTCGTTTTTAATTTGTCGAACAAAAGTCTTTCGTGCGCCGCGTGTTGGTCGATAAAATATAAATCAACGCCGTCTTCAAAAATAATAAACGTATTTAACGCTTGTCCTATAACTTTAAGTTCGCGTTCTATTTTTATTTCCGTTTGTTTGCTTGCTTCGATTTTTTTTCTTTCAAGTTCTTCTATAAAAGCTTTGTTTTCCGCAAAAATATCAACGGTTTTATCGTTGCCGTCGTTTATTTCGTTCGATATGCCTATTATAGATTTTTCTTCGACGCTATCGCAAAAAACAACCTTATCCATTCCGAAAACATCTGGATTATGTTTGACATAATCTTTTTTGTAATTACCATGTTTTTCAATGGGTTTTTCGGTTTCATCAACAACGTTTTTATCGACGGGCGCGGTAACAATATTGACGACTTCACTAATACCGTCCAAAACTTTTGATATTACCGAATAAATAGTTCCGTAAATAACTTGATTGTTCGAAAATCTAACGTCGGTTTTGTTCGGATGAACGTTAACGTCAACGATTTCGTATGGCATTTCAATATTTAGCACGTAAAAAGGATATTGACGTTTCATTAAATAAGAAGCGTATGCGTTCCCTATCGAAGACGAAATGGTTTGATTCGAAACGTATCTGCCGTTAATAAAGACGGTTTGGTAACTTCTGTTAGGTTTTGTAAAATAATGTTTACTTATATAGCCGTTGATTTTTATGCCGTTTTTAAATGTATCTATATAATAACAGTCTCCGATAATTTTTGAAGAATAAACACAAACCATAGACGATTCCAAACCGTCGCCAAAAGATTGATAAATTATCTTACCGTCTGCTATATACTTAAAGGCGATATTCGGATGACCGAGAATAAATCTCGCAACTGTGTTCGATATCTCGTTTTCTTCCGCACGTTCTGATTTTAAGAATTTTGCCCTAACGGGAGCATTGAAAAACAAATTTTTAACGGTAATCTCCGTTCCGTCAGACGATGCACAATCTGTTACATCCGCGATTTCACCGCCTTCGGAATAAATTTGTCCGCCCATAGACTCTTCCTTAGTTTTGGAAACGATTGTTATTTTCGAAACGCTTGCAATACTCGCAAGAGCTTCGCCTCGAAAGCCTAGAGAAGCAATATTATCTAAATCTTTAATCGAAGATATTTTACTTGTTGCGTGCGGAAGCAAAGCCTTTTTCAAATCGTTTTTTTCAATGCCGCAGCCGTTATCGGAAACCCTCACCGACGCTAAACCGCCGTTGGCTATTTCAACAAGTATAGAAGTTGCTCCTGCGTCGATTGAATTTTCAACAAGTTCCTTTACTACAGAATACGGGCGGTCAACAACTTCACCCGCAGCAATGCGGTTATAAACTTTACTGCTTAAAACGTTAATTTTACTCATCAAATCAATCCTTCGTTATTTTTTCGTGTAAATCGCCTAATATCGCAAACGCTTGCATAGGCGAAATATTATTCATATCCAAATCGCTAATTATTCGCTCGGTTTCGGACAACGCTTGAATTTCGCTTTTAGCAACTTCTTTTTCGTCAGGTTTGGTCAAATTATTTTTTTCTAATTTTTTCAAAATTGATTTTGCTCTGTCCGTAACGGTTTTCGAAACGCCTGCAAGCTCGGCGACCTCTATACCGAAACTTTTATTCGTACCGCCGCGCATAATTTTTCTCAAAAAAACTATACCGCCCTGCATCTCTTTAACGGCAACTTTATAATTTTTAATACCGTCAACAACACCTTCAAGCTCGGTAAGTTCATGATAATGGGTTGCAAACATCGTTTTTGCTTTTAAATTATTATTTATATACTCTACGACCGCCCAAGCAATGCTTAACCCGTCAAAAGTACTCGTACCTCTACCGATTTCGTCCAAAATCAGCAAACTTTTAGACGTGGCGTTTTTTATTATGTTAGCGGTTTCGGTCATTTCGACCATAAAAGTACTTTGGTCCAAAATTAGATTATCGCTTGCTCCGACTCTCGTGAAAATCTTATCTACAATCGGTATTTCCGCAGTAGCCGCAGGAACGAACGAACCTATATGAGCCATTAAAACTATCAAAGCAGTTTGTCGCATATAAGTGCTTTTCCCCGCCATATTAGGGCCTGTAATAATCATAGTTCTGTTAGAAAAATTATCAAGCAAACAACTATTCGGAACAAACCTTTGTTTAGAAATCAATTCAACGACAGGATGCCTTCCGTCAACGATGTTTAACGATTCGCCGTCATCGACAATCGTCGGTTTAACGTAATTATTCTCTCTTGCTGCCGTCGCAAGCGAAATTAAAACGTCAAGATTCGATACGGCTTCGGAAGTTATTTTTAATTGGTCTATTTTACCGTAAAGAAATTCTTTTACGTCGTTAAACAAGTCGTTTTCGAGTTTCAATGATTTTTCCTCACCCGAAAGAATTTTAACTTCGACGTCTTTTAACTCTTCGGTGATATATCTTTCCGCACCGACCAAGGTTTGCCTTCTCACGTAGTCGTACGGAACTAAATGCTTAAACGAATTCGTAACTTCGATATAGTAGCCGAATACTCTGTTGTAACCTATTTTAAGATTTCGAATACCCGTTTTTTCCCGTTCGCGATTTTCGATATTTATTATAAGTTGTTTGCTGTTTTTTGCAAAATTTCTCAATTCGTCAAGTTCTGAATTGTAACCTGTTTTTATATAACCGCCGTCTTTTAAATTTATCGGCGCATTTTCATCTATCGCCGCTTCGAGAAGTTTAACCGTATCGGTAAAATCCGACAAATCCGCAATTATATCGTTTATAAATTCAGATTGTATACCGGAAAGTTGAAATTTAACACTCGGTAAAACTTCTAACGAATTTTTAAGAGCAATGCAATCCTTCGGCGTCAAATTACCATTTGAAATCTTCCCCGCAAGTCTGCCTATATCTTTTACGCAAGACAAAAGTTCTGACAAACTTTGTCTGACGAGCGTATTTTTAAATAAACTTTCAACACCGTTTAAACGATAATTTATTTCTTCTTTTCTCCCTAACGGAGAAAGAATCCAACTTTGAAGCTTTCTTGCCCCCATGCTCGTTTTGGTTTTATCGAGAAGCCATAAAAGCGAACCGTACCTCTTACCGTCGCGAAGAGTTTTTATTAGTTCGAGATTTTTTATGGCGTTTACGTCAAGCATCATATAATCGTCGTCGTTTTCAACCTTAATCGAATCGATTATTCTTAAAATCTGTTTTTGAGTTTGCTTCAAATAACTAACGAGCGCCCCCGCCGACGACACGCAAATTTTATCGTTTTCAAGTCCGAAAGACGCAAGAGAAACAACGTTTAATTGACGCATTAAAACTTCTCTTGCGTTATCGTAATTAAATTCGCTTTCGAGATAAACGTTAAAATGCGGCAAAACGCCGTGTTTTACGAGCGGTAAGTCGTTAAACATATCGGCGGCTTCGCAATTAGCAATAATTTCCGCAGGAGAAACGCGAACGAGAGCATCGATAACGCGTGACACCGAGTTGTTTCCCGTAAAAGATTTTACAAAAAATTCACCCGTAGTAACGTCTGCCCATGCAAAAGAAATATCGTTTTTTTTGACAAAAACAGCACCTAAAAAATTATTGTTTTTATCGTTTATTAAGTCTGTATTCGTAAGCGTTCCTGCCGTAACGACTTTTATCACGTCACGCTGAACGAGTTCCCTACCCGACGGTTCGTTTAATTGTTCGCATATCGCTACTTTTTCTCCAAGCGATACGAGTTTTGCAATATACGTATCGGCTGCATGAAAAGGTATTCCGCACATCGGCGCACGCTCTTCAAGTCCGCAATCTTTTCCCGTAAGCGTTAAATCAAGAAGTTTCGACGTCTTAACCGCGTCGTCAAAAAACATTTCGTAAAAATCGCCAAGCCTGTAAAAAACTATACAGTCTTTATAATTTTCTTTTATCTGAATATAATGTTTCATCATTGGTGAAAGAGCCATTACCGTTACCCCTGTTAAACAATTTCTCCGATAAGCGAAATGCCGCCTGTTTTTGTAATTTTTACGTTTACAAACTTCCCGATAACATTTTTATCGGAAGCAAAATACGCCATTCGACCATAAGTATCTCTTCCTAAATACATTGACTTTTTATCGTCAAATCCTTCGCATAGAATTTCAACCGTTTTACCGTTATAAGTTTTTGACTTTTGGCGATTAACGGAATTTTGTAAGTTTATAAGTTTCATTATTCTTTCTTTTCCGACCTCTTCCGAAACCTGCCCGTCCATAGACGCCGCAGGAGTTCCTTTTCGTTTGGAATAAACGAAAGTAAACGCACCGGAGAATTCAACCTCTTTCATCAAAGAATACGTATCCTCGAAATCATTATTCGTTTCGGTCGGAAACCCTATCATAATATCGGTTGTAATTGCGACATCGGGAATATAATTTCTTAAAATACGAATTTTTTCGAGATAATTTTCACGGGTATAACGTCTGTTCATTTTTTTTAAAATATTATTCGAACCTGATTGCACGGGCAAATGAATCGAACGACAAATTTTTTCGTTTTCACTAATAACTTTTACCAAATCTTCCGAAAAATCTTTTGGATGATTAGTCATAAAACGAAGTCTGAACTTTCCGTCGATTTTACAAACTTCTTTTAATAAAGTCGCAAAATCGACGCCACAAGATAAATCTTTCCCGTACGAATTAACGTTTTGCCCTAACAGAGTAATTTCTTTATAGCCTGCGGCGATAAGCTCTTTACATTCGGCAACAATATCATCCGCTCTTCGGCTGCGCTCCCGCCCTCTAACGTAAGGTACTATACAATAAGTGCAAAAATTATTACAACCGTACATTATATTGACCCATGCGTTAGGGTAACTGGTTCTTGTTTTCGGCGTGCCCTCGATTATTTCCGTTTCTCGCTCACATATATCGATTACGGATTTTTTTTGCGAAAGCCTTTTAAGAAGCAATTCTTTAAAATTTTCGAGATTATGAGTGCCGAAAATTATATCGATAAAAGGAAATTTCTGACGAAGAATTTCCGCGTAGCCGTCTTGTTGGGTCATGCAGCCGCCAACGGCTATTATAATATTTTTATTTTTCTTTTTAAGCGATTTTAACGCACCGATATTTCCTTCCGCGCGGTCTTCGGCATTTTCTCTTATGCAACAAGTATTAAACACGATTACGTCTGCCTTTTCTTGCTCGTTTGCGGGTTTATAACCCATAGAAGTTAATATCCCCGCCAATTTTTCCGATTCGTGAAGATTCATTTGGCAACCGTAAGTAACAATATAATATTTTTTCTCTAAATTTTCCATACTTAATTATCATAACTTATTTAATCGAATTTGTCAATTTATAACGACACTTTAAGAATATATTATAATTAAATTTACATACTAAAAACGTATGAAAAAGTTATCTAAAATCTTTTTTCTCATATTTGCCGTCGTAACTGCGTTAATCATCGGGTTTGTTTTTTACGCTTTAATTATTACTTCCGACGTTAATTTAGACAAAACAAAACTCGTAGATTTTAACAAAACTATAACCTTTTTGGATTACGAAGGCAACGTATTGAACGAAGAATCGAACAACGTATCGTTAACAAATATCGACGCAATCCCGAAGCACGTAACTAACGCCTTTATAGCAATCGAAGATAAAAGATTTTACTCTCACAAAGGTGTTGATTACAGAGGACTTGCACGCGCTTTTTACAATAATTTAAAATCTTTCTCTTTTAAGGAGGGTGCATCGACCATAAGTCAACAATTGATAAAAAACACGCATCTTTCCAACGAAAAAACCTTAAAAAGAAAATTTTTAGAGATAAAATTATCAAAACAACTTGAAAAAAAATATACGAAAAAAGAAATTTTAGAAAAGTATCTTAATACAATTTATTTCGGAAACAACTGCTACGGCATCACCTCGGCTTCAAAGTACTACTTTAACAAAAAGCCCGAAGAATTAACAATCAATGAAAGTGCCACGCTTGCCGGAATAATAAAAGCACCGACAAACTATTCGCCTCTCACGAATACCGAAAAATGTAATAAAAGAAAAAACGTTGTTTTGACCGAAATGTTAAAACAAAACTATATTACTCAAAACGAATACGATGAAAACATTAAAACCGATATTAAAACAAACGATAAAAACGAATACGGAAAATACGATTACTGTTATTTGGCAAAAAAAGAATTAGACAATATTTTAGACGATAAAAGAATCGACGGCAATAATATAAAAGTATTTACTTATTGTAATAATAGTATTCAAAACACAATAGAAAATTGCATATCCGATAACGAGAATTTTAATTTCGATAAATCTTCGCTAATTATAGACAAAAACGGTCATTACGTCTCGTACAAATCAACTTGCGGAGAAATTTATAGGCAATTAGGTTCTACGTTAAAACCGTTAGCCGTTTACGCCCCCGCAATCGAAAACGACGTAATATACTCTTGTTCGGCAATTCTTGACGAAAAAACGAATTTTAACGGTTATTCACCTTCTAATTATAACGACAAATATTACGGCTATATTTCCGTAAAAGACGCTTTATCGAAAAGTCTAAACGTACCAGCAGTAAAAATATTAAACAGCCTTGGTGCGGAAAAAGCCTTAAATTATCTAAACAAAACCGATATACCGGTAACGAAAAACGACGAGAACTTATCACTTGCTTTAGGCGCAACGGAAAACGGAGCAAAATTATCTCAACTCGTTTCCGCGTATACGGTTTTTTTAAACGAAGGATTATATATAAAACCTACTTGCATTGACAAAATAACCGACGAAAACGGCAACGTGATTTATAAAAATAAAAAAATTTCAAAAAAAATATTTAACGACGATACAATTTATATATTAAACGATATGTTGAAAAACGCAGTAAAAAACGGCACGGCAAAAAAACTTTCATATAACGACTTCGATATTTACGCAAAAACGGGAACCGTCGGCAACAAAAACGGAAATAGCGATGCATATACAGTATCTTATACAAGCGATTATATTTTAGGATTTTGGTGCGGCAACAAAGATAATTCTTTAATGGATAACACGGTAACAGGCGGTTCTCTGCCGGCAAGTTTTAGCGACGTCGTGTGGAAGAAAATATATACAGAAACAAAACCGAACGATTTTAATAAATGTAAAAATGTTATAGAATGTAATATAGATAAGACGGTTTACGACGAAGAACATACCGTAAAAAAAGCAAGCGTATACACCCCAAAAAAATTCACAAAAAATGAATTATTCAAAAAAAACAATCAGCCCGCGTCGGTTTCGGAACGTTTTTCAAAACCAAAAGTCGATAACGTAGAATTGTTAGTAAATAGCAATGGAATTTCAATACAATTATGTGTGAAAGAATACTATGATTATAAGATATACAGACAGTTTGACAATAAAAAACAATTAGTTTACGATTCTGTTAATGGTAAAAAAACGAACAAGTTTATCGATAACAATTTAATAGCAAACAAAACTTATATTTACTCCGTTATACCCTACTTTATAAACGACGATACGATAATCGATGGAGATGAAACGTTTTTACCGAAAATAAAAACGCCAACGCATTACGCTGGCGAAGATTGGTGGAAAGACGATTTTAATTGTCGTAATTAAAACAAAACACTAATGTGTTAAAATTTTACACGACAATAAAAATACTTTTTAGCAATTTGAATTTTATTTTGCGTTATAATTCAAATTTTTCAACGTTTTTAAATGCTTCATCGATAAGGCCTTCGACGTCTAATTTACTCTCGGCTTTTATTACCTTTTCCAAATTAGGTTTAATAGCCGGGAATTTAGGAAGAAAAACCGTACAACAGTCTTCGTACGGAAGAATCGAAGTTTCGTAAGTATCTATTTTTTTAGAAACGTCTATTATATCGAGTTTGTCAAAAGCAATAAGCGGTCTTAACACAGGCATAGTCACTACGGAATTTGACGAAGTTATACTTTCTATGGTTTGACTGGCGACCTGTCCTAAACTTTCACCCGTAATTATAGCTTGGTCGTTTTGTTGTTTTGCTAAACGCTCTGCAATTCTCATCATAAAACGACGCATCAAAGTAATCATAAACTCCTCAGGGCAGTTTTTATGTATTTCTTCTTGAATATGCGTAAAAGAAATTACCCATAAATTTATTCCGCCGTTATATTCGCCTATTTTTCGAGTTAACTCTATAACCTTTTCTTTTGCAGCTTCTCCGGTATACGGAAAACTGTGAAAATGCAAACAGTCTATCTTCATTCCGCGTTTTGCCATCATATAACCGGCAACGGGACTGTCAATTCCACCCGAAACAAGCAATAAACCTTTTCCCGCAGAACCAACGGGCATTCCGCTCAAACAATGAACGATATCGGTATAAACAAAGGTTTTACCGTCTTCCCTAATATCAACGTTAACGGTAAAATCAGGATTTTTTACGTCGACTTTTAAGCTTTTGTCAAAAACTTCTAACAATCTACCGCCAAGAAGCATGGAAGTTTCCATAGAATTCGGCGAAAACGTTTTATCGGCACGGTTAGTTGCAACCTTAAACGTACCTTTACGTCCCGAACACAAAACGGACGCCGCTTCAAATATTTTTTCAAAATCGTTATCCACGACTAACGCCCTACTATATGTGTGTATACCGGGAATTTTATGAAGTTTGTCTATAATTAGTTCGTAATCGGATTCGTTAAAGTTTTCAATAAGATATCTGCTATGCATTGCTGTAAAAGTAAAATCAAAATCTTTTAACGAACGTTTGATATTTTCTTTTAAAAGTTTTTCAAAAAAACCTCTGTTTTTACCTTTTAAATGTATTTCACAATATCTGATAATTATGGTGTTTTTCATCAATTCATTATTCCTTTAAATTTTTTAGCCGTATCGTTTAACGCTTTAACGACCTTTACTGCCTCGTCTTGAGTATTGTCTTGCGAAAAACTTAATCGAATTACTCCGTCAAGCACGTCGTTTTTAAAACCGCATTCCTTAATCACCCTACTGAAACGATTTTTAGAAGAACAAGCCGACCCGTTACCGATGATTATTCCGTCGTTTTCCAAGGTATGCATAATAACCTCGCCACGAAGCCCTTTTGCCGATACGGTTAAAATATACGGAGTGGAATTTTCCGATGATATTACGGTAAAATACTCTTTATCAAGATTGTTTTTTATATATTTTTTTATTTCGCTTACCTTGTTAAAATTCTCGATTAAGTTTGAATAATGCTCAATACCCGCATATTCAAAAACTTTTATCCCGAAAAGATTTTCCGTACCGCTTCTTAAACCGTTTTCCTGTCCTCCACCGAAAATCAACGGTGCAACGTTAAGATTTTTTTTATATATAAGCGCACCGACACCCTTCAAGCCGTTAATTTTATGTGCGCTTATCGAATACATATCAATATTTTTAGAAAGTTTATAAGGCAATTTACCGTACGCCTGAACACCGTCGGAATGAAATATTATATTTCTATCAATATTTTTAACGGCTTCGGCAATTTTATTTATATCGTTTATTCCGCCAGTTTCATTATTGACGTGAACAATAGAAACGAAATTAACTTTATTGTTTTTTATATAGTAGTATAATTTATCGGTATTTACCGTTCCGTCTGCGTTTAAATCGATAAATTCAACCGCAACGTTACGGTTCTTTTGCTCTAAAAAACTTTTGTAAACGGCAGAGTGTTCGCCTTTATCGGTAACAATAACCCCGCGTTTTATCGAAAACACTGCCATATTATCGCTTTCCGTACCACAAGAAGTAAAGCAAACGTCAAAATTAAGCGCACTTAAATTACGCAAAACGCTTTCTTTTGCTTTTTTAATTTCCTTTGAAGAATTAAGCCCGCCCATATACAAGGTTGACGGATTGAAAAAATTTTCCGTATTAAATTTATTAGCCGTTTGCAATGCGTTTACAGAAGGTTTGGTTGTGGCGGCGTTGTCAAAATATATCATTTAAAATCCTTTTCAATAACAAGTCTGTTTGCAAATTTCAATATATTAACTATAAAAATTTCCGAACATTCGAAAATCAACAATTTTTTTACGTCTTCATGGTTAACTACGATATAGTAAAAATCTTTACCGTCGGAAGGCTCCGTATTTGACGTGAGTATTATTTTCTTTATTCCGGGAGTTTTTTCATACTTATCGTAAGTATCGCTGCCGTAATTCCCTATTTTTTCAATAGCGTCGTAATCGAATTTCAAAATAAATTTCCGTTTGGAATTTTTTATTACTTTTGAAACTCTAACCGAACCCGAAACAAAAGTGTAATCATAATCGACGTAAAATTTATTTTTCAACTTTCCGAGAAAAAAACCCGAAAAGAAAAAAATCAAAAACGGAAGAAGTAAATATAAAATATTCAAGATAATATATAAAGCATACGGATTTTCCTGAAACGCTTTTATAATTCCCGGTAGTTGGTCAATTGTAATAAACAAATAAATAACGGAAACGACGTAAAAAACAATCGATAAAATTTTACACAGATTATATTTCCGCGCGGCGGATTTTTCGTTCTGAGTCGTTGCGGACTCTTCGTAAAAAACTTCTCTCATCATTATCTCCAAACAATAATATAACTTAATTATTTTATCATACAAAAGATAAAAAAACAATTATTTTAATTTAATAATCGTAACGCCGTTTTCCCCTTCGCCGTATTTCCCTCGACGAAATTCCAAAACGTTTTTGTCAGTTTTTAAATAATTTCTTATTTCTTTCAACAATATGCCTTTTCCTACACCGTGTATAACTTTAATTTCTTCGATATTGTTAACGACCGCTTGGTCAATAAAACCAACTAACTCATCAAGCGCCTCTAACGACGTTTTACCTATAACGTTAAGTTCTGTTTTAGGCAGCGAATTATTTGATGATTTACTTTTCGAAACGTTAATTTTTTCTTGTGTTTTTACAGGCTGTTCGGGATTGAAAACGTCCTTTATTTTAACAACTGTCTTAATATTACCGATAACGACTTCCGCTTCGCCTTTATTCTTTTTTATAGAACAAACTTCCGCATATGCGCCGAGCGATTTAACGTAAACCTTACAACCGACTTTAAGTAAATCACCCGCTTCAACGAGTTCTATCGGCTCAGAGTCGGTTTCAACACTTAAAAATCTACTGTTTTTAAGCCTGTTCCTTAGTTCGCCCGCGCGGAATATTTCTTTACTTTCAAGTCCGACTTTTTTTAGAATGGATTTTAATTCGGCAATAATTTCTTCCGCCTCGATAAGTTTGTCGGCAACGATGCGTTTAGTTTCTTGTTTTGCCGTGTTATAAATTTTTTCCCTTTCTTTTTCGATTTTTTCTCTTTCCGCTTGAATTTTAATTAACTCGGCTTGTTTTTCTTCTTTTAATCTTTCCGCCTCGGCGACGGCACGTTCGGCAGTCCTACGACTTTCCTCCGCTTTTTTCAAGACGTTTTCGAAATTTATTTTATCGTTAGACAAATATGAATTCGCATTAGCAATTATTTCCGCTTCGAGTCCCAAAGTTTTTGCAATATCGATAGCATTCGAACTGCCGGGGATTCCTATATTTAACTTATAAACCGGCTTTAAGGAATGAGAATCGAATTCCATTGAAGCGTTTTCAATACAATCGCTTTGCGCTGCGTATTCTTTTAAGCGTGAATAGTGCGTGGTTATTATACCAAAACAATTAAGTGTTAAAAGTCTTTCAATTAAAGCAAGCGCGAGCGCACTCCCCTCATCGGGGTCAGTCCCGGCGCCGATTTCGTCAAGTAAAATCAAACTTTTTCCGTCAATGCTTTCTATTATATTTTTGATATTGTTAATATGAGATGAAAAAGTCGATAAATTTTGTTCGATACTTTGCTCGTCGCCTATATCACAATATATACCGTTAAAAACGGAAATTTCGGAATTGTCGGAAGCAGGTATATATAAACCGCTCATCGCCATTAAAGTTAATAACCCCGTCAACTTTAACGTGACCGTTTTACCGCCCGTATTAGGACCCGTAATCAACAAAAAATTATAATTCTCACCCAATTCAACCGAAACGGGAACGACTGAATTTTGTGCTATAAGCGGATGTCTTCCGTTAACAATTTTAACAACGCCCCTATCGTTAAGATTAGGATATGTACACTTTAATTTGAATGAATAAGTTGCCTTTGCAAAACAAACGTCAATTTCCGATATATTTTGTGCGTTGTAACCTATCGCCGCAGACATAGTTGAAACTTTCGCAGATAATTCTGCTAAAATTCTTCTAATCTCAACCGCCTCGTCCATCATTGCGCTTTTTAAATCGTTATTTAATTCAATTACCTGTTCGGGTTCGATAAAAACGGTAGCGCCGGAAGACGACCTATCGTGAACAAATCCTTTAACCGAGCTCCGATATTCGCTTTTTACAGGGATTACATATCTATCGCCGCGCATAGTAACTACGCCGTCTTGCAAATATTTACTCATATTCCCGCGCATATAAGAATTAAGTTGTTCGCGAATACGAGCGTTAATATTTCTAATCTCTTTTCTGATCGAATACAATTTCGGCGAAGCGTTATCGCTTATTTCGTCTTCCGATATAATTTTAGAAGAAATTTCGTCTTCGAAGTTCTGATTTGTGAAAAGCCTACCTGCGACCTCGGTTAAAATTTTAATATTATCGTCCTTAACCGAAAGTATTCCGAAACGAAGCAACCTTGCGCTTTTCAAATTTTGAGCGACCTTAATAAGTTCGGCGTTGTTAAGAATTCCGCCCTTGTCTACGCGCTGCAATTCCTCGCTTACGTCGTCAAAAAAATATACGCCGGAAACGTTGTATTTATATAAAAGCGCAACAGCCTCTTTGGTTTGTTCAAGCAAAAATTCCGCTTCGGATAACTCCGAAACGGGCGCAAACGACAACAAACGTTCTTTTGATAATCCAAGTACGGCGTAATCGCTGACTTTTTGCATTATCTTGTCGTATTCGATTGCTTTTAAGGTTTTCGCCGAAATCATAATACTCTATCTTAATTCCGCGTCAAAATTTTCTTTTAATCTCTTTAATATTTTCTTAACGGTACCGTCTATTTCTTCGACGTTTAAAGTGCGCTCGTTGGAAACGAACAACAAGTTGAACGCCATACTTTTCTTTCCGTCACCAATTTGCGCGCCCTTATAGATATCAAAAAGTTTTAAGCTTTCAAGATGTTTACCGGCAGATTGTTTTATACATTTAGTAACCTCAGCACAAGATACGGTGTCGTCGATAATAAACGCTATATCACGTTCGACGGACGGAAATTTCGATATCGGTTTAAAAATAATTTTAGAAACAAAAAACTCACGGAGAACGTCGTAATATATTTCCCCGACGAATACGGGTTTATCAATATCGAGTTTATCGCAAAGTATCGGATTTAATTGTCCGAAATAACCTATGTTTTTATCTCCGATAAATACGTTTGCAGAACGCGTAGGATGCATACGCTTTAAATCACACGGCAAATAAGAAACTTCAACTCCGTTACAGAAATTATCCAAAATTCCCTGAACGACGCCTTTTGCCGTAAAGAAATCCTCTTCCGTACCGAAAAGAGCGACGGAAAGCACGTTAGATTCTTTCGGCAACTTTTCCAAAGGAATTTTATCGGCGTTATAAACTTTCGCAAATTCAAACAGTCTACCGTCAAAATTTTTGCGATTTAAATTATAGCATACAGCCCTAACGATTGACGGTAATAACGACGTCCTCATAACGGACATATCTTCCCCGATCGGGTTTAATATTTTAATGAGAGTTTCGTCGTTTTTCTCTATGTCGAACAAATCGTATTCTTTTTCAGATACGAAAGAATAAGTTATAATTTCGTTAAATCCGTAACCTACAAGTAAATTTTTTAAATTTTCAACGATGGTTTGATTTTCGTTTCTTCCGCCGTTTGTTATAGCCGAAGTCTTTAACAAACTCGGTTGAATATGGTCATAACCATATTCCCTTATAATTTCCTCGGCAATATCGGGGTAATCGTCAACGTCTTCACGATAAAGCGGAACGGTAACAGATAATTTATCGCCGTCGATATTTACCTTAAAATTCAATTTTTCGAGAATATTTTTAATCGTATCCGTAGGAACGGTTATACCGAGAACACCGTTTACTTTTTCAATGGTTGTATCGATAACTTTTTCGTTAAGCGAAACACTGCACAAATCGTAACAATCGGCGGCAATTTTACCGCAACCAAGCTTATTTATCAAGTGAAGCGCACGCTTCATACCTATTTCGGTAGTATAAGCGTCAACACCTTTTTCATATCTCGACGAAGCGTCGGTACGCTGTCCCAACGTTCTCGAAGTTTTTCTAATATTGTCGCGTGCGAATTTTGCGGACTCAAATAATATTTCTTTCGTAGTGCCTTTTATTTCACTGTTCAATCCACCCATAACGCCGGCAATGGCAACGGGTTTTTCAGCATCGCAAATGACCAAATTATCACTATTAAGTGAAAATTCTTTTTCATCGAGCGTAACGATTTTTTCTCCGTCAAGAGCCCTTCTGACTATTATTTCGTTACCCGATAAATCGTTCAAATCAAAAGCGTGCATAGGTTGTCCTATTTCAAGCAAAACAAAATTCGTTATATCAACCACGTTATTGATGGAACGTATTCCCATTCTCGAAAGTCTTCTTTTAAGCCAAGCGGGAGAATTTTCGATTTTAACGTCTTTCACGTAATGAGAAATATATCGGGGGCATAAATCGGTAGCCGAATTTTCGACTTTAACGGTTTCGGTTGTAGAAAAAGCGCAACTTTCAAAAGACAAATCAGGGGCTTTTAGCGGTTTACCAAGCACCGCCGAAACTTCGCGCGCTATACCCAAAATAGATTGACAATCAGGACGATTTGCGGTTACGTTTATGTCAAATATAACGTCCTCTAAATCAAGTAATTCTTTAATAGACGCGCCCAAAGGATAATCTTCTTTCAATATTAAAATTCCGTTAACCGACGCACCTTCGTACCAATCGTCGTCTATGCCGAGTTCTTCACCGCTACAAAACATTCCGTACGACGGAAGTCCGCGCAAATTGCCCGTTTTTATTTTATCTCCCGATGCAAGCGTCGCCCCGTTTAACGCAACGGGAACAAGTGCGCCTACGAAAATATTAGTCGCTGCCGTTATTATTTGTAATTTTCCGTATTCACCAGCATCAATTTGCGTAACGGAAAGTTTATCAGCGTTTGGATGTTTTTCGATTTCGAGAATTTTGCAAGTAACGATTTTGTCGATATTTTTACCGACGTAAATCATTTCTTCAACTTCAAAACCGCAAGAAAACAATTTCGTTTCTAATTCTTCGGCAGTACAATCTATCTCAACGTAATCTTTTAACCAAGAAAAAGGTACTTTCATATTATTATCTCCTATTGAACTGTTTTAAGAATTTAACGTTACTTTCAAAGAACGTTCTTATATCGGAAATACCGTATTTAATCATTGTAATTCTTTCAATTCCCATTCCGAAGGCAAGTCCAGAATAAACGTTAGAATCTATACCGCTCATTTCTAAAACCTTTTTATTAACAACGCCTGCGCCTAAAATTTCTATCCAACCCGTGCCTTTACACAAACTGCAACCTTTACCGTGACATTTACAACAAGTAACGTCAACTTCGACGCTTGGTTCGGTAAACGGAAAATATGAAGGACGGAAACGCGTTTTAGTATTATCGTCAAACATAATTTTAACAAATTCGTCAAGTAAACCTTGCAAATCACATAAAGATACGCCTTTATCGACAACAAGTCCTTCAATTTGATGAAACATCGGTGAATGAGAAGCATCGTCATCGGCCCTATAAACTCTTCCCGGACTCAAAATTTTTATTGGAGGTTTTTTGTTTTCCATAGTTCTGACTTGACCGGGAGAAGTATGCGGACGAAGTAATATATTATCCGTAAAATAAAAAGTATCCTGCATATCCCTTGCAGGGTGATCTTTCGGAATATTCAACGCTTGAAAACAATAATAATCGTTATCAATTTCAGGCCCTTCGAAAATTTCAAACCCCATTCCGCAAAACGCGTCTAAGATTTGGTTTTTTACAATATTCAAAGGATGAATACTTCCCGATTGTTGAATTTTGCCGGGCAAGGTAATATCCACTTTTTCTTTTTCAAACCGTTCGTTCAATTCTTTTTCTTTAATAACTTTTTCTTTTTCTTCAAAATAAGAATTGATTTCGACTTTCAAGTCGTTAATCATTTTTCCGAAGGACGAACGTTTTTCGGCGGGAACGTCTTTTAAGCCGCGAAGCAACGCCGTAACTTCCCCGTTTTTACCTAAAAACTTTGCCTTTAATTCGACAAGCGCCCTGCTTAAAGATACTTTGCCGAGTTCCTGTTTAGCCCTTGCTTTCAGTTCTTCAAATTTTTCCTGCATAATGCCTCCTAAAATAAAAAGACAACCCTAAAATATAGGGTGTCTTAAAACACGGTACCACCTAAATTCGTTTATAAATAAACCTTAATTATTCTTTAACGGGAATCAACCGACGTTTCCTACTGTAAGTTCAGAACGCAACTCCGAAGTGAATAACGCACCCGAGCGAATAAAAATCTTACAGCAAAACGATTTTCTCTCTGAAAACGCATAAAAGCACGTCTGTCTTCATCAACGTATTTAAAACTAACGATAGAATTATAATATTTTTCTACCGATTTGTCAAGAACTTACGTAAACATTTACGCTATTAAGAAAACAAGTTACCTTTTAAATATACTTCGGGAACCTTTCCCACCAAAACCGATTCGCAAACCAAAACGGAAGTCTTACACTTTTCAACCCTTTTATTAAGCGGTATTTCTATATTTACCGTACTTACCACGTCTATATAGATAGAATGTAAAGTCTGATTTATTCCTACCGACTCAAATTTTGAAACAAACTCACAAACCACGTCCGACACGGAAGTCGTTTTTAATTTAATCGGCGTTCCGTAACCCGATAAAAATTCAACACCGAAAAAAGCCATTAAAGGAATTTCAACGCCGTCTTTTAATTTATCAAGCAAAATTTCGTGCGTCGATAAAGCAATTTCGCGATTGATTGAGTTCACTTTTAAAGAATCTGTCGTCATTAAAACAATATCGCCGGACGAATTCTTTTCAACCGTAACTAAATTACTATATTTAACATTATCGTTTAACGATTGCATTACCGCCTTATTAACCGATTCCGTCGAATACCTGTAAACGTAATCGGAACATATACCTATTACGTTATCGGTTACTAAATAACGATAAGAAACAAAAAGACAAACGATAAAAATTACGGTGAAAAAAAAGACGAAAAATTTTACACTTTTTTTTCGCCTTTTTTTAACGTACCATACGTTTTTATCATAACATTCAATCATATTATAAATATATTTATATTTAATTCTTTTTAGACCTCGAACTGAATATTAAAGCAAATAAATAACCGAACACTATTGCGGATGTAATCCCCATGCCTGCGGCGGTTATTCCGCCCGTTAAAGCCTTAAAAAGACTTTCCTTTGCACCTTTCATAGCCCCGTTCGCAAGGAGGTAACCAAAACCCGATATAGGCACGGTCGCACCCGCCCCTGCAAAATCAACTAAATATTGATATAAACCTAACGACTGTAAAACAACGCCTGACAAAAGAAAATAAACTAATATTTTCCCCGATGTAATTTTAGTATAATTTATCAGCAATTGCGCGATTACGCAAATCGTTCCGCCTACCGCAAAAACTTTTAAGAACATTAAAAGAATTTCCATTTCACACCTCCAAACATACCGCGTGTGCGATTCCGGGAATACTTTCACCCTGTTGTGATGACAGCGAAGACAATAACGCCCCCGTCGCCATAAGAAGAATTCTTTTCAATTTTCTTTCAGACATTTTTTTAAACAAATACGAGTTAAATACTAACGAACTACACCCCGCTCCGCTCGCACCTTGATATTCTTGTTCGCAGATATTATAAACCAATTCACCGCAATCAACGTGTTGTTTTTCTATATCGAAACCCTTTTCCCAAACTAAATCTTTTAAAATTCTCGAACCGAAAACGCCTAAATCTCCGCTTACGATTAAATCGTAATATTCGGGATTAAACCCGGTTTCCTTAAAATGAGTAACAAGCGTATCGGCAGCGGCAGGCGCCATTGCCGCACCCATATTGTTGGTATCGGTAACGCCGTAATCGATAACTTTCCCTATCGTTGCATTAGCTATTTTTACACCGCGACCTTCTTTTGCTATAAGCGATGCTCCTCCGCCTGTAACGGTCCATTGCGACAAAGGCGGTCTCGTACACCCCAACTCCAAAGGATATCTGTATTGCCTCTCGGCAGAAGAAAAATGGCTGCTCGTTCCGCATAAAATATTATTATAGTAACCGCCGTCAACCAAAGTTGCACCTAACGTCAAAGCTTCCGTAAAGGTCGCGCAAGCATTATAAACGCCTAAAAAACCACAAGAAAAGTTTCTACTGGCAAACGTGGCGGAAATTATTTGATTAAGCAAATCACCCGCAATTATCACGTCGATATCGTTTGGCGTTTTATTTGCGTTAAACATTGTTTTTTCAAAAACTTTGAAAAGCATTTTCGTTTCGGCTTTTTCAAAAGTTTTTTCTCCGTACATATCGTCGTTTAACTTCGTTTCTATATAATCGGAAATGCTTCCGTTACTTTCTTTCGGTCCCGCAATAGAAGAAGTTGCTATAATTCTCGGTTCGTTTTTGAAAAATACAGTCTGCACATCCGCTCCTTAAATAAATATATATATTACGTAATAAATTAATCCTACCAAAACGCTGCTTGCAATACCGAAAACAATAATCGGTCCGGCAATAACGAACATTTTTGCGGCAAGCCCGTAAATATAACCTTCGGTTTTAAATTCCATCGCAGGAGAAACTACGGAGTTCGCAAACCCCGTGATAGGGACTATTGAACCTCCTCCGGCAAATTTACCTATTCTATCGTAAACGCCTAATCCCGTCAACAACGAACCTAAAAAAATTAAAATCATCGATACGTATGAAGACAACTCGTCCCCACCTAAATCGAATCCGAATTCTAACCCGTATCTTATTCCTTGACCGATACAGCAAATAATTCCGCCTACGAAAAAGGCGCGAAGAAGCGAACGTTTTTCGTTTGTTTTAGGCGAAGTTAAATGAACATATTGAAGATAATTTTTGTTTTTACACGTTTCCGCAGTTTTCATTTTTCAATTCCTTTTTGATAAAGTCTTTTTTTAAAGTTTCTCTTTCGTCGGAATTTTTCATATATTCGAATTTTTCGGGTTTTCTCATTTAAAAAATATTATGAGTTAAAAAAAACTTTATATACGAAAATACGGCTAAAATTTTAGCCGTATTTTATCGATTATTTTATTTTCCAACCTTGAAACCTGCACCTGCGAAACACCCAAAGTTTCGGCAATTTCGCTTTGTGTTTTATCTCTAAAATATCTTAATATTATTATCTTTTTTTCTCGTTCTTCGAGTTGTTCGATAATGTTCGATATATGAATTTTAGTTATCATCGTTTCTTCGTTATCAACGTACGGAATTTTTTCGATAAGTTCTTGCCCGTCGTCTTCATCGTCAAACTTATCGTAAATGGACAGAGGCATTTTTGCGCTATCCAAAGCAATAACCACTTCTTCGGAACTTATCTCGAATTTTTCGGCAATAACTTCTATCGAAGGCGATTCACCGTTTTCAGATTGAAATTCGTCAATATATTTATTTATTTTATTTGCAAGAATTTTTAACGTCCGAGAAACCTTTATCGCGCCGTTATCCCTTATATAACGTTTTATCTCACCAATAATCATAGGTACGGTATAAGTCGAAAATTTAACGCCGAAAGACTCGTCGAAATTATTTACCGCTTTTAAAAAACCTATACTTGCTATTTGAAATAAATCGTCGTATTCAACGCCTTTATTCTTGAATCTTTTAACGATACTTTTAATCAACGGCGCGTTATTTTGAAATATCGTTTCTTTTGCGTTTTCGTCGCCTTGTTTTGCTTTTCTTATGTAGTCGAGTATTTCATCATTGCTTAACATTTCTCCCCTTGACAGTCGGTTTTAAGCGTTTTTGACATATAAACTTTCGTTCCTTTTCCTTTATCGGATTTCACGACTACGTTATCCATAAAACTTTTCATAATCGTAAAACCCATTCCCGCCCTTTCTTCTTCGGGACGCGTAGTGTAAAAAGGTTCGAGCGCCTCTTCGAGATTTTCTATACCGACTCCGTTATCGAATATATTTATATGTATAATTTGTCCGTCCAAAGATATTTCCATTAAAATTTTACCTACGCCGTCAGGGTAACCGTGTACAATCGAATTCGTAACGGCTTCGCTTACTGCAGTTTTTATGTCCGTAATTTCGGCAACGCTCGGATTAAGATTAAGCGCGAAACACGCGGCAACGTTTCTTGCAAACGATTCGTTTTCGGAAACGGCGGAAAACTCTATTATCATATCATTTTTATAATTCATACTATTCTCCTGTTAAAATTTTGGCATAATTCTATATAAGCCTGCAAGTTCTATAACTTTTTCAGCCGAAACGGAAGCCCCTGTTATGTAAGAAGCAACGTTAAATTGCTTTAACTTTTTGTATCTGCCGATTAATAAACCTACGCCCGTACTATCCATAAAAGACAATCCCGAAAGGTCAAAGATTACACGTGCGGTATTTAAATTTTCATTTATTACTTTATCCAATATGTTTTTTGCATTACACGAAGAATGTTCGTCAAGTTCACCGTAAATATAAAAAGTCAACTTATCGTCAGATTTCACGTATTTAATTTCCATAACTACTCCTAAAAATTTACGAAAATAATATATCACAACGAAAAAAAAGAAAAATGAAATATTATGAAAATAAAAGGAAAATTTTGTCATAAACACAAAAAAATACCACGGAAAAAATAATTAAAAAAATTTACGAAAAGTAGTGATTTTTGTTTGACAATTTCTCGGATTTATTATAGTATATTAAGGCGTCGTAGAGAAACGGGGTGTAGCGCAGTTGGTAGCGCACGTGGTTTGGGACCATGGGGTCGGGAGTTCGAGTCTCTTCACCCCGACCAAGTAAACAGACAAGGGCCTTTAGCTCAGTTGGTTAGAGCGGTCGGCTCATAACCGATTGGTCCGCGGTTCGAGTCCGTGAAGG